>NZ_CP129672.1:1826666-2140000 GCF_030505195.1 Comamonas testosteroni
TATGAGGCCACCTCCTGGTTCGGTCTCTTCGTTCCGGCCAAGACACCGGCCGACATCCAGCAAAAGCTGCATGCCGCCATCGCCAAGGTGCTCAAGGATCCCGCCGTGATCAAGAAGATCAACGACCAGGGCGGAGAAGTCGTGATCGACACCCAGGAAGGCTTTGCCAAGTTCATCGACGCCGAAGCCAAGAAGTGGGGCAAGGTCGTCAAGGACTCCGGCGCCAGCGTCTGAGATCCAACACTCCTCCTGAGCCGCTGCGCGGCTTCCCCCGTGGCACGGCGCCCTCTCCTTCGGGAGGGGGACGACAGCCTCGCTGGGGCAGCCCCCGCTGCGGGGCGGCCCGGCCGGCATAGGCCCTTTCTCGCTGTCCCTGGCTTGGTCCACGCCAGTTTCATGCGCTGCTGCGCGCTCTATTTCACGCATCGTCTGCAAGCCTGTATGACCACCTCTCTCCTCTCCACCGCCACCGGCGATTTCCGCATTGATCTGCAAGGCCCTGCCGACGCTCCCGTGCTCATGCTCTCCAACTCCCTGGGCACCACGCTGGAGATGTGGGACGCGCAGGCAGCTGCCCTGCGCAGCGAATTTCGTGTGCTGCGCTACGACACGCGCGGCCATGGTGCCAGTGTCTGCAGCAGCGGCCCTTACAGCGTCGAGCAGCTGGGCCGTGACGTGCTGGCCATTCTCGACGCGCTGCAGGTGCAGCAGGCGCATTTCTGCGGCATCTCCATGGGCGGCCTGACCGGCCTGTGGCTGGGCGTCAATGCCGGCCAGCGCCTGCGCAGCCTCACTGTGGCCAACAGCGCCGCCAAGATCGGCGTGGAGTCTGCCTGGCTGGAACGTGCCGCCCAGGTGCGCGCCAACGGCGCGGCCGGCATGCTGGCCCTGGCCGAATCATCGCCCGGCCGCTGGTTCACGCCGGGCTTCGCGGCTGCCCAGCCCGCCGTGGTGCAGCGCGCCCAGGGCTGGATCGCAGGTATCGCGCCCGAGGGCTATGCCAGTTGCTGCGAAGCCCTGGCCCGCGAAGATCTGCGCACTGCGATTGCCGGCATCGCCACCCCCACTCTGCTGGTGGCCGGCGCACAGGACCCCGTGACCACGGTGGCCGATGCCCAGGCCATGCAGGCCGCCATCGCCGGCTCGCAGCTGGCCGAGCTGCAGGCCTCGCACCTATCCAACCTGGAGGCACCCGAGGCCTTCGAGCAAGCCCTGGCCGGCTTTGCGCGCCAGCACTGACCGACGCCGCGACGACCGACTGCCCGCATCCGGCAGCGGCCGCCACAGCCTGTGATACGGAGACTGCCATGTCCACTCGCTCCCGCCGCTGGAAGCAGCGCCCCCAAGGCTCGACCTGGGGCGACTTCGGTGAAGACGACCAGCTCGGCCGCCTGAACCTGCTGACCCCTGAAAAAGTCCGCCAAGGTGCGGCCGAAGTGCAGACCGGCCAGCGCTTTGCGCTGAGCCTGCCGCTGGACTACCCGGGCGGCAGCGCCCTCAACCCCAACCGCAAGCCGCCCGTGCTGCGCCCGCTGCAGCGCAAGGGCCGCGTCAACTTCAACTGCCTGCTGCAGGAGCTGGAGCCGGGCCGCACCGATGTGCTCTCGGACGACATGGTCATCCTCTCGCTGCAGTACTCCACGCAGTGGGACGGCCTGGCCCACGTGGGCGCCCTGTTCGATGCCAATGGCGACGGCCTGCCCGAGCCGCTTTACTACAACGGCTTTGCCGCCGGCGTCGACATCGTGGGCCCCGCCGAGCTGAGCGGCACCGGCATTCCCGCGCGCCTTGACGACAGCGCCAGCACCAGTTGCGCCAAGGCCCTGGGCATTGAAGGCATGGCCCGCAACGGCGTGCAGGGCCGCGGAGTGATGGTGGACCTGCGCGCCCATTTCGGCGACGCCCGCACCCTGGTCGGCTACGAGCAGTTGATGCAGGTCATCGCCACCGACGGCGTGCAGATCGAACCCGGCGACATGCTGTGCCTGCACACAGGCTTTGCCCAGCGCGTGCTGGATATGCACAAAAACCCCGACCCCGAGGTGCTGGAACACGCCTGCGCCGTGCTCGACGGGCGCGATGCACGCCTGCTGCAGTGGATCACCGACAGCCAGATCGCCGTCATCGCCACCGACAACTACGCGGTCGAGGCCTTCCCCGCGCGCCCGGGCGCCGCCTGCTGCGCGGCCCTGCCCCTGCACGAGCACTGCCTGTTCAAGCTGGGCGTGCACCTGGGTGAGCTGTGGCATCTGACGCCGCTGGCGCACTGGCTGCGCGAGCACGGCCGCCATCGCTTCCTGCTCACGGCGCCGCCATTGAACCTGCCGGGTGCCATCGCCTCGCCGGTCACACCGGTCGCCACGGTCTGAGCCCAACACCGGAGCCTTCATGCCCTTCATCATCGAAACCTTCGACAAGCCCGGCCACCAGGCCGTGCGTCAGGCCCATCGCCCCGCACACCTGGACTTTCTGGACACCCACAAACACCTGCTGCTGGCCTGCGGCGCCAAGCTGGCCGACGACGGCAGCGACCTCGGCGGCGGCCTGTACGTGGTGGAACTGGACACGCGCGAAGCGGCCCAGTCCTTCATAGAGTCCGACCCCTTCTTCCGGGCCGGCCTGTTCGAGCGCGTGTCCATCACCCGCTGGCGCAAAGCCTATGTCGCCGGCACCAGCCACCTGCCTGCGGCGGCCTAGCTCCAGTCCGGCCGCCCCTCCTTTCCCCGCATTCCGTCCGAAAGTATTGCCATGTCTTCCCAGAACGCTTCCCTTCCTGTCCGTCCCCGCGTGCTGATCACCGGTGGCGGTGCCGGAATCGGTGCGGCCGCCGCCGAGCGTTGCCGTGCCGACGGCTACGAGCCCATCATCATCGACCGTGTGGTTGATCACGTTGCGGGCGGCATCCAGGCCGACCTCAGCAATGCCGAGGACACGGCCCGAGCCCTGCGCCTGGCCCTGGAGGGCGGGCCCATCACGCGCCTGATCAACAACGTGGGCGTGGTCGTGCCCAATGACGCCGGGTCCCAGACCCTGGCAGAGTTCGACCTGGCCGTCTCGCTGAACCTGCGCTGCGCCTTCCAGTGCATGCAGGCCCTGCTGCCCGGCATGAAGGAGGCGGGGTTCGGGCGCATCGTCAACATGTCCTCGCGCGCCGCGCTGGGCAAGGACCTGCGCACCGCCTACGCAGCCACCAAGGCCGGCCTGATCGGCATGACCCGCGTCTGGGCGCTGGAGCTGGGCCAATGGGGCATCACGGCCAACGCCATCGGCCCCGGTCCCATCCGCACCGAGCTGTTCGACAAGGCCAACCCGCCCGATGCACCGCGCACGCAAAAGATCATCCAGTCCGTGCCCGTCAAGCGCGTGGGCACACCCGAAGACGTGGCCCATGCCGTGTCCTACATGCTCGACGAGCGCAGCGGCTTCGTGACCGGACAGGTGCTCTATGTCTGCGGCGGCATGACCGTCGGCGTGGCCTCCGTATGAACACCCCCTGAGCCGCAGTGCGGCCTCCCCCCTTCTCTCGCTGCGCGGGAGGGGGACGACGCCCACGCTGCGGGACGGCCCTGGCTCGGCGTTTCTGACGCGAGCCCTGCCGGCCGCTTGAGCAGAACCACGCTCCAGCCTTGCGCCCCACGGCGCAGGCGCCTTCCTCTCCCCACAAACCATTCCAACCCCGGAGACCGGCACCCATGTCGAAAATCACCGCCTTCTTCACCGAGCTGATGCGCAAGTATCTGCCCGACCCCTTTGTCTTCGCCATCCTGCTGACCCTGTTGACCATGGTCCTGGCCTTTGCCGTGGAAAGCCGGCCCGTCAACCTGGTCGTCGAGGACTGGGGCAAGGGCTTCTGGAGCCTGCTGGCCTTCACCACCCAGATGGCCGTGATCCTGGTCATGGGCTATGTACTGGCGGCCGCGCCCCTGGTCAACCGTTTCCTGGACCGCATCGCCAGCCACGTGCACACGCCGCGCCAGGCCATCATCGTGGCCACCATCGTGGGCTGCGTGGGCAGCTACCTGAACTGGGGCTTCGGCCTGGTGATCGGCGGCATCATGGCGCGCAAGCTGGCGCTCAAGGTCAAGGGCGTTCACTATCCGCTGATCATCGCCTCGGCCTATACCGGCTTCACCATGTACAGCCTGGGCTTCTCGGCCACGATTCCGGTGCTGATCTCGACCAAGGGTCACACCTTCGAGAGCAGCATGGGCCTGATCCCGCTGACGCAGACCATCTTCTCGGCACCCATGCTGCTGACCAGTCTGGCCGTGCTCATCGCCCTGCCGCTGCTCAACGCTGCCATGCACCCCAAGGCCGGCGAGAAGATCGTGGAGCTGGACCCCGCCATGGCCGCTGACGAAGGCAAGGGCGGCGCAGGCCACGACCTGCTGGGCGACCAGAAGACCCTGGCCTACCGCCTGAACAACAGCCGCGTGCTCAATCTGCTGATCGGCCTGTGCGGCATGGCCTATGTGGTGCTGCACTTCGTCAAGGGCGGCAACCTCGACCTGAACATGATCAACTTCTTCATCCTGTTCCTGGGCGTGCTGCTGCTCAAGACACCCATGCTCTATGTGGAAAAGGTCAATGAGGGCGTCAAGACCATCGGCGGCATCATCCTGCAGTTCCCCTTCTACGCAGGCATCATGGCCATCATGCATGGCTCGGGCCTGGTGGAGTCCATCGCCCACATCTTCGTGAGCATCGCCAACGAGCACACGCTGCCGCTGTGGGGGCTGATCAGCTCCTTCGTGATCAACTTCTTCGCACCCTCGGGCGGCGGCCACTGGGTGCTGCAGGGCCCGTTCATGATCGACGCGGCCAAGACCCTGGGCGCCTCGCAGGCCCAGACCGCCATGTCGGTGATGCTGGGCAATGGCTGGAACGACCTGGTGCAGCCTTTCTGGATCCTGCCGGCCCTGGCGCTGTCCAAGCTCAAGCTCAAGGACATCATGGGCTATACCGTGGTCTCCATGATGCTGGTCGGCGTGATCTACGCGAGCACCATGCTGATCTGGCCGCACCTGTAACTGGTCGCCGACGTTCTTTTTCCGCTTTTCCGTTCACATCCTCACCTAGGAGAACCCATGCTGTTCATGGTCGAAATGATTGTCCAGATCCCCCACTCGCTGGACCCCGCCCTGGTCGCGCAGATCAAGCAGGACGAGAAGGAATACTCGCAAAAGCTGCAGCGCGAAGGCAAGTGGCGCCATATCTGGCGCGTGGTGGGCGAATACGCCAACGTCAGCATCTTCGATGTCCAGAGCAATGACGAGCTGCACAGCCTGCTCAGCGGCCTGCCGCTGTTCCCCTATATGCAGATCAAGGTCAAGCCCCTGGCCAACCACCCCTCCTCCATCGTGCAGGAGTAAGCACGGAAGCCGCAGGCAAGCGCCCGCCCGCAACAAAGCCCATGCAGCTCCTGGCCGCATGGGCTTTATTTTTGATAGCTGTCATCGCCTACTCACAAACGAATTCAATATGTTTTGCATCTGAAATGTTTATCAATAGAGCGATATAAGCTCCTATTAAAAGAGCATTCGAGCCTTCGCTGCTGCCCGTCCCGGGCTGCGTCTTTGCAGGTCTTCAGGTGTAGCGCTTGGCGCGCAGATTGTTTTTCATCTGCTCCAGCGCCGGCT
Source organism: Comamonas testosteroni (assembly GCF_030505195.1). Classification (NCBI taxonomy): domain Bacteria; kingdom Pseudomonadati; phylum Pseudomonadota; class Betaproteobacteria; order Burkholderiales; family Comamonadaceae; genus Comamonas; species Comamonas testosteroni. Next base: position 1,832,306 of record NZ_CP129672.1, read on the forward strand.
GCAGTGCTGGCCCGATGCGCAGGGCCACACAGGTCGCCAGCACGTCGATGATGAGCAGGTGCAGCAGCCGCGAGACCATGGGACTGTAGCGGTCGTAGCCTTCAGGGTGATCGGCAGCCAGATGCACCTGGCACGCCGAGGCAAGAGGCGAGCCGCTGGCCGTGATGGCAATCGTGGTGGCCCCGTTCTTGCGGGCGATATCAGCCGCATCCATCAGATCTCGCGTGCGGCCGGAGTTCGAGATGATGACCACGCAATCGCCCGGACCCAGCAAGGTGGCGCTCATGACCTGCATATGGCCATCGCTGGTGGCCAGACTTGTCACACCGAGGCGGAAAAACTTGTGCTGGGCATCCAGCGCCACGATGCCCGAGTTTCCGGCGCCGTAAAACTCGATGCGCTTGCCCGTCTGCCAGGTCGCTGCAATCGCCTGCGCAGCCTGCTCTATGGCCGCCGTGCTGGCCGCATTGCGGTACTGCAGAAAAGCGGCAACTGCGTTGTCCACCACCTTGACCATGACATCGCTGGTCTTGTCATCGCTGTCCACACTGCGATGGATGAAGGGCACGCCTTCGCTGACGCTGCCCGCGAGCTTGAGCTTGAAGTCCGCCAGGCCGTCATAGCCCATGCTGCGACAAAAGCGCACCACCGTCGGCTTGCTGACATGCGCCCGCACTGCCAGCTCTCGCACCGGCAGATGCGCGAAGGCCCGCGGGTCGGCCAGCACCAGGCGTGCAACACGCTGCTCTGCAGGCGCCAGGGACGGAAGGGAGGCGGTAATCCGATCAAGCATATTGGCGCGGATGAGGTGGAAGCAATAAATGCGTGCAGAAAAAGGCGAGCATAAGACCGAAGCGCCTCACACCTTGCAAAATGGCTGCAAAACTTGAATATTTCCGCAAATAAATAGGAGAGCGAACATATTCAGCAGGGTTTGCCTTGATGCACCATCAAACAGAGTGTCGGCAGGCTCGTTCTCAATCTGGGATTCACGCTCTACACTTGCTGGTTAGTTTGAAACACAGCAAAGGATGGACATGAATCAGTTGGAGGCGCTCAAGCAATTCACAACCGTGGTCGCGGACACCGGTGATTTTCATCAATTGGCGCAGTTTCAACCGCAAGATGCCACCACCAATCCATCCCTGATTCTCAAGGCGGTTCAAAAGACCGAATATGCGCCGCTGATGCGCGCTACCGTGGCGCAGTTCAAAGACAGAGGGCTGGACGAAATCATGGACCGGACGCTGGTGCGCTTCGGCTGCGAGATTCTGAACACCATCCCCGGCCGTGTCTCCACCGAGGTCGATGCCCGCCTGTCTTTCGACACCGTGGCCACGGTCACGCGCGCCGAGCGACTGATCGAGCTGTATCAGGCCGCAGGCATCCACACCGAGCGCGTGCTCATCAAGATCGCCGCCACCTGGGAAGGGATTGAAGCGGCCCGCATTCTTGAGCAGCGCGGCATCTACACCAACCTGACGCTGCTGTTCTCCTTCTGTCAGGCCGTTGCCTGCGGCCAGGCCAAGGTCCAGCTGATCTCGCCCTTTGTGGGCCGCATCTACGACTGGTACAAAAAGCAAGCCGGCGCGCAATGGGATGAAGCCGCCATGGCCGGCGCCAATGATCCCGGCGTGCGCTCGGTACAGAAAATTTACGACTACTACAAGCACTTCGATGTTTCCACCGAGGTCATGGGTGCAAGCTTTCGTAATACCGGGCAGATTCTGGCTCTGGCGGGCTGCGATCTGCTTACCATTGCACCTGAGCTGCTGGCCCAGCTCCGCGCACAGCAGGACGACGCCATGCCTTTGGCCCGCGCCCTGGACCCGGACAAGGCCAGGGCCCAGCCGCAGGAGCGCGTTCTGTACGACCAGGCCTCGTTTCGCTTTGCGCTGAACGAAGATGCCATGGCCACGGAAAAGCTGGCCGAGGGCATTCGCGCTTTCACCGCAGACACCCTGAAGCTGGAAGCATTGATGCAGCAAGCGGCTGCAGATTGACGGGAATTTCCTTTGATGCCTCTTTGTCACGAGCTGCCTGCCTGGCAGGCTTTGCAAACCCATTACCGGTCGCAGATCCAGCATCTGGATTTGCGCCAGGCTTTTGCACAGGACCCACAACGTCTTGATGCCCTGAGCATGCAGGCGCCATATGTCTTCGCCGACCTGTCGAAGAACCTCTGGACTTGCGAGACCGAGGCCTTGCTGGGGCAGCTTGCAGCCGAGAGCCAGCTCGCTCGCAAACGCGATGCCATGCTGGCAGGCGCAGCCATCAATACCAGCGAGCAGCGCAGCGCGATGCACTGGCTGCTGCGCACTCCCGCAGACGGCGGGCAGCTCGCCCAGTCCCCTGTGCTTCGCTCCTGGCCCCAGGACATGCACTCGGCGCTGCGTGAAGTGCACGACACGCTGGATCGAATGCTCGCCCTGGCCGATCAGATCAGGGGCAGCCAGCAGATCACCGATATCGTCAATATCGGCATCGGCGGCTCGCACCTGGGTCCGGAAGTCGTGGTCAATGCCCTTGAGGACTGGATAGACCAGGACAAGAACTTTCACTTTGTATCCAATGTTGACGGCCACGAGCTGGGACATGTGCTGCGCCGGGTCAAACCGGAAAGCACGCTGTTCCTGATTGCCTCCAAGTCCTTCACCACGGCCGAGACCATGCTGAATGCTCGCTCGGCCAGGCAGTGGTTTCTGGATCATGGGGGCAGCCCAGATCCGCAAGCACCATGCTCGATTGACCAGCACTTCGTGGCCCTCACCACCAATACACAGGCTGCGGCAGAATTTGGCATACAGCGCACGCTGGGTTTCTGGGACTGGGTGGGCGGACGCTTTTCGCTGTGGTCCGCCATCGGCTTGCCTATCGCCATCGCCATAGGCTCGGAACAGTTCAGGGCGCTACTGGGCGGCGCTCATGCGATGGACGCCCACTTTTTCACTGCGCCCATGGAGAGCAATCTCCCAGTGCGCCTGGGACTGCTGGATGTCTGGTATCGCAATTTCTGCCAGTTTTCCAGCCGCTGCATTGCGCCTTACAGCCATGGTCTGCGCCGCCTGACGGCCTATCTGCAGCAGCTGGAGATGGAGAGCAATGGCAAAAGCATCAACAAGAATGGCGTTCGACTCACAGCTCCCACTGCACCGGTGATCTGGGGCGAGCCCGGCACCAATGGGCAACATGCTTTTTTTCAGATGCTGCATCAGGGGCGCGATGTCATACCGGTCGAATTCATTGCCCTGCGCGACGGGGGCAAATACCTGGGCGAGCACCATCAAAGCCTGGTGGTCAACGCCATTGCCCAGGCCCAGGCGCTGATGGTGGGGCGCTGCGGAGAGGGTCTGGAAAAAGACTGCGACGGCAATCGCCCCAGCAGCTTCCTGATGCTTGAAAGACTGGACCCCGCCTCTCTGGGCGCCTTGATCGCGCTGTATGAACATCGCATCTTTGTCTCCGGCGCCATCTGGGATATCAACAGCTTCGACCAGTGGGGAGTGGAGCTGGGCAAGAAGCTGGCAAAGCAGCTGCATGCCCGCCAGAGCCACAATGACTGGGCAGGAGTGGACGCATCGACACAGGAGTTGATGAAGCGCCTGATGCAAGCTCACTGAGCATCACGAACAGCGAGCCCGGTAGGGCTCATGCTTCAAGCCTGCTCAAACCGCGCTGGTTTGCGGCAAATGGGGATAGCGCACGTCGGACAGACCTTCCAGCCCAAACTCGGCGAGCAGCTGAAGCAGGCGTTGCGCCGCACTGCGCTTTTTCTGCCCCGTGTAACGGGCCACAATCAATTCGTTTTTCATGCTGTGCTCCCAGCCGACCAGCTCGGTGACCGTGACCTGGTAGCCGCAAGCCTCCAGATACAGACAGCGCAGCACATTGGTAATCTGACTGCCCATCTCGCGAGTGTGGATCGGGTGACGCCACAACTCGGCCAGCGGAGTACGCGCCAGACTCATGGCCTTGGTCTGACGCAGGCATGCAGCCACCTCTGCCTGACAGCAAGGCACCAGCACCATGGCCTTGGCCTGCTTTTCCAGCCCGAAGGCTATCGCATCATCAGTCGCCGTATCGCAGGCGTGCAAGGCCGTGACCACATCGAACTGCGAAGGCATGAAGTCTGCTCGCGTGGACTCGGCCACCGACATATTGAGAAACTCCATGCGATCGAAGCCAAGTTCAGTCGCCAACTTCTGAGACGCCTCGACCAGCGGCGCACGCGTCTCGATACCGAAAATCCGGCCCTGAGCCAAGGCCTTGAAATACAGGTCGTAAAGAATGAACCCCAGATAGGACTTGCCCGCCCCATGGTCAGCCAGTGTCACGGCATGCCCATCCTTGGACAGCTCTGCCAGTAAAGGCTCGATGAACTGATAGAGGTGATAGACCTGCTTGAGCTTGCGGCGCGAATCCTGATTGAGCTTGCCCTCGCGCGTCAGAATATGCAGAGCCTTGAGCAGCTCAAGGCTCTGGCCGGGCTTGAGCCCCAGTTGCTCGGCGATATCAAGTGCCCCTGCTTTGGCGGGCTTTTGCAGGCTCTGCTTTTTGTCGGTCTTGCCCATCACTTCTCCGCCTTTGCCTCACCATGGCCGGTCACGGGGCAGCGAGCCCCGACATCCAGATCCAGCCAGCCCTCGATGCCGATCTTTTCCAGCGTTTCCATATTGCGCTCGTAAATCGTCTCGGCTTCCGGAAACACCTCCACAGCCTTGTCGATGCTGTCTTCGCGCAGCAAATGCAAGATGGGATAGGGAGCACGATTGGTGCAGTTGGTGACGTCATCCACATCCGTACCCTCAAACTGAAATTGAGGATGAAACGAGGCGACCTGCAAGATGCCCCCCAGATCCAGCTCCTCGACCATGGCATCGGCCACTTCAAGAAAGTCATTGAAGTCCAGGAAGTCCTGCAGGGCATGGGGCAGGATCAGCAGCGTGGTGTCGCGTTTTTCCGCGTTGGCTTCGGCCAGGGCCTCAAGCTCGCGATGCAGGGCATCCGCCACGCCCTGCGCATCGCTCGCATCGCTGACGACATAGTGGATCTGGGCTTTGGCATGCACGCCTTTGGCGAAGGGGCAAAGATTGAGGCCGATGACTGCCTTTTCCAGCCAGCGCACGGTATCCGCAATCACAAGCTCTGGCGGGAAAGCCTGATCGGCGATGGTTGAAGTTTCAGTCATGACAAGGCCCTCCAAAATGCAAACGGGGGCCATCGCCCCCAAAGAATGCGCACTGGGCGGGAAATACTCCGGCTCTAGATACACAGCGCCGCTATTTTAGCGATCCGGCCTGTGCCATGCTCGCCACTGGCAGCAAGACCGTTGGCAAGCGTCCCTCAGGCCTCGCCCAGCAGCCTAAGCCCGGTAATGCGCTCATGCTCACGCGCCGCATAACGATCCGTCATACCCGCAATAAAGTCTGCCACCACTCGCGCACGTTCATGCAGGGTAGTGGCGATATGGGCACGCTGAACAAAGCGCGGCTTCATACGCTCAGGCTCCACCATATAAGCGGCAAACAGCTCTTTCACAACTTGCTGGGCACTGTTCATGGTCTGCATGACTTGAGGGTGCCGATAGAGCTGCCTGAATAAGAACTGCTTGAGCACCAGGGACTGCGCTTTCATCTCTTCGCTGAAACCGATCAACGTCCGGCCATGCTGACGAACCTCCTGCACCGAGCTCACGGCCGCCTGCTCAATACCGGCCTGTGAGTGATGGATGACGTCATAGACCTGGTCACTGAGCATGCGGCGAATGCTCTCATAGAGCAGCTTGCGCTGAGCATCCGGCAAAGCCAGATCGGGCCAATCCGCCAATGTCGAGGCGTGATAGCGGGCAAACAAAGGCACGGCTTCACGCAACTGGGCCATGGTGATCAAACCCGATCGAACGCCGTCGTCCACATCATGGGCGTTATAGGCAATCGCATCCGCCAGATTGCATAGCTGAGCTTCCAGAGAAGGCTGAGTGCCATCCAGAAAACGCCGAGCCACGCCGCCGGGCTCCCGTGCATTCAGCAATTGCGCATTGCTGAGCGAGCAATGCTTGAGAATTCCTTCGCGCGTTTCAAAAGTCAGGTTCAGACCGTCAAAGGCAGGATAACGCTCCTCCAACCTATCCACGACACGCAGACTTTGGAGATTGTGCTCAAAACCGCCATGGGGCTTCATGCACTCATTGAGTGCGTCTTGCCCCGCATGTCCAAAAGGTGTGTGTCCCAGATCATGCGCCAGACAGATGGCTTCAACCAGGTCTTCATCCAGCCGCAAAGAACGCGCGATGGAGCGTCCCAGTTGCGCCACTTCCAGAGAATGCGTGAGCCGGGTTCGGAACAGATCGCCCTCATGGTTCACAAAAACCTGGGTCTTGTAAACCAACCTCCTGAAGGCAGAGGAGTGAACAATGCGATCCCGATCGCGCTGAAAGTCGCTGCGCGTGGGAGCCGGGGGCTCAGCAAAGCGACGTCCGCGGCTTTGCTGGGGATGGCAGGCGTAGGAAGCCAGAGCGGTCATGCAAATCGCCTCAACAACTCAATGCAATGACTCTAACAGCTATGGGCTTGCCGCCCCCAGGGTCTGCTCACATAGCGCCATCCATCAAGCGCAGCAACTGCCTATCACTTCACGCACCAGCGCGTCGGGCGCCGACCTCATCACCGCCTTGCCGGGACCATCGATCAGCACAAAGCGGATTTCACCGGCTTCGGATTTCTTGTCGACCCGCATCAGCTCCAGATAGCGAGCCGCATTGTCATGGGCATCGATGACCGCTGCGCGCACCGGCAAGCCCGCTCGCTCAATCAGCTTGCGCAGGCGCGAGACAAAGCTCGCCTCCACCAGGCCAAGACGTTGGGACAGCTCAGCTGCCATCACCATGCCTGCCGCCACACCCTCACCGTGCAGCCAGTTGCCGTAGCCCATGCCGGCCTCGATCGCATGACCAAAGGTATGACCAAAATTGAGAATCGCGCGAAGACCCGCTTCCTTCTCGTCTTGCCCAACGACCCAGGCCTTGATCTCAACACTTCGCTTGACGGCATGGGCGAGCAAGTCGCGATCGCGGCGCAGCAGGCCATCCATGTTCTGCTCAAGCCAGTCAAAGAACTGCATATCGGCAATAGGGCCGTATTTGATGATTTCCCCCAGACCTGCGCTCAACTCGCGCTCGGGCAGGGTATCGAGCGTAGCCAGATCGCAGAGCACCAGTTGCGGCTGATAGAAGGCCCCAATCATGTTCTTGCCTAGCGGGTGGTTGATGGCCGTCTTGCCCCCCACCGAGGAATCGACCTGGGACAGCAGCGTGGTCGGCACCTGCACAAAAGGCACGCCACGCATATAGCTGGCGGCAGCAAAGCCCGTCATATCGCCCACCACGCCGCCGCCCAGCGCAAACAGCACCGTCTTGCGGTCACATCCATGCTGCAGCAGGGCGTCAAAGATCAGGTTCAGGGTCTGCCAGTCTTTATGCGCTTCACCATCGGGCAGCACCACCTCGTGAACCTGGGCGTATTGGCTGCTCAAGGCCTGCTTGAGCGCAGACAGATAAAGCGGAGCCACGACATCATTCGTCACGACCAGAGCCGCCGCCGCCTTGGGCAATGCCTGCCAAGTGGAGCTCTGGGCCAGCAAGCCTTCTGCAATCACGATGGGGTAGCTGCGCTCTCCCAGATCAATATGCACCGTTTCCACGTTCAACCTCTCTCAAAATACATAGCAGGAACCACACGCAGTGTATTGACCAGCAAGCTTTTCAGCGCAATCAGGAATGCTGACCGAGTTCAATCTGCATGGCCACTCGCTGAGCCACCTGCGCAGCAGACAGGCCGCTGCCCGCCACCACAAAATCCGCCACTTCCTTGTAGAGCGGATCTCTGATGGCATGCAAATCCAGCAAGCGCTGCAATGGATTGTCCACCTGCAGCAAGGGACGCTGCGTATCCCGCTGCAGGCGCTTGGCAATTTCATGCGGTGATGCACTCAGATAGACCACCTGTGCATGCTCGGTCAGCTCTTGCCGGTTTTCAGCCTTCAGCACGGCACCGCCACCTGTGGCAACCACCGTTTTCTCAGGTCGCGCCAGCAGCGCTGCCAGCACCTCCTGCTCTACATCCCTGAATCTGGGCTCGCCTTCCTTGGCAAAAAAATCGCGGATCGTGCAGCCGATATGCTCTTCGATGGCCACATCCACATCCACAAAAGGCATAGACCAACGCTTGGCCAAATAGCGTCCGATGGTGGATTTGCCGGAGCCTGGCAAGCCCACAAGGGCAATATGAAATTTCTTTAGAACAGTCATCGCGTTACCGTCATCCGCCAATCTGGCCAGCCCATGATTCTCGCAGCTCACAGATATTACAAATGAAAAGGCCCGCATCAACTCATGCGGGCCCTATGTAAAAACTGATAACAGTTATTTGCTGCTGCGCGTCTGGCTCAGCATCTTGGGAGTGATGAAAACCAGCATTTCACGCTTGCTCGAAGCCTTCGTATTGCTACGGAACAAATGCCCCAACACAGGCAGATCTCCAAACAGCGGAACCTTGTTGAGCTGGTTGGTCTCCTCCAGCTCAAAGATACCGCCAATCACCACGGTGCCACCATTTTCGACCAGCACCTGGGTCTTGACATGCTTGGTATCAATGGCGACGCCCTGAGTCGTGGTCTCGCCGCGGCTGTCCTTGTTCACATCCAGATCCAGAATGATGTCGCCCTCAGGGGTGATCTGCGGAGTCACTTCCAGCTTCAGCACTGCCTTCTTGAACGCAATCGTCGTGGCGCCGTTCGGCGCCGTGACGGAATAAGGATACTCCGTGCCTTGCTCGATCAAGGCCTTGTTCTGGTCTGCGGTCACCAGCCGAGGGTTGGAGATGATCTTGCCGTCACCTTCAGCTTCCAGAGCGGACAGCTCCAGGGACAGAAAACGCGACATCGAGCTATTGAAAACAGAGAATGCGACCTGCCCCACCGTGTTGATCCCCGAAACACTGGCTGGCAAATTGACGAAATTGCCACTGGGGAACCTGGTGCTCGTTCCCGAGCTGCTATTAGGCAGGAACTGAGATGATGTCATGGCGGCATTGCTGCCGACAGCCCCTCCGCCAAACTTCACACCCAACGAACGGCCAAAGGTATCGCGTGCCTCCACAATGCGGGCCTCGATCATGACCTGGCGTACCGGCACATCCAGCGTTGCCAGCAAAGCCTTCATTTCTTCCAGCTTGGTCGGCGTATCCGTCACAAACAACTGATTGGTGCGTGGCTCGGAAATGGCGGAGCCGCGCGACGACAGAAAGCGCGTGCTGGACCCTGTGCCGCCTGCACCACCGCCGCCTGTCGAAGTCGTGATCTGCTGCAGAATGTCCGCCGCCTTCGCATAGTTGAGCTGGAAGCCTTGCGTGCGCAGAGGCTCCAGCTTCTGGATCTCCATGGCCGCTTCGTAGTCACGCTTGGTACGTGCGTCAATCTCGTCCTTGGGAGCGATCCAGAGCACGGAGCCGGACTTGCGCATACCCAGCCCCTTGGCATCCATGATGATCTGAAGAGCCTGGTCCCAAGGGACATCCTTCAGACGCAGTGTCAAGGCACCTGTCACCGTATCCGAGGTGACGATATTGAAGTTGGTGAAGTCCGCGATGACCTGCAGCAAAGAACGCACTTCAATATTCTGGAAATTGAGCGACAGCTTTTCGCCGCTGTAGCCCGGGCCTTGCGTCAACTTGCTGGTGTCGATCTTTTTCTGGCGCACTTCCACCACGAACTGATTGTCGCTCTGGTATGCGCTGTGCTCCCAGTCCCCCACGGGGTCAATGCGCATCCGAACACGATCACCTTGCTGAGTGGTCGAGATCGTTTGCACAGGCGTACCGAAATCTCCCACATCGAGCTTCTTGCGCAAATTTTCAGGCAGGGCTGTGCGCAGGAAGTCCACCGTCAGGCCCTTGCCCTCCTGCCGCAGATCCACCCCAACCTGGCTGCTGCCAAGGCTGACGACAACCCGGCCGGAGCCATCGCTACCACGGCGAAAGTCGATACCGCGAATCGGAGCCGCATCAGAGGCTGCCGTCTTGCTCTCGAACACCGGAGCCATGACAGGAGCCGCAGCTGCAGCGGCTGTCGCCGCACCTGCGGGATCAAGCAAGATCAGCAAAGATTTGCCCTGGCGCTGCAAGCGATAGGTCGTAGCCGTCCTCAGGTTCAACACCAGACGCGAGCGACCCGATGCTTCCACCAGATTTGCTGAACGCAGATTGCCCTGATTGAATTCAAGCAAGGACTTGCCTGAGCCATTGCTCACCCCCGGAAAATCCAGAGCGATACGCGCAGGAGACTGAACCACGAATCCGGTCGGATCTGCAGCCAGCGGTTCGGACATCTCAACACGGACGACCTCGGAGCCTGACTGCAAAGCGCCTGTAACAGCCTCAATGCGGGCTTGCGCCCAAGCTGCCGAAGAAAGCAAAAGGCCGCTCAGGGTCAGACCCCAACGGGCCTTCGCCATAGTGCTGCGATTAATACCCATCATTTGCCAACCTCCTGCAACTCCAAAGTGCTTGTTCTTTCAATCCAGTCACCACCGCCATCCTGGATAATTTCTCTTAGCTGGATGGAGTTTTCCGTAATCTTGGTGATCTTTCCGTAGTTCTGCCCCAGATAGTTGCCAACACGTACCTGATAGAGCAGACCGCCAACTTTGACCAAGGCCGTGGGCACGTTCTTTTTGTCGAGACTGCCCACCATGGTCATGGTGTCCAGCGGCTCGGCCTCCAGCGGCTCCTTGCGGCGACTCAGCTCTGGCGTGAGCAACGCCGTGCTGATGTTGGATTGCGCAGACTCCTTGCGCAGCACCTGGATCAGCTTGAGCGGATTGAAGGGCTCCATGCCATCAGCGCCTGTGTAGGCCTGGGGTTTGAAAGGCTTGGGCTCCTCCAGAGGAGTCACGCGAGGCCTGGCATTGGCCCGCTCCTGGGCCATCCACTCACGCAGCTGCTCCTCCTCGGAGGAGGCGCAGCCCGCCAGCAAAGCACTGCTCATCAGGACCAGCCAGACAGGGCTCAAGAATGCTCTGCTCATTTCTTCCCCTTGGCCGCGTTGCGCTGCGCCTTGACTTCGTCCGCATCCAGATATCGGAATGTCCGTGCCGTGGCATCCATGGACAGCACATCCGTGTCCTTGCCGCCCGGCGTGATGGACAGATTGTTCAAGGTCACGATACGGGACAGGAAAGCGATATCCGAGGCAAAAGCACCGATGTCGTGATAGCGCCCAGTCACCTTCAGGGTGATTGGCAGCTCGGCGTAGTACTCCTTGGCCACCATGGCGCCAGGGCGGAATGCTTCAAACTGCAGACTACGTCCCAAGCCTGCCTGGTTGATATCGGAAAGCAGAGCAGCCATCTCCGCTTTGCTGGGCAGTTGCTTTTCCAGCTGCGTCACATACTGCTGCACCTGCTCGCGCTGCTTCTTCAAGCCATCCAGACTCACCGCCTTGATCATTTTCCTGGAGTAGTCTTCGCGCAGAGTCACCTCGGTCGCACGCTCGGCGTCCAGCTCTGCCTCGTAATCCTTCAGGAAGACGAACCACAGCAAGGCAGCAACCGCGACTGCGACTGCGACATACAGCAGTGCCTTGGGCAAGGCAGGCCAGACCGAAGGATCATTGGGATCCAGATTCCGGAATTGACGCTGAACTCTCTCTTGCAGTGCAGCGAAGTCGATGTCCAGAGATTTCTTCTTTTTTGCCATTACTGCGCCTTCACAGGGGAGGTCACAGCAAGCAGATTTTTCTCCGCATCGCTGGCCCTGGTCAGATTGAAGCGCAATGTGAATGCAGCTGCACGGCGCTTATCCTTGGCAGTCACATCAACCGTCTTGGCCACAATTTCCATCAGCTCCGGCTTGGAGAACCTGGGCGAGCCATCCGTAAGATTGCGCAGCATCTCGGAAATACGCTCATTCGACTGCGCCGTTCCCTGCATGGTCACAGACAGGCCTTCTTGCTTGATGCTGCTGATGTAGACACCGTCCGGCAGTTGCTTGACCAGCTCATTGAGCATGTACACCGGCAGATTGCGGTCGGACTGGAGATCCTCCACCGCCTTCTGTCGTGCACGCAGAGCGGTGATTTCAGCCTCAAGCCCCTCGATTGCCTTGATCTGTGTTTCCAGGACCGTGATTTCGGAGCGCAGCAAATTGTTCTTGTTCTGCTGGCCCTCGATCATCATCTGGAAGTACCAGTAAATCAGTGCTGCGATCAGCAGTCCACCCAGTGCGCCCAGCACCATATTGACCTGAAACGCTTCTTTACGGCGCTTTTTGGCTGCTTCGCGGTGCGGTAAAAGGTTAATCAGTATCACTCTTGAAACCTCCGCATGGCCAAGCCGCAAGAGGTCAGATAGGACGGCGCTTCACGCGCCATCCTCTTCAGACGCACGCCGCTGCCAATTTCCATGCCCTCGAAAGGATTGGCAAGACTGCAGGCACATCCAGTCTGCTGGCTGACGGCATCCACCAGCCCTGGCAAGGACGACGATCCACCGGCCAGCAAAACATGATCGACGCGGTTATAGGGAGTACTCGTGAAGAAGAACTGCAACGCCCGCGCCACTTCCTGGGTCAGGCTTTGCACGAAGGGCTTGAGCACACCAGCCGCATAGTCGTCTGGCAATTCGCCGTTGCGCTTCTTGGCTTCTGCCTCTTCCGGAGAAAAACCATACTGGCGCGCAATCAGCTGGGTGAGCTGTGCACCGCCAAAGGCCTGATCACGCTCATACAGCACCTCGTCATTGCGAAGCACCTGCATGCTGGTAGTCATTGCTCCCACTTCGAATAGCGCCACGACAGCGTCACGCCCGGCATTGGGCAAACGCGACACCAGACGCGTTGCTGCCGTTCGGGCGGCGTAGGGCTCGATGTCGATCACGATGGGCTTGAGACCGGCTGCCTCGGCCAGGCCCTGGCGGTCCTGCACTTTTTCCTTGCGCGAGGCAGCGATCAGCACATCCACATCGCCAGGCGACGCCACCGACGGGCCTATGACACAAAAATCCAGGCTCACCTCATCGAGCGAGAACGGAATGTATTGATTGGCTTCGGACTCGACCTGAACTTCCATTTCCAGCTCGGTCAAGCCGGCTGGCAAGGTGATCTTCTTGGTAATCACAGCAGCGGCTGGCAGCGCCATGGCCACCTGCTTTGTACGCGTTCCGCTTTTCTTGACCAGACGGCGCACAGCCTCCGCCACCTCATCAAATTTCTCAATATTGCCGTCGGTAATCCAGCCTTTTTCAAGAGGCTCAATCGCACAACGCTCCAGTTGCCACTCGCCGGATTTGCTTTTGGCCAGCTCGACCAGCTTCACGCTGGAGGAGCTGACATCAATGCCAAGCAAAGGCGCAGGCTGACGGCTGAATAAAGAACTCAGAGCAATCAACATGCCCCCCCAGGTTTGTAAGAATGGAAACAAAAGCCAGCAATACCCCGGGATCCTAGCAGCAAGCTATAGCAGAACATGCTTTGCTGCAGCGCTTTGCACCGTATTTCGTGGTCAAAAAAACACAAACTTGTGTAACGTCAAACTGCAAGAACTTCAGCCCCTGCGCATACTAGTGCTTACCCTGTGATTTAGGATTCAATCAAAGCGCGGCCCCTACCCTGCCGCCACGATGCTTTTCCGGGCGGCATTTCTATAATGCCCTACCCCTTGCCAATACTGCGAAATGCCGCCATCAGAACATTCTGCTCACCAGGCACCTGCGCCTGGGTCTCAAACTCCCAAAAAACGCATGCACTGGCTGCCGCGTTCCATTTTCTGGCTGATCGGACTTGCCGTCGCCGCTGCCCTGGCCGTTTTGCTGGCCGTGGCCGTGGCGCTGGCCATGGCTTACCCCAATCTTCCAGACGTCTCCGAACTTGCAGACTACCGCCCCAAGCTACCGCTGCGGGTCTACTCCAGCGAAGGCGCTTTGCTGGGCGAATTTGGGGAGGAACGTCGTACCCTGACGCCCATCAACGAGATCCCCAAGGTCATGACGGATGCGGTGCTGGCCATCGAAGACACCCGCTTCTTCGAGCATGGCGGCGTGGACTACAAGGGCATGCTGCGTGCTGCGCTGGCCAACCTGGGCAAGGTCAAGAGCCAGGGTGCCTCCACCATCACCATGCAGGTCGCGCGCAATGTCTACCTCTCTTCCGAGAAGACCTATACCCGCAAGATCTACGAAATACTGCTGACCTTCAAGCTTGAGCACTTGCTCACCAAGGAGCAGATCCTCGAGATCTACATGAACCAGATTTTCCTTGGCAACCGTGCCTATGGCTTTGCAGCAGCCTGTGAAGCCTATTTCGGCCATCCGCTCAAGGACATCACGGTGGCCGAAGCCGCCATGCTGGCCGGCCTGCCCAAGGCTCCATCGGCCTACAACCCGATCAGCAACCCCAAGCGCGCTCGCATTCGTCAGCTCTACATCATCGAGCGCATGGAGGAAAACGGCTTCATCACCGCCGAGCAGGCCAAGCAGGCCCGCGAAGAGCCGCTCAAGCTGCGTACTGCTGCCAATTCGACCCGCGTACATGCAGAGTACGTGGCTGAAATGGCCCGTCAGCTGATCTTTGCCCAATACGGCAGCGACGCCTATACCCGCGGCCTGAACGTCTACACCACCCTCAATGCCGGTGAACAAGAGGCTGCCTACAAGGCTTTGCGCGAAGGCATCATGAACTACGAACGCCGCCAGAAGTACCGCGGCCCCGAGAAGTTCATCACTTTGCCCAGCAACGCACAGGAGCTGGAAGACGCCATCGACGATGCGCTGGCCAACCATCCCGACAACGGCGATGTGGTTGCGGCCGTGGTGCTGGAAGCATCGCCTCGCAAGATCGTCGCGGCCCGTGCGGACGGTACCCATTTCGAGATCACGGGCGACAACCTCAAGCCCGCCGAATCCGGCCTCAGCCCCAAGGCTCCGCCCAATATCAAGATCCGCCCCGGTGCCGTGATCCGCGCCATCAAGAACGCCAAGGGTGCCTGGGAAATCACCCAGCTGCCCGAAGTCGAAGGCGCTTTTGTGGCCATGTCCACGCAAACCGGCGCCATCCGCGCGCTGATCGGAGGCTTCGACTTCGAAAAGAACAAGTTCAACCACGTGACCCAGGCCTGGCGCCAGCCGGGCTCCAGCTTCAAGCCCTTCATCTACTCGGCGGCGCTGGAGCACGGCTTCTCGCCCTCCACCATGATCAACGACGCACCGATCTTCTTCAGTGCAGCAACCACCGGTGGCCAGCCCTGGGAGCCCAAGAACTACGACGGCCGCTACGACGGCCCCATGACCATGCGCACGGGCTTGAACAAGTCCAAGAACATGATCTCCATCCGGTTGCTTCAGGCCATCGGTCCGAAGACCGGACAGGAATGGGCGACGCGCTTTGGCTTTGACGCCGCCAAACAGCCCGCCTACCTGACAATGGCCCTGGGCGCCGGCTCCGTCACGCCGCTGCAGATGGCGGGCGCCTATTCGGTGTTTGCCAACGGCGGCCACCGCATCAATCCCTGGCTGATTGCCCGCGTGACAGACCACAAGGGTCGCATCCTCTCCGAGTTCACCCCCCCCGCGGTGAAGGAGCTGCCCCAGGCCATCCCCGAGCGCAATGCTTTCCTCACCGGCACCTTGCTCAATGATGTGGCGCGCGTGGGCACGGCTGCACGTGCCCAGGCCACACTCAAGCGCCCCGACCTGTATGGCAAGACCGGCACCACCAATGACTCGGTGGACGCCTGGTTTGCCGGTTACCAGCCCAGCATTGCCGCAGTCTCCTGGATTGGCTACGACACCCCGCGCAATCTGGGTTCGCGCGAAACCGGTGGCGGCCTGAGCCTGCCCATCTGGATCAATTTCATGCAGCACGCACTCAAGGGTGTGCCGGTGGCCGAAGTGCAGACCCCGCCCGGCGTGGTCAATATGGGCGGCGACTGGTATTACGAAGAAAACGCACGCAACGGCGGCGTCTCCAGCCTCGGCATGGAAGGCGTCTCCGATCCTGGCAACGCAGGCCCGGGGGCCACCCAACCGCCGGCCGCAGAGGAGCGCAGCCGCATTCTGGACCTGTTCAGAAACTAAGCCCTCGCAAAGCAAAAAGCCTGCCTCTCGTCGAGGCAGGCTTTTTTTATTCCAGCGCCCTGAATGTTCAGGCCAGGGCCTTGAACTCCAGAGCCATGCCCGACTGCTCGCTCGCATATTGCGTCAGATTGGCAAAGAACTCGCCAGCACCCTTGGTGTCCAGCCAGACTTTCTTGTCTTCGTCAAAACGATAGTGAAAGCCGCCAGCCTTGGCCGCCAGCCAGATTTCATGCAGGGGTTTTTGCTGGTTGATGACAATCTGGCTGCGATTGGCAAACACCAAAGTCACCATACCGCCCACGCGCTGGGCATCAAGGTCGGCATCGGTTTCGTCATTGATGCGATCACAGCATTGCTCCACAGCCAGCAGAAGTTGGTCGGCGCGATCCAGATATTCAAGGTCAGTCATTACAATTTGCCCATGTTGAAAGCCAACCAAATTTTAGTCAGGAGCATTGCCCTTGCGGCTTGTGCGGCGTCCCTGGCAGCAATTTCCGCCTGCGGACAAAAAGGCCCGCTCTATCTGCCTACGGATCCTGCGGCGCAGGGTCGCGCCACGCTGCCCGAAACACTGGGCATTTCCACCAAGCCTTCCAGCGCAGCAACACCCGCAACGAAAGCCACGCCGACAGAGGCTGACGAGATGCCCCGGACCGATGCCAAGCCCTGAGGATTGATGCACATCAACATGGCGCCCAGGCTTACTCTCTAGAGTGACGGCATCTTGTCCTTTGACAAACTGTCATGTCCATTGAGCTCTATCGCGACAAAAACCACGTCTGTCTGATGTTCACAGACCTCATCGAGGAGGACGGTCAGGCCATTCAGGCCAACCAGTTCCTGATTGTGGACAACGGCACGGGCGCCATCATCGATCCCGGTGGCAACCTGGCTTTCAACGAGCTGTTCATGGGCATGTCGCGGCATTTCCCGCCGCAAAAGCTCGCCTATCTGATTGCCTCGCATGCCGACCCGGACATCATTGCCTCGCTGGATCGCTGGATGAGCAGCACCCGCGCACAACTGGTCATCTCGCGCATCTGGGAGCGCTTTGCACCACACTTCACCAAGGTGGGCAAAACGGAAAACCGCGTCATCGGCGTACCTGACTCGGGCGCACGCCTGCCTCTGGGCCACAGCGAGCTGGTGCTGCTGCCGGCGCATTTTCTCCATGCCGAGGGGAACTTTCACTTCTACGACCCCATCAGCAAGATCCTGTTCACCGGCGACCTGGGCGTGTCCCTGACCACCGGAGCAGAAGCGCAGAAGCCCGTCACCGACCTCGCTCCCCATATCTCGCGCATGGAAGGCTTTCACCGCCGCTACATGGTCTCCAACAAGATTCTGAGGCTATGGGTGCAGATGGCACGACAGTTGTCCATCGACATGATCGTGCCCCAGCATGGCGCGCCCATCATGGGCAAACAGGCGATTGGCGACCTGTTCAACTGGCTCGAAGGCCTGCAATGCGGAATCGACCTGTTCGACCAGCGCGCTTACCAGTTGCCCTCAGCAGAGATCGACCCGGTCTCGCGTCAGGTACGTCCGCCCCTGCGCGCTGTAGCCGGTTGATTGCCTCTGAGTGCGCGCAGCACTCGCCAGCCAAGCAAGCTGCCGAGAATGGCTGCATAAACAGCCACCTCGGCAAAATTGTTCTTGCCGGCACGCATCCAGAAAAAATGCAGCAAGGCCAGCGGCACCGCCACATAGACGGCGCGGTGCAGCCATTGCCAGCGCTTGCCGCCCAGAGCCCTGAGCATGAACTTTGGCGAGGTGGCAGCCAGCACCAGCAGCAGCAGCCAGGTGCTGAAACCCACCAAAATGAACGGACGCTTGGGGATATCGGCCAGGATATCGCCCCAGTCCAGTCCCATGTCGAACCAGGCATAGCAAAGCAGGTGCAGACAGGCGTAGAAGAACACGTACAGACCCAGCATGCGCCGGTAACGCACCAGCAGGTTCCAGCCGCTGAACTGGCGCAGCGGCGTCACCGCCAGCACGATGCAGAGAAAGCGCAGGGTCCAGTCGCCCGTGCTGCGCAGCAGGGCTTCGGCCGGATTGGCCCCCAGCCCGTCGGTAAACGCCGCATAGAACAGCCATGCGCAAGGCAGCAGGCACAGCGTGAAGACCAGCGGCTTGGCCCAGGGCTTGAGCAACCAGGCCTGCATCAGTAGAACTTCTTCAGGTCCATGCCCGCATACAGCGACGCCACCTGATCGCCATAGCCGTTGAACAGCAGAGTCTTGCGGCGCTTGGCGAACAGCCCGCCCTCACCGATGCGCCGCTCGGTGGCCTGGCTCCAGCGTGGATGATCAACCTCGGGATTCACATTGGAATAAAAGCCGTACTCGTTGCGTGCCGCCTTGTTCCAGGCCGTGCCCGGCTCCTTGTCGGTCAGGCGGATCGCCACCAACGACTTGGCGCTCTTGAAACCATATTTCCAGGGCACGACCAGGCGCAGCGGCGCACCATTCTGGTTGGGCAGAACCTCGCCATACATGCCGAAGGCCAGCAGCGTCAGCGGGTGCATGGCCTCATCCAGCCGCAAGCCTTCGGTATAGGGCCAGTCCAGCACGCCGCTTCTGAGTCCGGGCATCTGGGCCTTGTCGGCCAGGGTGACGAATTCCACATACTTGGCGCCTGAGAGCGGCTGCACTTTCCTGAGCAGCTCGGACAGCGAGTAGCCGACCCAGGGGATGACCATGGACCAACCCTCCACGCAGCGCAGGCGGTAGATGCGCTCCTCCATGGGCGCGAGCTTGAGCAGGCTGTCGATGTCCAGGGTCTGCGGCTTTTGCACCAGGCCTTCGATGCGTACCGTCCAGGGCCGGGTCTTGAGCATGTGCGCATTGCGAGCGGGCTCGTCCTTGTCCAGACCGAACTCGTAGAAATTGTTGTAGCCTGTGGCGTCCTTGTAGGCCGTGGCGGCCTCCACCGTCATGGCGCCGGCAAGCTTGCTGGGCTGCCCCTTGAGAGACGGCAGGCTGCCGCGTTCGGTCGCCGCCCATGCATCGCGGCCGGCCCAGCCGGCCAAGGTGGCACCAGCCACCCCCATGGCCAGGGTCTGCAGAAAATCCCGGCGCTGCAGGTATTGGGTCTGAGGCGTGATCTCGCTGCTCAGTGGATGTTCAAAGCCTTGGTTGCGGTGACGTATCAGCATAGGAATGCTCCCAAACGACGATCAAGAGTAGTGCGATTTGGAAGCCCTCTGCGTCAGCAAAGTTCCTCCGAACTCCTCAATAAAAAAGGAGCTGTTTACGCCTGATGATCAATGGTTTCAGATTGTTTTCAACCTGAAATCCTTATTCAATCAGCGCAAGCAGCTCCTGTTTTTTAGGGCGCCTGGTGCGAAGCCTACAGCTCGCCGTAGCTGTGCAGCCCCGACAGAAACATGTTCACGCCCAGGAAAGCAAAGGTCGTGACGGCCAGACCCGCCAGCGCCCACCAGGCGGACACCGTGCCGCGCAGGCCCTTCATCAGGCGCATATGCAGCCAGGCGGCGTAGTTGAGCCAGACGATCAGCGCCCAGGTTTCCTTGGGGTCCCAGCTCCAGTAACCACCCCAGGCCTCTGCCGCCCACAGAGCGCCGAGCACGGTGGCGATAGTGAAGAAGGCAAAGCCCACGGCGATGGCCTTGTACATCACGTCGTCCAGAATCTCGAACGAGGGCAGGCGTGCGGCAATGCGCTTGCGCGAGAGCAGGATGCCGGCCACGATCAGCGCCGAGATGCCGAAGTAAACCATCCAGTAGCTGCCGCCGTTCTCGGTCGCGCCCTTGCGAAAGACGATGGGCTCGAAGCACAGCACCACGCCCAGCAGCCACAGCGGCGCAAGCTTGTACCATTTGGTCTCGGTGGCCTGCTGCTTGATCAGGTAGGCAAACGCCACCATGGCCGACAGCGCAAACGTGCCGTAGCCGATGAAGTTGGCGGGCACATGCAGCTTCATCCACCAGCTCTTGAGGGCTGGCACCAGGGGCTGAATCTCATGGGCCTGGCGCACCAGCGTGTACCAGAGCAAAAAGCCCACCGCCGCGCTGACCACCAGCATCACAAAGCCGCCCAGGGCACGCGTGTCGTAGTGCTGCTCGTAGTACAGATAGAAGATGGACGTCATCCAGCAGAACATGACGAACACTTCGTAGAGATTGCTGACAGGGATATGGCCGATGTCCGGGCCCAGCAGATAGCTCTCGTACCAGCGCACCATGGTGCCGATCAGCGCCATGGCCACGGCCAGCCACGCCAGGCGCGAGCCCAGCAGCGACATGACCGAGCGCTCGCCCTTGGCAAACACGCCTATCCAGTAGAAAGCCGTGCTGATGAAGAACACCATGCTCATCCACAGGATGGCGGACTGGCTGGAGAGGAAGTACTTCAGGCCGAAGACGCTCTCCGATCGCGCCAGCTCCCCGCCATCCCCTCCCTGGTACAGGCCGATGGCCATCAGCGAGAAGCCGGCCACGGTCAGCATCAGCACCGCCAGCGGACGCCAGAACCAGCCCATCCAGATCATGGCCGGGATGGTCGCCAGCAAAATGCCCTTCTCATACACATCCATATAGGCGGCGTAGCGCTGCAGCGCATAGCCCAGGCCCACGGCCACCACGACCGCGAACAACCAGTCAAACCAGTTGCGGCGGGCGAAATAGCCTTCGTTCAGAGTCAATGTCGTGGTTGCGGTGTTCATACAGAACCTCCGGGAGTCTTCTTTTGTAAGGGCTTGGCCCCGATCAGCTTGTCGGCCAGCATGACGAACTCGCGGTCGCCATCCATGGTCTTGCGGTTGGTGGACAAGGCCATGTTCGCATGGCTGGCCCCATTCGCAGGGGTCAGCCAGATCCAGATGCGGCGGTCACGCACGTACAGCATGGCAAAAACGCCGATGATCAGGAAGAGGCAACCCAGGTAAACAATGTTTTTACCGGGAGCGCGCGCCACCTGGAACACGCTGGCCTGCACCTGCTTGAAGTCCTGCAGCATGAAGACCACGGGCGCCGGGTAGAACTGCGCATCGCTGAGCGAGAACACCGATTGCGTCATGAAGGCCTGGGTCTTCTCGTCGTTCTCGAAAGGCTTGAGCCCCGCCTGCTGGCGCACCTGCTGGGCCAGCTCGAACAGCACGCCGTTCAGAATCCGCACCAGCACCTCGCCGGCGCGCTCGCGCTCGGCCTCGGGCACATTGCTGTCCATGAAGTCCGATATCGCCTGCAAACCACCGAGCTGGCGACCGTCAGGGCCCTTGAGCTTGGCGTCCTGGCCGGCAAACAGCTCCAGCGCCTTGAGCGCGGACTGCGTCAGCGGCTCGGCCAGCTCGGGCTTGGAGACATCGACCGCACGCTGCACATAGGCACGCGCTGCTTTTTCGGCCAGCGCCTTGCTCTGCATGGCCTGACGCAGCTGCATGAAGGTGTTCATCGTGCCTTCAGGATCGGCAGGCACGCGCAGATAACGCATCTGGTCGGCCTGATTCTCACGCACGCCAAGCAGGAAGACGGGCTGGCCCTCACCCGTGTCCACGGGCAGCATGTAGTTCTGGAACTCGCGCGCCTGGCCCGAGGCATCGCGCAGCTTGTAGCCCACGCTGGGGCCTATATTGCGCAAATCCTTTTTGTCCGTGGTCTTGTGGGCAGCGCCCAGACGCTCGTCGATAGCCTGCTTCAGGTCGACCTTGCGCACATCGGTGCCGGCACCGCCCTTGTCCTGGCCGCCGAAGTTCTCCACATTGATGGTGCGCAGTGCCGTGTACTCCAGCGTCACCTTGTCCTGTTGGCCATCGGCCAGCTTGCGCACGAACTCGGTGGAGTTGCCGATCACGCCCTCCACGTCAAAGGGCTGGGAGACGCCATCCATGGGCACGGCATGCAGCTTGACGCTGGAGCCGCCGTCATCGAAGCTGCTCTGATAGATCTCGATGCCCTTGTAGCTGGCCGGATGGTTCACTTCCACGCGCTTTTCCAGCTTCTCGCCCGTGGCGCGGTCATGAATCACGATCTCGCTGGCAAACAGCTTGGGCATGCCGGTGGAGTAGTACTCCACGATGAATTTCTTGAGTTCCACCGAAAATGGCAGATCTTGCAGCAGGATACCATCCGATTGATTCAGGATGGCAGTGCCGGACTGCGTACCTTCGGAGACCATGAGGTTGCCGCGGAAGGTCGGATTCTTGACGGACAGACGGTGCTCGGGTGCCACGTCCGAGATCATGCCGCCGCCGGTGTAAGGTGTTTTTCCGCCCAGCAGCATCTGCGCCCTCACGATGAGGTCGCCGTCAAACAGCCCGCCAATGCAGATCAGCACAATCGCACAGTGCGCGGCGATATAGCCCAGCTTGTTGACCGCGCCGGCCTTGGCCGCCAGCATCCAGCCGGTGCCGGGCCCGGCCGCCGTGTCGCGCTGCTGCAACTTGACCTTCCAGCCGCCAGATGCCAGTTGCCGGCCGATGCGCTGGGCCGCCTCTTCGGTGCTGCCCGCCACGTCGGCCTCGGCGCGATGGTGGAAAGCCTTGAGGCTTTGTTCGCGCAGGTTTTCCTTGTAGTTGCGGATGTCGGCCAGATATTTGGGGGCATGGCGGCTCACGCACAGCGAGGTGCTGATGACCAGAAACGCCAGAATCAGCAAAAACCACCAGGCGCTGTAGACCGCATTGAGCTTGAGCGCCAGAAACAGCTGCGCCCAGAAAGGGCCGAACTGGTTGACATAGTTGACCAGCGGTTCATGTTGCTTGAGCACCGTGCCGATGACCGATGCGATGCAGATCACCGTGAGCAGTGAAATCGCAAAGCGCATGGAGGCCAGCAACTCCAGAGTCGCGCGCACTGCCTGTGAGCGAGAGGAGTCACGATCGCGAAGTGGAAGGTCTGACATGAGGATGAGATAGAGCCGAACGCAAAAAGGCGGGCCATCTGCTGAACTAGCCGATGGGCCCGCCTGACTTGGGGGGTGCCAGATGCCTGAAAGTTCCCGAAGTCACCCGCGCATCTGGTGAAAAGGATTTTTAACGCAAGCCAGCTATATAGTCTGCCACGGCCTTGATTTCGCGATCATTAAGCTTGGCAGCAACCTGGGCCATGGGAATGCTATTGCTGCGCTTGCCGTCGCGAAAATCCGTCAACGACTTCACGGTGTAATCCGCATGCTGGCCCGACAGACGCGGGTACTGGGCCGGAATGCCGGAGCCGTTGGGGCTGTGGCAGCCCGCGCAGGCGGCAATCTGGCGCTCCTGAATGCCGCCGCGGTAGATGCGCTCACCCAGGGCGATGGAGTCCTTGTCCTTGGAGAAGCCGTTCTTGGGTGCCTGGGTATGCAGCCAGGCCGCAATGTTCTGCATGTCGCCATCGCTGAGCGTGGAGGCAAAGCCCTTCATCACCGGGTCGTTGCGCTTGCCATCCTTGAACTCGCGCAGCTGCTTGACCAGATACTCGGGGTGCTGGCCTGCCAGCTTGGGCTGCAGGGGAATGGTGGAATTGCCGTCTGCGGCATGACAGGCGGCGCAGACCGCCCCATAACTGGCTTGCCCTTTGGCAGCATCCGCCTTGACAGGTGTTTCTCCCGCAGAAAATGCGGGGAAGGCAGGTGCTGCGAAAATGGCAGCAGTCAGCAAAGAGGCAAGCAACTTCATATCAAGGGGCTGGGTCTATTGTTGAGAGCTCGAATCCGTCAAATTCTACAATGGGCCTCCCTGAAATAGTTACCGTCATGACCCATGCTTCCCCGGATACCACTGCCGGAAAAACACTTTCTTTGATCGACAGCAAGCTTGCGATGGGCTGGATGCACACCGCACGTTTTTTCACGACCGCGGCCCAGCTCAACCAGCTGCCCAAGGTCGACGTTCCCGAGATTGCCTTCGTCGGTCGCTCCAACGCCGGCAAATCCACTGCCATCAATACGCTGACCCAGCAAAAGCAGCTGGCTTTCGCTTCCAAGAAGCCAGGCCGCACCCAGCACATCAACCTGTTTGCACTGGGCAAGCAGGGCGTGACCGATGCCGTGCTGGCCGACTTGCCCGGCTATGGCTACGCGGCCGTCTCCCGCACCGACAAGGAGCGCTGGCAGCGCGTCATGCTCAACTATCTGATGAGCCGCGAAAGCCTGTCCGCCGTGGTGCTGCTGTGCGACCCGCGTCTGGGCCTGACCGAACTCGACGAAGCCCTGCTGGATGCCATCCGCCCACGCGTGGAGCAAGGCCTGAAGTTTCTCATCGTGCTGACCAAGGCCGACAAGCTGACCCGCGCCGAGCAAGCCAAGATTCTGTCCATCACCAAGCTCAATGCCGGCGGAGGTGAGGTGCGCCTGTTCTCTGCCCTCAAAAAGCAGGGGGTGGACGATGTGGCACAACTGCTGTGGCACTGGTGCCACCCCGAGGGATTGCCCCAGGCAGGTTTGCCCCAGGCGGGAATGCCCCAGGCTGCTCCCGTCACCCAAGCGACGCCCGCGGACGAGACTCCTGCGCAAAATCAGCCATAGGCGCTTATCTTGCAAGCGCCAGAAGCTACAAAAAGGAGAGCTTCATGGTCACGACTTGCATGCATACCCTGTCCACAGGGGTTGAACTGGAATGCCGCACCAGCGGCAAGCCGGGTCAGCCCCTGTTGCTGTTTCTGCACGGCTTTCCCGAAGGGGCCTTCATCTGGGATGGGCTGCTTGAGCAGTTTGGCAGCCGCTACCGCTGCGTGGCGCCCAATCTGCGCGGCTATGGCCGCTCCAGCCAGCCCACGGCCATCAGCGACTACCGCGCCAAATACCTGGTGGAAGATCTTGCCGCCCTGATTGCGCTGGAAAACCCGGCCAAGCGCGCTGCCTGCGTGATTGCCCATGACTGGGGTGGCGCCGTGGCCTGGGGCCTGGCCAACCGCTATCCCCAGCAGCTTGAGCGGCTGCTCATACTCAACTCCCCGCATCCCGGCAGCTTCTTGCGCGAACTTCAGTCCAACCCTGTGCAGCAGTCCGCCAGCCAGTACATGCACTTTCTGCGCCGACCTGACGCGCCCGAGCTGCTGGCCGAAAACGGCTGGCAGCGCATGCTCGGATTTTTTCAGAACCCCGACGGCAGCATGCCCGCATGGCTGACGCCCGAGCGCAAGCAGCAATACCGCGAGCATTGGGACCTGGGCGTGCACGGCGCCTGCATGTTCTATGCAGCCAGCCCGCTGGTGCCGCCCCGTCCGGGCGGCAGCGCCGATGAACTGCAGGACATTCGCGAGCTCAGCCTTCCCGATGAAATGCTGCATATCCCTGTGCCGGTGCGCATTCTCTGGGGGGACAGCGACCTGGCACTACAGCCCGCTCTGCTGCATGGGCTGGAGCAATGGGTGCCGCAGCTGGAGATAGAGCATCTCCAGGGCTGCAGCCACTGGGTGGTCCATGAGAGGCCCGAGGCCGTGCAGCGCGCCCTGGCCGAGTTTCTTCTGATGCCAGGTCGCTCCTGAAAAAGGAAGCGGCCGGCTTCTTTCCACCCGGGCTCTCAAGCCGCTTTGATGTTCACTCTTTGGAATACAGCGATGGCTCGCCATCCGGGCGGGTCTTGAAGCGCTTGTGCACCCAGTAATACTGCGGAACCATGGTCATGATGGCGGCCTGCAGCTCGCGGTTCATGCGGGCGGTGTCGGCAACATGGTCGTCGGTCGGGAAATTCTCCCAGGCCGGCGTCAGCTCAGCGACATAGCCTTCAGGCGTCATACGGTTGTAGAGCGCCACCACCTTAGCCTTGCCCAGGCGCGCAAAGCGCGAAAGCGAGGGAATCGTGGCCGTGTTTTCCACCGCAAAAAAAGGCACGAACACCGAATCGTTCTTGCCATAGTCCATATCGGGCAGCAGATACAGCAGCCCGCCCTTGCGCAGGCACTGGATGATGGGTTTGACGCCATCGGCGCGGTTGAGCATCTTCACATTGCCAAAGCGCTGACGGCCATTCATGAACCAGGCATCCAGGTCCGGATCGGGATTGGTGGCAAAGATGGAGGTGAACTCGCGCTCGGTATTGAGCGGCAGGGCCAGGCCACCGGCATCCATGCTGTAGAAATGCGGCGCGAAGACGATGGTAGGCGTATCGCCCTCCAGCTCATGCGTGGCCCCGACCAATTTGACACGGCTGCGCACCAGCTCCTCGGAGCCGAACCACAGCCAGCTTCTGTCGAGAAAAGTCTGGCAAAAGACTTCAAAGGACTCTTTCGCCCAAGCTTTGCGCTGCACCTCAGGCACATCGGGAAAGCACAGCTCGAAGTTGCGCAGTGCAATGCGCCGGCGTTGGCCCGCCACCACAAACAGCACACGCCCCACAAGCTTGCCTAGGCCACGCAGCACAGGCAGCGGCAGCTTGGCCAGCACATGCATGCCGGCAATGGCGATCTTGCTGGCGCTCATGCCTTCTCCCCCGAGAGTTGCTTGTCTTCACGTGGCTGCTTGTAGCGGCCATAGCCCCACAGATATTGCTGCGGAGACTGGCGAATGGTGGTTTCCATGGCGCGATTGATAAGCGCCACGGTGGCTTCCAGCGATTGAGATTCGGGCACAGGCAATTCCTCTAGATACAGCGTGTAGCCCCGCCCCCAGGACTTGCGCTCGCACCGGGCCACGATCACCGTGGCCCCGGTTTGCAGCACCAGGCGTGCTGCCAATGTCATCGTATACGCATCACGACCGAAAAAAGGCGACCAGATGCCCAGACCATTGGGCGGCACCTGATCGGGCAGCAGACCCACGGCCGCGCCCTGGCGCAGCGCCTTGATCATCTGGCGCACGCCCGCCAGGGTGGTGGGAACGGCGTGAACGCCAGGACGATTGCGCGCGGTTTCCAGAATTTCTGCCAGCCAGCCCTGGCGTGCAGGGCGGTAGAGCACGGTGATTGCGCCATGCCGATCCGACCAGCGCCGCGCTGCGGCCTGCACGGACATCTCGAAGCAACCCAGATGTGGCGTGAGAAACACAATGCCCTTGCCACGCGCATAGGCCTGCTCGGCGACGGCTCCATTGACGATGTCGCAGTCCGGCAACTGGCCCAGCCAGATGCGCGGCATCTCGAACACCATGCGCCCCGCATGCCCCACCGCAGCCCTGACCTGGGCAAAGCCATAGCCGGCCTGCGCGGCATTGGCTGCAAATCGGCGCCGATAGGTGGGAGATAGCGCCCAGGTCACCCAACCCATGGCAGCGCCAAGGCCATGCAATAGCCATAAAGGCAGTGCAGCAAACAGTCGAAACAGGGAAGGCATTAGAATAGCGGGGTCGCTGAGTTAAAGAGCAACTTGCAGGGCGACGTAAAAACAAAACTGCTAAAGCGTTCGCCAGACTTCGAAGCTCGGGCAACGCAATTGCCCAAGCTACAAGGAGTTATATCAATGGCGAACAGCGATTTTCTGTTTACCTCGGAATCGGTTTCTGAAGGCCACCCCGACAAGGTTGCCGACCAGATCTCTGACGCGATTCTGGACGCTATTTTCACCCAAGACCCGCACAGCCGCGTGGCTGCCGAGACACTGACCAACACCGGTCTGGTGGTATTGGCCGGTGAAATCACTACCGGTGCGAATGTGGACTACATCCAGGTCGCACGCGACACCATCAAGCGCATCGGCTACGACAACACCGAATACGGCATCGACTACAAGGGTTGTGCGGTGCTCGTGGCCTACGACAAGCAAAGCCAGGACATCGCCCAGGGCGTGAACAAGGCCAGCGATGACGAACTGAACACCGGCGCTGGCGACCAGGGCCTGATGTTCGGCTACGCCTGCGACGAAACGCCCGAGCTGATGCCCGCGCCCATCTATTACGCCCACCGCCTGATGGAACGCCAGGCCCAGTTGCGCAAGGATGGCCGTCTGCCTTTCCTGCGCCCAGACGCCAAGAGCCAGGTGACCCTGCGCTATGTGGACGGCAAGCCCCACAGCATCGACACCGTGGTGCTGTCCACCCAGCACAGCCCCGATCAGTCGGAAACGGCAACCAAGATGAAGGCATCGTTCACCGAAGCCATCATCGAAGAGATCATCAAGCCCGTGCTGCCCTCCGAGTGGCTGCTGGACACCAAGTACCTGATCAACCCCACGGGCCGCTTCGTCGTGGGCGGCCCTCAGGGCGACTGCGGCCTGACCGGCCGCAAGATCATTGTGGACACCTACGGCGGTGCCTGCCCCCATGGTGGCGGTGCGTTCTCCGGCAAGGATCCAACCAAGGTGGACCGCTCGGCCGCCTACGCCGCGCGCTATGTGGCCAAGAACGTGGTGGCCGCCGGCCTGGCGCGCCAGTGCCAGGTGCAGGTTGCCTACGCCATCGGCGTGGCCCGCCCCATGAACATCACCGTGTACACCGAAGGAACCGGCGTGATTCCCGATGCGGAAATCGCCAAGCTGGTGGCCGCGCATTTCGACCTGCGCCCCAAGGGCATCATCCAGATGCTGGATCTGCTGCGCCCCATCTACAGCAAGACTGCGGCTTACGGTCACTTCGGCCGCGAAGAGCCCGAGTTCACCTGGGAACGCACCGACAAGGCGGCTTTGCTGCGCGCCGCTGCCGGTCTGAAGTGATTCGGACACCCGCAAAAGCGGGTCTGAGTATCTGAGGGCTTGGGCCCTCAAGCCTCCTCAAGAAGCCATCGCGAACCATCGCGGTGGCTTTTTTGCTGTCGGATCAAGCCGACAAGGATTTCCCCAAAATGAGCACCGCAAGCCTGCACCCGGCGGCTTAGGCTTGAAACATCGCTTCAGACAAAGGAGTTTCGATGCTCAAGTGGGCCATTATTTTTGCCATCATTTCCCTGGTAGCCGGTGTTTTCGGCTTCACCGGCGCAGCCGGCATAGCCAAGATCCTGTTCTTTATTTTTATTGCCGTTGCCGTGATCTTTGTCGTTCTGGCGCTGCTGGGCATAGGGGCTGTCAGCTAGCCGCCCTCAGCTGCAAACCCGCCCAAATGCCTGCCTTGTGCAGGCATTTTTCATGCACAGCGGCCTCGGAACGTGTTTACGCGTTCTCAAAGCCCCCGGGCAGTCAGCGCCAGCGTCTGGCTGAAGCCGGGCTTGGCGCGGTAAAGCTGGGCGGGCCGATGCGCCCCGCCACCCAGCATGGCCCCTGACACGGCCTCCAGCCAGTCCATCTCGTCCATCTTGCGCCTGAAGCTGACTTTGTTCAGCGGCTCACCCAGAATGTTTTCATAGACCTGCTGCAGCTGCGGCAGCGTGAAGGTTTCGCCGCACAGGTGCACGGGCAAGGAGGAATACAGGCTTTTGCTGCGCACGCGCTCCAAGGCGGCGTCCAGGATGGCACGGTGGTCAAACGGCAGCTGCGGCAAGGCCGAGAGCGGCACCACGCTGATGTCGGAGCGATTCGGCGGCAGGTTCTGCACGGGCAGCAAAGCGCAATAGGCGATCGCCACCGACCAGCCGCGCGGATCGCGCGCCGGGCCGCTGAACGTGGCCAGTTGCTCAAGATACGCACCTTCTATGCCCACCTTGGTTCTGAGCACGCGCGCCGCACTGGCCTTGGCGTCCGCATCCTCCTCGGTATGAATAAAGCCGCCGGGCAAAGCCCATACCCCGGCAAAAGGCGCAGCCTGACGACGCAGCAGCACGGCATGCAACTGCTGCTCCACCAGGGTCAGCAGCACCACATCCACACTCACCTGCACCGGCTCCCTACGCTCATCACTTTGATTCATTTTTTTACCAACCTCTTTTTTCTCTCCTGATTATTTCACATCAATCCAAAATACTTAGTTGCAAAAATATTTTAAGTAACTTAGACTGCCAACATTGCATCTCGCATGAAAGCTGAACACCATGAGTCATCCGCAAACCCAGCTGCTCATCATTGACCCGCAAAACGACTTCTGCGATCTGCCAGGCGGCTGGTGCCCCCACTCGCCTGGCACTCATCAGGCGATAGCACCCAGCCTTCCGGTAACGGGCGCTCATGCCGATATGCAGCGCCTGAGCAGCTGGATGGCAGCCCAGGGATACAAGCTGGACCAGATCACCATCACTCTGGACTCGCACCAGACTTACGACATTGCTCATCCCGCCTTCTGGCAGCAGCGCGATGGCCGTGCCGTCCTGCCATTCACCCCGATCACGGCAGCGCAGGTCCGTGCCGGCGACTATGCACCGCGCAACGCTGCCGAACGTGAACGCACGCTGCAATACCTGAATCAGCTGGAGGCCCAGGGCAGCTACAGCCTCATGGTCTGGCCGCTGCACTGCGAGATCGGCAGCTGGGGCCATGGCATCCATGCCGGCGTGCTCACGGCCTGCCGCCAGTGGCAGGAGCTGCAGCACCGTGCCACCCGTCATGTCTTCAAGGGCATGAACCCCTGGACCGAGCATTACAGCGCCATTCGTGCCGAAGTGCCCGACCCGCAGGACCCCGAAACCGGCCTGAACACCGCCCTGCTGGCCCAGCTACGCCGAAGCAGCACTCTGGTGATTGCGGGCGAGGCCAGCAGCCACTGCGTGCGCGCCACCACCGAGCACATCGTGGAGCACTGGGAAAGCGATGATTTCTCGCGCATCGTGCTGCTGACTGACTGCATGAGCCCGGTCGCAGGATTCGAGGCCGCGCACCACGACTTCCTGCAACGCATGCGTGCAACCGGTGTACGCTGCGAAACCAGCGCCAGCTTTGGCTTATGAGACAAATCAGCCTCTAGCGTTTACGAATAAAGCGCTAGCAGCTCACATTTTGAAAACACGACTTACGCAAAACGGGTTCAGGCCGGGCGACTGCCTCAGAAGGCAGGCCGTTGTTGCATTCTTGTTTGCGTAAGTCCTAGAAAAGAAGAACGGCATGAAGCCCATCATCACCAGCCTGCTGGACACCGACCTCTACAAGTTCACCATGTGGCAGGCCATGCTGCACCGCCACCCCCAGACCGAGGCCGCGTACGAGTTTGTCTGCCGCACGCCCACGGCCTTCCCCCTGGCCGAGTTGCTGCCCGAGGTGGAGCGCGAGCTGGACGCCCTGTGCACTCTGCGCTTCGACAAGGGCGAGCTGGACTATCTGGCTGGTCTACGCTTCATGAAGAGCGACTTCATCGACTTTCTGCGCATCTTCCAGTTCCAGCGCGCCTTCATCCGCGCCTGGGCCGAAGGCGACCAGCTCCATATCGTGGCCAAGGGCCCACAAGTCCATGTCATGGGCTTCGAGATCTATGTGCTGGCCATCGTCAATGAGCTGTACTTCCGCCGCTTCGACGCCGAGTCCGCACTTGTCGAAGGCCGCAAACGCCTGCAGGTCAAGCTGGCCCAGCTCAAGCATCTGGCAGTCGAGGCCAGGCTGCGCAACCCCTTCGAGCTGTTTGACTTCGGCGTGCGCCGCCGCTTCTCGGGAGCCTGGCAACGCGAGGTGGTGCAGGCTTTTGCCCAGGAAACCGCGCTGTGGTTCAAGGGCACGTCCAATGTGCTGCTGGCGCGCGATCTGAATCTGGTGCCCATAGGCACCATGGCCCATGAGTATCTGCAGACCTATCAAGCACTGGGCGTGCGTCTGCGCGACTTCCAGGTAGCCGCCCTCGAGGACTGGGTGCAGGAATACCGCGGCGACCTGGGTATCGCCCTGACCGATACCGTGGGCATGGACGCCTTTCTGGCCGACTTCGACATGTACTTTGCCAAGCTGTTCGACGGCCTGCGTCATGACTCCGGCGATCCGTTCGAATGGGGCGAGAAGGCCATTGCCCACTATGACAAGCTGCGCATTGCCCCGCAGAGCAAGCGTCTGGTGTTCTCGGACGGGCTGGATCTGGACACGGCCCTGGCGCTCTACCACCGCTTTGCCGATCGCATCCAGTGCGGCTTCGGCATAGGCACGCGATTGACCAATGACATGGGACTGACCACGATCAATATCGTGATGAAGCTGACCCATGCCAACGGCCAGCCCGTGGCCAAGATTTCGGACTCGCCCGGCAAGACGCTGTGCAACGACGAGACCTATCTGGCCTATCTGCGCCAGGTCTTCAACATCCCTGAGCCTGCTGCCAAGGCAGCCTGAATCTTCGGAGGCAACCATGCTGAAAGTCACCCTCGCCCAACTCAACTACATGGTGGGCGACATCAGCGGCAATATCCGCCGCATGAGAGAGGCCGCAACCAGGGCTGCGGCCGAGCAGGCCGACCTGGTGGTGTTTTCCGAACTGTCGCTGAGCGGCTACTATCCCGGCGACCTGCTGGACGAGCCCAGCTTTCTGCAAAGACTGGATGCAGGTCTGCAGGAGCTGCTGCAGGCCACGCGCCAGCTCCCCGATCTGCACTGGGTCGTGGGCGCGCCCACCCGGCACAATGGACCCGGCAAACCACTGCACAACAGCCTGCTGGTGCTCAAGAACGGACAGATTCGCCTGCAGTACGACAAGCAACTGCTGCCCACCTACAACATCTTTGACGAGCGCCGCCACTTCGAGCCCGGGGCCGACACGGCAAAGGTGCTGCGCGTGGGCAACTGCCAGGTGGGCTTTCTGGTCTGCGAGGACGGCTGGAACGACCAGGGCGCCGACTACGCGACCAACCCCTTTGTACGCATGGGCGATGCGGCCCCTGACCTGGTCATCAGCATCAACGCCAGCCCCAGCCACCTGGGCAAGCGCGAGCAGCGCCACGAGGTCTTCACCCAGGCAGCGGCACGCCACAAGCTGGCCATCCTCTACATCAACCAGATCGGCGGCCAGGACCAGATCGTGTTCGACGGCGCCTCGTTTGCCGTGGAGCCCGAGGCGGGGCTGGTGTTTGAAGCCAGGCGCTTTGAGGAAGATGTCTGCACACTGGAGCTGAATGTGCAGGGCCGGTTTCAGGCCTGCGACGGCACGGCCTTGCCTACTGTGGCGGCCCAGGGCCTGCCCACCATGGAGTTCTACCGCCAGCAGATCGTGCTGGGCCTGCGCGACTATGCGCGCCGCTGCGGTTTCAAGCAGGTAGTGGTGGGCAGCTCGGGCGGCATTGATTCGGCCTTGACGCTGGCTCTGGCCGTCGATGCCCTGGGAGCGGACAACGTGGTCGGCATCACCATGCCGTCCAGCTATTCCTCGGCCGGCTCGGTCGACGACTCGGTGCTGCTGTGCCGCAATCTGGGCATCAGACTGTACGAGCATCCGATCAAGGAGCTGGTCACCACCTATGCACGCCAGTTCGAGGCCAGCTTTGGCGAGCCGCTCAAGGGCCTGGCGCTGGAGAATCTGCAGGCCCGCGCACGCGGCACCACGCTGATGGAGTTTTCCAATGCCTTCGGCCATCTGCTGCTGACCACGGGCAACAAGTCCGAAGTCTCGGTGGGCTACTGCACCCTCTATGGCGACACCAACGGAGGTATTGGCCTGCTTGGCGATCTGTACAAGACCGAAGTCTTCGAGCTCTCGCGCCATATCAACAGCCATGCGGGGCGCGAGCTGATTCCGCAGGCCATCATCGACAAGCCGCCCTCGGCCGAACTGGCTCCCGGCCAGAAGGACGAGGACAGCCTGCCGCCCTATGCCGTGCTCGACGAGATTCTCAAATGGCATATCGAGGGCCAGCATCTGTCCAGCAAGGAATATGCGCAGGCCGCCGCCTTTGTGGCCAGGCTGCGCACCGAAGCAGGCGGGCCCGAGACCATTGCCCGCGTGCAAAAGCTGGTGTTCCGCAGCGAATACAAGCGCCGCCAGGCTCCGCCCATGCTCAGAGTACGCCCACGGGCCTTTGGCACGGGCCGGCAGATGCCAATTGCGGCACACTACGAGTAGCAATGCCCAACACCCGCTTGGGACATAGTGGCAAAGCCTGGCCACCACACTGGTGCCGCCAGGGCCTTCGCCGCACCGACTTCGTGGTGCCAGGACGGGTTAACCATTCAAAAAAGTGAGCTTCATGCACTTACCTGGTAAGCGCTTAGCCCAGTTTTCACCAATATTTGCCCTTGCGGGCGCCGATTTCTGTACGGGTTTCGCTCTCATGCCTCAAGCCAGTCCCAACACCTCCAGCAAGCGTGTCATTGCCGCCTCACCCGAGACTCTGCCCACCTCCGTGCCCCTGCATACCGCCGTGCTGGTCGGCCGCTTTCAGCCACTGCACAACGGCCACATGGCCTTGCTGCATGCCGCACTGGAGCGGGCTCGCCAGGTCGTGGTGGTACTGGGCAGCGCCTGGCAGGCTCCCAATCCCAAAAACCCGTTCAGCTGGCAGGAGCGCGCACAGATGTTGCGCAATGCGCTATCGAAAGAGGATGCCGGGCGCGTGCGCTGTGTGCCCGTGCGCGACTATTACAACGAGCCGCTGTGGGTACATGCCGTGCGCGAAGCTGTCCATGCCCATGTGCCCGAAGGCGCGAGCGTGGCCCTGGTCGGGCATTTCAAGGACTCCAGCAGCAGCTATCTGGCCCGCTTTCCGGGCTGGGAGCTGATCAGCCTGCCGCGCCTGGGTCAGTTCGACGCCACTCCGCTGCGCGAAATCTTCTTCGGTGAAGGCGACGCCTCGCCCGAAGCCATGGATGCCGCACTGGCCAGGCTCTCCTCCCAGATGCCCGAGAGCACGCTGGAGTTTTTGCGCCACTGGGCCCAGACCCCGCTGTATCTGCGCCTGCAAAAAGAGTGGCATATGCTGCAGGACTACAAGCGGGCCTGGGCCAAGGCGCCCTATGCGCCGGTGTTCGTCACCGTGGATGCGCTGCTGCGCTGCCGCGCCAAGGGCCAGGACCAGGTGCTGCTGATTCAGCGCGGCCATGCGCCAGGCCAGGGCCTTTGGGCGCTGCCCGGCGGCTTTCTCGAACAGCGTGACAGCCTCTGGCAATCCTGCATGCGCGAGTTGCGTGAAGAGACCTGCTCCTCCATCAGTGAGGCCGATCTGCTAGCGGCCCTGCAGGCCGTGCAGGTCTTCGATCACCCGGACCGCAGCCTGCGCGGGCGCACCATTACCCATGTGCACTATCTGGATCTGGGCGTGCAGCCCAGCCTGCCTCCGGTACAGGGCGCGGACGACGCAGCCCTGGCCCGCTGGGTGCCGATTGCCGATCTGCCCCGCATGGAGGCCGAGTTCTTCGAGGACCATTTCCAGATCCTGTGCCAGTTCCTGCCCGTGACTCTGGCTCAGAGCGAGCCCGAGCTTCAGGTCGCCTGATATATCAAAACCATAGCTGCAAGCGCTTTACCATCAAGCGCTTAAGCTACTTTTTCCTGCAATTCCATGAGCCAGCTCCATATCCGCCCTGCCACCGAACAAGACATCGACCTGATCCTGCACTTTGTGCGTGAACTCGCCATCTATGAAAAGGCCGAGAATGAGGTCAAGGCCACGCCCGACCATGTGCGCCGCACGCTGTTCTGCGCCAACCCTGCTGTCTTCGGCCTGATCTGCGAGATCGAGGGCAAGGCCGTGGGCTTTGCCGTGTATTTCTTCAACTATTCCACCTGGCAGGGCCAGCACGGCCTGTATCTGGAAGACCTGTACATCACTCCCGACGCACGCGGCCACGGCGCCGGCAAGGCCCTGCTCCAGCATCTGGCCCGGATTGCAATGGAAAAGGACTGCGGCCGCTTTGAATGGAGCTGCCTGGACTGGAACACCCCCTCCATCAAGTTCTATGACAGCCTCGGTGCCGTGCCGCAGACCGAGTGGATCCGCTATCGCATGACGGGCTCGGCCCTGCGGGCCATGGCCACGGGTGACAAACAGGCTTGAGCCGCGGGCCGGATCATCCAGAGTGATGTATGCAGCCCTTCGAAGTGATGTGCGTCCCTTTGCAGATTGAGTGTACGCAACATCAACAATACGGCGCGTTCGCGCTTGCGCCAAAATGAATGGTTCTGCAAAACAATAACAAAGGCGGCAATCAGTGCTGACCTTTCACACTCTCTCTGGAATCCAGAATGCCAAGCTATCAAGAACTCATCGCTCAGAAAAATGCGCTGGACAAGCGCATCGAAGAAGCGCGCAGCACCGAAGCCAAGGAAGCCCTGGCCACCGTCAAGCAACTGATCGCCACCTTCGGCTTCACCTCTCAGCAAGTCTTTCCCTGGAGGCCTGAGGAGAAGAAGAAGGTCGAAGCCAGGTACTACGACCCCGAAAGCGGCGCGACCTGGACCGGCCGCGGCAAGCCCCCGAAGTGGATAGAGAGCAAGGACCGCAGCCAGTACGAGATCAAGACCACGCCCAGCGTGGACTTCAACGCGCCGCGCGACGAAAAAAACCCGTTCCCGGTTCAGTAAGCGGCCGGCCGCTCAGCCGACAGCACCCTGCTCCGCCGGCAGTGGCGCCTTGAGCATGCGCACCAGGGCAGCCACGTTCAGGCACTGGATCAGCAGATCGCCTTCATTGGCCCGGATCAAGCGGTCCACCAGTTGATCCGCCGCACCCGCCATTGCAGGAGCCAGTCGCAACTGCCCGTTCTCGAAGCGCACCACGCCTTCGAGATCGCTGACCAGCACGCCCAGCTTGAGCCCCTGATGCTCCAGCACAATTACCTGGCTTTGCGCCGTCCTGGTCACGGGCTTGCCAAAGAGCAGCGCCCCCAGATCGAAGACCCATACATAGCCGGCGACAGCCCCCTGGCTGCGCCTGGCCAGCGTACCCACACAGTGCGGCAAGCGTCCGGCCGAAACGGGAGCGATGGCCGAGGCACTCTGGGCCTCGAGCACGCAGGCCGCATCGACGGCAAGCACGCTGCGCTCCACAAAAAAGGTCGCCATCTCCATGCCGGCGGCACTGCACTGGCTGGCCGCCGCCAGGCTTTGCACCCTGGTATTGCGGCGCGAGACTGCTGCCAGCGCATCGTCCTGCACGGCGCCAAACGCCTGCACGGACAAGGCCAGCACCTCTTCACGATAGCCATCGCTGCGCTTGAACTCCCGATAGCCGCTGCCCGCCGTGATCGCCACCACGCAATACTGGCCCTGATACACCATGGCACGGGCCATGCTCTGCCCGGGTGCCAGGGCCAGCATGACGGGCGGCAGTTCCAGCTGCACGCCCGGCTGCAACTGCACATCCGAAGAAGACATGACCATGCCCGAGCGGCTCAGGTAGGACACCTGCCTGCTGCCTGCGCCTCCTGCCTGCACGCCGGTCACGCCCTCCAGCATGGCTTTGAATTCACGCTGCGCATGAAACACCAGGCCGATTCCGCCCAGCACCATGCCATCGGCGTTGCGTATGGCCGCGTGATAGACATAGGTCGGTCCTTCATCCTTGTGCTGCACACAGGGGCGCCATGGGGACACGTGATAGGCCTGGGTCTCTGCCAGTGCCAGGACCTGGTGCAGGCTGTCCGCCTCTATATGGCTGCCCAGCAGTTCCTGGCTCTGCGCCTGCCCTTTGCGGCTGACGGCCACGACTTTGCCGCAGGCGTCATAGACCATGATTTGCTGGTAGACCGTATACAGGTCGTGAATGGCGGTGAGCAGCTCGCACACCTCGCTCACCTGATCACCGGCCCTCTCCCCCAAGGCCAGGGCCTCCAGCAGTTCGGGCAGCTGCGGCGTCAGCGCCCACCAGCGGCAGTCGTTGGCACGCTCATAGAGATTGCGATCCAGCAGATCCACTAACAGACTCGTCAACAGGCTGTTGTCTCGCAGAGCGGTATTGAGCACCGTGCCGTAGAGCGCATCAATGGATTGAGAGAAAACCTCGTTGGTCCGCGCCCCTGTCTCGCCAATCTGCTCCAGCACAGCCTGCAGCCGCGTGTTGTCCATCTGCTTGCCTGCCGTCATCACCCGCCCGTTCCAGACCACTCGGCGTATGGTGTCCGCCGCGCTGTGAATGGCGTGCAAAGGCGGGCAGAAGCGATGCGCATGCGCCAGCAGGCCCTGAGCCACGGCCGCATCCAGTCCATCCAGGCCCGCTTGCGACTGAAGGCCGAAGGCCAACTCCAGCGGCGTCATGATCTGCGCCCGCCAGCCCTGGGGCCCCATATAGCCTTGATAGCCTGCCGACACCGCAGACTGCACCAGATAGGTGCGCCCTCCATGCACATGCAGCGCGCTCGCACCA
Source organism: Comamonas testosteroni (assembly GCF_030505195.1). NCBI lineage: Bacteria > Pseudomonadati > Pseudomonadota > Betaproteobacteria > Burkholderiales > Comamonadaceae > Comamonas > Comamonas testosteroni. The sequence continues at coordinate 1,870,365 of NZ_CP129672.1, forward strand.
TCATGGTGAGGGCGCACATTCGCACCCACACCAAGCCAGTGCAGATCGCTGCTGGCCAGCACCTGGCCCTGCTCATCCAGCAGCAGGGCGATGCTGGTCTGCGCCTCCGGAACGCCACTGCCGTCAGCCTGGTCGCGTCCGCTCCAGATGCCTTGCATCTCGCCGTCGAAGTCGAAGCACAGGCACAGCACGCCCATGGCTTGCCGGTTGATGGGGTGCAGCATGCGATGCGCATAGATCAGGCCGCTGTCATGGCCCGGCAGCAGGTCGGTAGCACCGAAGCTCTGCACAAATCCCTGGCTTTGCAGGGCTCGGGCAATCAGCGCATCCCGGCATGGCTGATCTGTGAGCCGACTCCTCTCGCGTGCACTCGCTCGCACCAGACCTTCGGCATCCAGCAGCAAAATGTCCGCGTAGACCGTGTACTTGCTGCGGTAGGCACGCAGACGCTGGGTGATGGCGGCCTCGTCACCATCCAGCCCGGCCATGAAACCGCACAGCATGGCATCGGTCGCCAGAAACCCCACGTCGGCCGTGCGCTCGTAGAGATTGCGCACCAGGGTATCGATCAGATGCTGTGCCTGACTGGCCAGCCCCGCCGTCACCCCCGTCACAGCCTGCATCACCATGGACTGCACCAGGTCCTGCTCCAGCCGCTCGAAGCCGCCTCGCGTGGCGGCCATCATGGGCAGCAAGGCCTGCGCTTCCTGCGGGCAATTCATCTTGGCGGAGGACTCTATGAGCCGCCACATCAGATTCAGCTCCCTGAGCGAACTCTCGCAGCGCCCGACCTGGCGCATATGAGGAATGAAGACATCTGTCTGCAGCAGATCCTGGGCGCGCTGCGCCGGGGCAGTCATGGTTTCTAGAGGCATGTTCTGCCAGAGCAAAAGCCAGGCCTATTTGTAAAAACACGTTACACATGACTAAGAACAAACCCTGTTTCCTGACAGATTTGCCCTCTGTTCGGCGGGGGGGAGGTCTTGAAAGCTCGGGAAATTGCCTTATTATTAGCACTCGATGGGGTTGAGTGCTAACAGCTTGACCCTAGATATCCGAATGTCAGCCAGGATGGCTGGCAAGTCTTGTTTCAACTTTGTTGATGTATTTAGGAGTTGGTATGAACCTGCGTCCCCTGCACGATCGCGTGATCGTCAAGCGCCTCGAAAACGAAACCAAGACAGCCTCGGGCATCGTGCTCCCTGATGCTGCCACTGAGAAGCCTGACCAAGGCGAAGTGTTGGCTGTGGGTCCCGGCAAGCGCAATGACAAGGGCGAACTGATCGCTCTGAACGTGAAGGTCGGCGACCGCGTCCTGTTCGGCAAGTACTCTGGCCAAACCGTGAAGATCCACGGCGACGAGCTGCTGGTCATGAAGGAAGACGACCTGTTCGCAGTCGTCGAGAAGTAATCCTTCCCGAACACAACCCCTATTCATAGCTGCGAGCGATTGATTGATAAACGCTGGCAGAACATTTGAACCCCATTCTTTAGGAGCCAAAAATGGCAGCAAAAGACGTAGTTTTCGGCGGTGAAGCACGTGCACGCATGGTTGAAGGCGTGAACATCCTGGCTAACGCAGTCAAGGTTACCCTGGGCCCCAAGGGTCGCAACGTGGTGCTGGAGCGCTCCTTCGGCGCCCCCACCGTGACCAAGGACGGCGTGTCCGTGGCCAAGGAAATCGAACTCAAGGACAAGCTGCAGAACATGGGCGCCCAGCTCGTGAAGGAAGTGGCCTCCAAAACCAACGACATCGCTGGTGACGGCACGACCACTGCTACCGTGCTGGCCCAGGCCATCGTGCGCGAAGGCTCCAAGTACGTGGCTTCCGGCCTGAACCCCATGGATCTGAAGCGCGGCATCGACAAGGCTGTCGCTGCCCTGGTGGAAGAGCTGAAGAAGCAATCCAAGGCCACCACCACCTCCAAGGAAATCGCTCAAGTCGGCTCGATCTCCGCCAACTCCGACGAATCCGTGGGCAAGATCATTGCCGACGCGATGGACAAGGTCGGCAAGGAAGGCGTGATCACCGTTGAAGAAGGCAAGTCGCTGGACAACGAGCTTGACGTCGTCGAAGGCATGCAGTTCGACCGCGGTTACCTGTCGCCCTACTTCATCAACAATCCCGAAAAGCAAGCCGCTGTTCTGGACAACCCCTTCGTGCTGCTGTTCGACAAGAAGATCAGCAACATCCGTGACCTACTGCCCACACTGGAAGCTGTGGCCAAGGCCGGCCGTCCTCTGCTGATCATTGCCGAAGACGTCGAAGGCGAAGCCCTGGCGACTCTGGTGGTCAACACCATCCGCGGCATCCTGAAGGTTGTGGCCGTGAAGGCACCTGGCTTCGGCGACCGCCGCAAGGCCATGCTGGAAGACATCGCCATCCTGACTGGTGGCAAGGTCATCGCTGAAGAAGTGGGCCTGTCGCTGGAAAAGGTGACCCTGGAAGACCTGGGCCAAGCCCAACGCGTCGAAATCGGCAAGGAAAACACCACCATCATCGACGGTGCTGGTCAAGCTGCTGAAATCGAAGCCCGCGTCAAGCAAATCCGCGCCCAGATCGAAGAAGCGACCAGCGACTATGACCGTGAAAAGCTGCAAGAGCGCGTGGCCAAGCTGGCCGGCGGTGTTGCCGTGATCAAGGTTGGCGCTGCCACCGAAGTCGAAATGAAGGAAAAGAAGGCCCGCGTGGAAGACGCCCTGCACGCTACCCGCGCTGCTGTGGAAGAAGGCATCGTGGCCGGCGGTGGCGTGGCCCTGCTGCGCGCCAAGCAAGCTGTTGGTGCCCTGGCTACCGGCAATGCCGAACAAGACGCCGGCATCAAGCTGGTGCTCAAGGCTATCGAAGCCCCTCTGCGCGAAATCGTGGCCAACGCCGGTGGCGAGCCCTCGGTGGTCGTGAACGCCGTGCTGAACGGCTCCGGCAACTACGGCTTCAATGCTGCCAACGACACCTACGGCGACATGCTGGAAATGGGCATTCTGGACCCCACCAAGGTGACTCGCACTGCTCTGCAGAACGCCGCTTCCGTGGCTTCCCTGCTGCTGACCACCGAGTGCATGATCGCCGAAGCCCCCAAGGCTGACGCAGGTCCTGCCATGCCCGACATGGGCGGCATGGGTGGCATGGGCGGCATGGGCATGTAATTGCTCTGCTGCTACCGGATGGTCTTCACCATCCGGTTATGCACAAAAGGAAAAGGCCGCAGATGCGGCCTTTTCCTTTTGTGTCGCGCTTCACGAGCTGCTCGGCTCCGAGAACAAAAAAGCCAGCCAATATCGGCTGGCTTTTTTACCCAGGGATTGGCCTCAGAAGCGATGACGCAGACCGATGGTAATGCCGGTACGCTTTTTCGGGCCATTGGCATCAAGCATCACGCCCGCACCGCCCTTGGTCTTGGTGTGGTCCACCGCGAAATAGGCATCGGTACGCTTGGAGAAGGCATAGTCGGCCACGGCAACGATAAAGTCAGCCTTGCCGTTGAAGGCGCCAGTCGCCGATCCCGATTGCTTGGCATGGTAGTAATGCAGGCCTGCATTGAGCTGCGGCGTGACCTGATAGCCAAAGCCCACCTTGAACATCTCACGCTTGTTGGCAAAGTTGCCAGGGGCATTGCCCGCGATAAAGCCGCCATTGGACGAACCTGTCCAATATGCGTTGAGCAAGCCAGCATCAAAAATCGCACCCGCGCCCGCAGCCCCCAGACTATCCTTGACCTTGTTCTGGCCGTAGCCTGCCATCAGATACAGAGGCCCGGTGCGATAGGAACCACCCAGTGTCCAGGCATCTACATCGGTGCCGGCCGGCAAGGTCGAGCGCTGGAAAGCGCCACCCACAGAAATGCCGTTGGCAGAATAGCGCAGATAGCCGCCTGCGGTCTTCAATGCCAGACCGCCCGGGGTCATATCCACTCCAGCCCCTTTCTTCGCAAAGGTATTGCTCTCGTCAAACGAGTACTGCAAGCCTGCACGAACAGGGCCAAATTCGGCCACGTATTTCAGCATATTGTTTGCACGCGCGCCCAGAGACATGCCGATTTCAGGCTTGTAGGCGTCCATATATGGGGAATACGGGAACGATGCGTAGGTGGAGGTCACCAGATCGAACAAGACGTTGTATTGGCGACCCATGGTCAGCTGACCAAAGCTGGTGCTGCGCAAGCCCACCCAGGACTGGGCGAAATAAGGCTGTGCGGTGCTGGGAGTGCCGGAGTCCGTCCAGAAACGATTTTCCAGATTGGCAATCGCCGACAGGCCGCCGCCCAGATCTTCCTTGATATTGATACCCCAGCGGCTCTCGGACATGCCGCCGCCAATCATTTTGGTCAGACCGCTTTTATTCGCTCCCTCATTATTCGTATGGCGAATTGCCGCATCCACAATGCCATATAGCTGAACGCTGCTTTGTGCGTATGCCAGAGTTCCCAAGGTTCCCAGCACAGCCAAGGCCAATGTTTTTTTCACAAATGAAGCTGCCATTGTGTTGCCTCTCTCTTAATTCAATTCGCAAACAGTTGGTGGAAAATTCATTCTAGAAATGCTTTCCTCAACCGCGCGCGCATTGGCACAAGCGCAACACAGGCCTTTCCCTTTGGGGACAAACCTCTCAGCAAACACCCTTTCAGGTTTAACCCCAGAAACAAAAAAGGCCTGTCTTTCGACAGGCCTTTTGGCTTTTAAGCAGTTACTGGCTTACACCAGCAATTGATTAGAAAGCGTGGCGGATACCAACTTGCACGCCAGTCTGGTTCTTGCCCAGAGCCGACAGAGAACCGTCGTTCACACCCTTGGCTTGCAGGCCCAGGTTGGAGTTTTTGTTGTTCTTCATGTAAGCAACAGTGCCGTACAGAGCGGTACGCTTGGACAGGTTGTGCACATAACCCAGAGACAGCTGTTGAGCCTTGGTGTTGTTGCCCTTTTGGTCGTAGTAAGCGTACTGAGCCTTCACTTCACCAACGCCACCCACGGGAGCGGAGACACCCAGAGCGTAGTTGTTGAACTTGTCGCTAGAACCAGCGTTGGGCTTGTACTTGATCTGTTGAGCCAGACCGATCACCTTGGCCACGCCAAAGTTGTAGGAAGCGCCGATGGACATTTCGTCACGGTCGCCCACGTTGCCGTAGCTCAGAGTGCCGTAAGCAGCAGTCACGCTCAGAGGACCATTGTCGTAACCAACGTTACCACCGACGTAACGGCCACCGTTGCCACCCAGGGTAGCTTGGTTAGCCTTCTCGTCGAAAGCATAGCTGATGTTGGCTGTGAAGCCGCTGAAGTTGGGCGAGGAGTACGACAGCATGTTGTCCTTACGGATCGTGTTGCCGTCGGCCAGGCCTGTACCAGCCCAGTCCTTGTAACCCATGAACTGGCCGATACCAGTAGCGCCGAACAGGTCATACTTCAGACCAGCACGGAAAGTGGGAGTTGTTTCGCGACCCAGGCGAACTTCACCGAAGTTGCCGGACAGACGCACTGTGGATTCGCGCTTGAAATCAAAGCCCTTGGCGTTACCAGTGTCGCCGAAGATTTCGCCTTCCAGCCAGAAGCCAGCCTTCAGACCACCACCCAGGTCTTCGGTACCACGCAGGCCCAGACGGCTAGTAGCGTTACCGCTAGTGCCGACGCCGTACTTGCTGGAATCGTTGCCAGTAGCGTTGTTCACGTAAGACACGCCAGTGTCAACGATACCGAACAGGGTCACGGAAGATTGAGCCATTGCGGCGCCGGAAGCGGCCAGCACTGCCAGGGCGATCAGAGATTTTTTCATTACGAGTTACTCCAAGGTTTAGAAGGGCGCCGGTTCTATGGGAGAGAGACTTGAGCCTCGAGCTCCACCGGTTTCCCGCGCCAACCTCCTGGTGGGGAAGTTGGGTCTATTGCACCAGACCACCGAGCCCAGCGCAAAGGAATTCACCCAAAACTGCTCGATTCGGCGCGTTTTCGTTGCACCACCGCAACAAACACCAAGCCGCACTAACGGGCACACCCTTAAGGGTTTCGGCCTAGCATTGCCCCAGCGCAAGTTGCGGATGAGCCACTCTGGTGTACCTTATGTGCATTGACGCCACACAGGCGCCGCACTGAGTTCTTTTTAGCCATGGACAAGTTTCTGACCGCTGCCGATGCAGCTCTTCGCACTCTGTTTGCCGACCCGGTGGCCGCAGAGCGTTCGCCCGCTACAGGAATTGCCGAAGCCGATTTGAGCGATGAGCAACGCAGGCTCTCCGCAGCCTTGATGCGCGTCAATCATGTGGGAGAGGTCTGCGCCCAGGCGCTGTACAACGCCCAGGCCATGGTCACCAAGGACATGGAGCTGCGCGAGCATCTGCTGCATGCCGCTCGCGAGGAAATGGACCACCTGGCCTGGACCCGCGAACGCCTGCATGCCCTGGGTGGCAGGCCTTCGCTGCTGAACCCGCTGTGGTTTGCGGGCGCTTTTGCGATTGGCACGATTGCCGCCAAGATCAGCGATGCCACCAGTCTGGGTTTTGTGGTCGAGACCGAAAACCAGGTCTCCGCCCACCTGGGAAGCCATCTGGGCCGCCTGCCCGAGGAGGACGAGGCTTCGCGTGCCGTGGTCGAGCGCATGAAGGATGACGAGGAACGTCATGCCGCTGCAGCGATCGACGAAGGTGCGATGCAACTGCCCCCGATTGCCCAGGGGCTGATGCGTGTGGCGGCCAAGGTCATGACCATTACAGCGCATCGCATCTGATTAGCGCCTGTTCAACAAAAACGGGCCGCTGAGGCCCGCTTTTCGATCGCACGTCCAGCTCAGGCTTCGACGATGTCAAAGCCAGTAGTGATTTCGGCCGTTTTGCCCAGCATGATGGTGGCCGAGCAGTATTTGTCGTGGCTCATGGCGATGGCCCGCTCGACGGCACCGGCGGGCAGATTCTTGCCACTGACCGTGAACTGCATGTGGATCTTGGTGAACACCTTGGGGTCGGCATCGGCGCGCTCGGAGCTCAGCTGCACGCTGCAGCCCCTCACATCGTGGCGACCACGCTTGAGGATGAGCACCACGTCGTAGGCCGTGCAGCCGCCGGCACCAGCCAGCAGCATCTCCATGGGGCGCGGCGCCTGGTTGCGACCGCCGTTGGCCGGGTTCTTCTCGTCCGGCGCGCCATCCATATTGACCACATGGCCGCTGCCGGTCTCTGCCACAAAACCCATGCCCGAGCGCGTGCCGGTGGCCGCGCCTGTCCAACTAACCGTGCATTCCATTGTCTTTCCTCTCGAAACTGTTGCAATTTTGCATCAAATACACAAAAACCCGAATCTTTTGATGTACAGAAAATACAAGCCTCATACAATACAACTCAAGCGTTACCTGTGAGGTCAAACCCGCAGGCAGACTGCAGATTACTGGTTAACACCGATCTGCATCGCACCATTTGTCTCCTCCACCTCCTCTAATGGTGGATTCAGCCCCTAGCTCTTGAGCTAGGGGCTTTTTTTCGTGCCTGCTCATCGTGCTTCTCAGAGCAGCAGCATGCACCTCTTGAGCGAGTACTGCAGCGCAGCAAGCAAGCGCCTATCATGGTCGGCTTCCATGCACCCGGCAGGCTGATTGCCCTGGCTCTGGTGCTCTGCTTTCGATTTGCACCATGACTCAAGCCCTGACCCCTGCCGATTATCTGACTCGCATCCTCAATGCACGCGTCTATGACGTGGCCGTGGAGTCGGATCTGGACATTGCCAAGAACCTCAGCCGTCGCCTGCACAACAAAGTGCTTCTGAAGCGTGAGGATCAGCAGCCCGTGTTCAGCTTCAAATTGCGCGGCGCCTATAACAAGATGGCCAATCTGACGGCCGAGCAACTGCAAAAGGGCGTGATCTGCGCCAGCGCGGGCAACCACGCCCAGGGCACGGCCATGAGCGCCAAGAAGCTGGGCTGCCGCGCCGTGATCGTGATGCCCACCACCACGCCCCAGGTGAAGATCGATGCCGTGATCGCTCTGGGCGGCGAGGCGGTACTGGCCGGAGAGAGTTACTCGGACGCCTACAAGCACGCCGTCAAGCTGCAAAAGTCCGAGGGCCTGACCTTTGTCCACCCCTTTGACGACCCCGATGTGATTGCCGGCCAGGGCACCATCGCCATGGAGCTGCTGCGCCAGCTGCAAAAACTGGGCAGCCAGCGTCTGGATGCCATCTTCGTGCCCATCGGCGGCGGCGGCCTGATTGCCGGCATTGCCAACTACATCAAGGCCGTGCGCCCTGAGGTGAAGGTGATCGGCGTGCATACCAAGGACTCGAACGCCATGATGCAGTCCGTGCAGGCGGGCGAGCGTGTGGAGCTGGCCGATGTGGGCCTGTTCGCCGACGGCACGGCCGTGAAGCTGGTGGGGGCGGAAACCTTCCGTGTCACCCAGGGCCTGGTGGACGACTATGTGACCGTGGACACCGATGCCGTCTGCGCCGCCATCAAGGACATCTTTACCGACACCCGCTCCATCGTCGAGCCATCGGGAGCCCTGGGCGTTGCGGCCATCAAGCAGTACGTGGCCAGGCACAAGACCAAGGGCGAGACCTATGCCGCCATACTGAGCGGCGCCAATATGAACTTCGACCGGCTGCGCTTTGTGGCCGAGCGCGCCGAGGTCGGCGAGGAGCGCGAAGCCCTGTTCGCCGTCACCATCCCCGAGGAACGCGGCAGCTTCAAGCATTTTTGCGAGGTGGTGGGCAAGCTGCCCGGCGGCCCGCGCAGCGTGACCGAGTTCAACTACCGCATCAGCCACGACAGCAAGGCCCATGTGTTTGTGGGCCTGACCACGCCGACCAAGGGCGAGAGCGAGAAGATCTGCAAGAACTTCCAGAAGAACGGCTTCGAGGCGCTGGATCTGACCTTTGACGAGATGGCCAAGGAGCATCTGCGCCATATGGTGGGCGGCCACTCGCCGCTGGCCCAGGAAGAGCGCCTGCTGCGCTTTGTCTTCCCCGAGCGTCCCGGCGCGCTGTTCAAGTTCCTGAGCCTGATGGCGCCGACCTGGAATATCTCGCTGTTCCACTACCGCAACCAGGGCGCCGACTACGGCCGCATTCTGGTGGGCATGCAGGTGCCGGCCAAGGACCACAAGAAGTTCGACAGCTTCCTCAAGAACCTCGGCTATCCCTGGGTGGAAGAAACCGGTAATCCTGCCTACCAACTGTTCTTGAAGTAATAAAAATAGGAGCTATAACTGCTCTTCCTGTATTGATTTCAGATAGAAAAGACCCTGAAATCAAGGAGCACAAAGCGCAACCAGCTCCTTTTTTATTCACAACACCATGCAAGCCCTGCGCCACTATCTGCTGGCCGTCCAGTTCTTCAGCCGCATCCCCGTGGCCGGGCGTCTGGCGGCCTGGGTGGGTTGGAGCCCGGAGATGCAGCGCGCCAGCGCCGCGCATCTGCCTGGCGTGGGCTGGCTGGTGGGTCTATGGGCAGCGCTGCTGCTGGCAGCCCTGCTCTGGCTGCTGCCGGCAAGCCCCTGGTCGCCGCTGGCGGCCGCGCTCATCAGCACCGCCGGCACCCTGTGGCTGACCGGCGGTTTTCATGAGGACGGCCTGGCCGATGTCGCCGACGGGCTGGGCGGCCTGGTGCCAGCCGAGCGTGCGCTGGAGATCATGAAGGACTCGCGCATCGGCGCCTATGGCGTGATGGCGCTGCTCTTGGCCCTGCTCACCAAGGTCGTGCTGATCGCCCTGCTGCTGTCCGTCATGCAGCCGTTGTGGGGGCCGGCTCCGTTGCTCATCCTCGTGTGCTGCATTCATGTGCTGTCACGCTTTGCGCCGCTGGTGCTGATGCGCAGCATGCCTCATGTCGGTCTGGCCGCGAGTAGCAAGACCCTGCATATCGCGGGCCGGCAATTGGGCTGGCAAGGCCTGCTGACCGGCGGCCTCTGGTGCCTGCCGGCACTGGGCCTGCTGGGCTGGCTCGGCGTCTGGAGCTTTGTGCCCAGCCTGCTGTCGGCCATGCTGGTCACCACCTGGCTGCTGCGGCGCTGGCTGCTGCAGCGTCTGGGCGGCATGACGGGCGACTGCCTGGGCGCCTGCCAGCAGCTCAATGAACTGGCGCTGCTGCTGGTCAGCTGCATCTATCTGCGCCAGCTACTCCAGACATGAAAACGCTATGGCTGGTGCGCCACGCACGTCCCTTGATCGATACCGAGCGCTGTTACGGCCGCCTCGATATCGCCGCCGATGCAGAAGCCACCCGGCAAGCCGCACAGGACTTGCGGCACTCTTTGCAGCCCCTGCATGGCCAGCTGCAGATCCGGCATTCGCCGCTGCAACGCTGCAGGCAGCTGGCACTTTACCTTCAGACGCTGGAGCCGGATTTCGTCTCCATCCCAGACGGCCGCTTGCAGGAGATGGATTTCGGCCATTGGGAAGGCCTGCGCTGGAATGACATCGGCGAAGCTGCCATCGGTGCCTGGGCGCACGATCTGGCGCTGCACGCGCCCGGCGACGGCGAATCCCTGGCACAGATGCTGCAGCGCGTGAACGAGGCGCTGCAGGACGCGCTCAGCAGCAACAGCGAGCATATGGTGTGGATCTGCCACGCAGGCGTGGCGCGCTGCGCGCAGTGGCTGCTGCAGCATGGCCACCGGCTGCCGCAAAGCCATGAGTGGACCTTGCCGGCGCCCGCCTACGGACAGTGGCTGCGACTCGAACTCAGTTGAATGCCGCGATGGGCGGCCTGGGCAATTGCAGCACCGTGCTGGTAGGCCCGTTGGCAGGGCCCAGTCGCGCTTCGCGCGCCGCCAGAGATTGCAAAATCACGCCCTCCTCCACGGCCTCGCCCACACGCACGGCCTTGCTGCCCTTGCCTTCCACGGCAATCACGGCGGCGCCGCCACCTGTTTCGCGCCCTGCCAGCACCCCCAGCAGCGCATAGCGACTGGCCACTGGCGCGGCCACGGCGGCGACAGGCGCTGCGACCGCCCCCAAAGCCTTGGCCATGGCCTGGGCATTGGCCTGTACCGGCTGCGCAGGTACGACCGAGGGCAACTGCTCGCTGGCGCTGCCGACGAAGCGCAGTGTCCAGAACACCACCACCGCAGCGGCCATCGCCCACAGCAGCAGGGTCGTGAGTTTGACCGGCATGGAAAGGCCCTGACCGGTATTGAAAGATTGCAGTCGCATTCGACGATTATGATGGTGCAATACTGCATTTTTCCTACAGTTTCCAATGAGCACCCACTGCCGTCATCCGATGTCTGCTATTCGCCACGCCGCATCACGCGGCTTTACCCTGATCGAATTGATGGTGGTGCTGGTCATCATTGGCGTGCTGGCAGCGCTTATCGTGCCCAATGTGCTGGACCGCGCCGACGATGCGCGCGTGACCGCAGCCAAGACCGATATCGCCAATATCAACCAGGCGCTCAAGCTCTACCGCCTCGACAACCAGCGCTATCCAACGGCCGAACAGGGCCTGCAGGCGCTGGTAGCCAAACCAACCACCGGCCCCGCTCCACAGAACTGGAAGCCCTACCTGGAAAAGCTGCCCAATGACCCCTGGGGCAATCCTTATCAATACCTGAACCCAGGCGTGAAGGGCCCCATCGACATCATGTCCTTTGGCGCTGACGGCAAGGCCGGCGGCGAAGGCAAGGATGCGGATATTGGTTCCTGGCAATAGCAATGAACCCCCACGAGAGCATCGACCCCACGCTCCCTCACTGCGTGTGGTCGCTGCCCCCAAGGGGCCCTGACCGGCTAAAGCCGAGTTTCGCCTTGGGGCTGCCCGGCGGCGAAAAGTCCTCCGTCTAACCCGCTTCACATCAGCAATTCGGCCGCTCACTCCTTCATGGCTCACCTCAAACACGCCGGATTTACCTTGCTGGAGTTGCTGGTGGTGATTTCCATCATGGCGCTGGCAACGGCCGGCGTGAGCCTGGCCATCCGCGACAGCGGCGAGCAGCAGCTCGAGCGCGAAGCCCAGCGCCTGGCCACGCTGCTGGAATCGGCACGCGCCCAGGCCCGCACCAACGGCGCCCTGGTGATCTGGCGTCCCATGCCGCAAGGCTTTCGCTTCGAAGGCCTGCCACCCAACGTCAAAATGCCCACGCAATGGCTGCAGACTCCAGTGCTGGTGCAGCCCAATACGCCCGTGGTGCTGGGGCCGGAGCCGCTGATTCCAAGGCAGAGCATTACGCTGTCGCTGCCCGGCAGCAACTCGGCACCGCTGCGGCTGGCCACCGACGGGCTGCGTCCGTTCAGCATTCAAAGCCAGCAGGTGACGCCATGAAGCCCGCCCTGCTGCAGCGCGGCTTCACGCTGATCGAGGTACTGGTCGCGGTAGGTATCGTCGGCGTCACCCTGCTGGCTGGACTTCAGGCCAGCAGCGCCCTGACGCGCAATGCCCAGCGCCAGTCCGACGTCATTCTGGCCCAGCTCTGCGCACAGAACGAGCTGGTGCGACTGCGCCTGTTCAATCAGATGCCTGCCGTCGGCGACACCACCATCCAGTGCCAGCAGGCCGGCAGACAGATGCAGGTACAGCTCAGCGTGCGCCCCACGCCCAACCCCAGCTTCAGACGCGTGGATGCCCAGGTGTTTTCCGAAGCGGCTGCGGTGCTGCGCGTCTCCACCATCGTCGGCCGCTACTGAATCATGAGCAGCATGCGCAACAGAAACAATGGCTTCACGCTGATCGAGCTGCTGGTGGCCCTGGCCGCCATGGCCTTGCTGGCCATCATGAGCTGGCGCGGCATCGACGGCATGCTGCGCGCGCAGGAGGTGACGCGCGAGCAGGGCGAGCAGCACGCCATCATGCAGACCGTTCTGGCTCAGTGGAATGCCGACCTCAACGCGCTGATGCCGCTGCAGGGCCGTCAGGTGCTGGACTGGGACGGTCAGGTGCTGCGCCTGACGCGCAAGACCAGTGCCGCCGTCGACAGCGGAGCGCTCATCGTGGCCTGGAGCCGTCGCAATGTGGACGGCCGCTCCCAATGGGTGCGCTGGCAATCGCTGCCCGCACGCACGGTCAGCGAATGGAACGATGCCTGGAACCAGGCGGCCCAATGGGGCCGCAATCCCTCCAGCGATCAGATGCGCCGCGAAACCGTGCTGATACCTCTGGACCTCTGGCGTGTCTACTACTACCGCAGCAACGCCTGGACCAACCCGCAGTCCAGCGATCAGGGCGACGATGACGGCAGCAGCGTCGGCAGCGATGGCAATCCCGTGCTGCCCAACGTGCCCGACGGCATCCGCATCGAACTGACGCTGCCCCCGGGCCGCGCGCTCAACGGCGTGATGACGGTGGACTGGGTCAACCCGCTGCGCTCGAACTCTAGATCATGAAATCCCCCCTGCGTCGCTTCGCGCCTTCCCCCCAGGGGGACAACCCCATCGCTGCGGGGCGGCCCTTGCTCGGGGTTTCGGGCTTGGGGCGCGCCAGTTTCAGACGCGCGCGCCAGCGCGGCGCGGCGCTGCTGGCGGCCATGCTGACGGTGGTGCTGGTTGCCACCCTGGCCTCGGCCGCTCTCTGGCAGCAATGGCGCGATGTGGAAATCGAGACCGCCGAACGCAATAGAGTCCAGGCCAACTGGTTGCTGCTGGGCGCGCTGGACTGGTCGCGCGTGGTGCTGCAGGAGGACTCGCGCGCCAACCGCAGCAACCCCGTCGACCATCTGGGCGAGCCCTGGGCGGTGCCGCTGAAGGAGGCTCGCCTGTCCACATTCCTGGCCGCCAAGAACAATGTCAGCCAGGTCGATGACGGCCTTGCCGACATGCAGGACGCTTTTCTCTCGGGCGAGATCGTGGATCTGCAGTCGCGCCTGAATCTGCGCAATCTGCTCAGCGGGGCCGATTCGAGCGTGAAGGAGGAAGACCTCAGGCCTTTTCAGCGTCTGTTCGAGCGCCTGGGCCTGCCCGGCAGCTCCGTCATGCAGATCGCCACGGCCTTGCAGCAAGCCATGCGCGGCAAGAGCCAGACTGCGGCGCTGATGCCCCGCACCGTCGGGCAACTGGGCTGGCTGGGCGTCGATCCTCGTCTCATCGCGCGCATCGAACCCTATGTCTCGCTGCTGCCCGAGCGCACCACGGTCAATCTCAACACGGCCAGCGCCGAGGTCATCTGGGCCAGCACCGATGATCTGGACTGGGCTCGCGCCAACCAGCTGGTGCAGTTGCGCGATGCCTCGCCTTTCAAGTCCCTGAATGCAGCGGCTGCGGCCATAGGTCTGAGCGGCGTCTTCAACAGTGCCAAGCACTCCGTGACCACCAGCTATTTCGAAGCCCGCGGTCGCCTGCGTCTCGGGGACAACGTCTTGAGCCTGCGCTCATTGATTCAGCGCAGGAACATGAACGTGACTACCCTGTGGCAGGAGCATGCCGACTGGGGTATGCCCGCAGTTGCCAGACCCTGACACCCTGATGTCACATTGCCCCCATAGAATGCGGCATCTTCCCTCATGAGCACATTGCTAATACAGCTGTCGGCGAAGCCCGCCAACTCCGCCACGGAATACTTCTACGTCCTCAGCGACGATGGCCAAAGCATTCAGCGCAGCGGCCAGGCTGCGGCGTCGCTGCTGCCGGCAACAAGCCGCACGACCCAGGTCTCAGCCGTCATCCCTGCAGCTCAGCTGTCCTGGCATGCCGTCACCCTGCCTTTGGGACTGAATGTGCAAAGCCGGCGCCAGCAGCGTCTGCGCGCCGTGCTCGATGGTTTGCTGGAAGAAAAGCTGCTCGATGAGCCGCCCAGCATGCATCTGGCGCTGGACGCAGGCTCGGCAGCAGGCCAGACCTGCTGGGTAGCGGCCTGCGACAAGAGCTGGCTGCAATCCCATCTGCAGGCACTGGAGCAGCATGGTCATGCCGCCAGCCGCCTGCTGCCCGAGCAATGGCCCAACAGCGCGGCCCAGCTGCTTTTGTCGGGCGACAGCACCCAACCCCAGCTCAGCGCCACCGGACTGGATGCACAGGCATGCCTCGTCGTCCTGCCCCTAAATGCGGATGCCAGCCTGCTGCCGCCACTGCTGGCTCGCCTGCCCGAGGATCTGCCGGTACTGGCCGAACCCCATCTGGCACGCAGCGCGGAAGCGCTGCAGCGCCCGGTCACCATCTTCACGGCTGCCCAGCGACTGCTGCAAAGCCATGGCTACGCAGGCGACCTGGCCCAGTTCGATCTGGATCTGGGCGGCAGCACCCGCGCCAAGCGCCGCCTGCTCGATGCCTGGCATGGTTTTGCCAAGGCCCCGCAATGGCGTGCTGCGCGCTGGGCGGCAGGCATTGCCATCGTTGCCCAGCTGGCCGGACTCAACGCCTGGGCCTTCAGGGAAAACCGTGCCATCGAACTGCGCCAGCAGCAGGCCAAGCAGGTACTTCAGAGCACCTTCCCACACGTGCCCGTCATCATCGATGCTCCGGTACAGATGCAACGCGAACTGGACCTGCTGCGCAGCAACTCCGGCGCCCTGTCCGCC
The DNA here is from genome assembly GCF_030505195.1 of Comamonas testosteroni. Lineage (NCBI taxonomy): Bacteria > Pseudomonadati > Pseudomonadota > Betaproteobacteria > Burkholderiales > Comamonadaceae > Comamonas > Comamonas testosteroni. Next base: position 1,885,781 of record NZ_CP129672.1, read on the forward strand.
AACGACCTTGAGGCCCTGCTGGCCGCCAGCGCCGGCATTCAGGGCGTGCAAGATGCCAAGAGCCTGCAATACCAGGACAAGCAGCTGCGCATCTCGGGCCTGGACCTGAGCCCCGAAGCACTGGGCGACGCACAGCAAAGTCTGCAGGCCAACGGCTATGTGCTGCAACGCGAAGGAACAGAACTGGTGCTGAGTGCAAAGGCTAGGCCATGAAGCAGAAAAACGCCTTGAAAACCGCACTGGCTCCGCTGGCCCAGCGCTGGAGCGCCCTGGCCCCGCGCGAGCAGAATCTGTTGCTGCTCGCCGCCAGCGTCGTGCTGCTGGCCCTGCTCTGGTGGCTGGCGCTGGCGCCGGCCCTGCACAGCCTGCGCACGGCCCCGGCGCGCCATGCGGCCGCGGAGCTTGAGCTGCAGAACATGCTGCAGATGCAGGCCCAGGCCGAGTTGCTGCGTCAGCAGCCGCAGGGCAATAGCGCCGATGCACGCACGCAGCTGGAGCAGTCGCTCAAGACCGAACTCGGCAGCAGCGCCCAGCTGCAGTGGCTGGGCAACCGCGCCCAGATCAGCCTGACCCAGACCGCCGCACCGGCACTGGCCCGCTGGCTGGCTCAGGTGCGCGACAACAGCCACGCTTCGGTGGCCGAGATGAAGCTCAACCGCATCCTTGGCGAAGCCGCCGATGGCGCGGCCATCACCCGCTGGAGCGGCAATCTGCTGCTCGAGCTGCCCGGCAACGCGGGCGCACCGAACTGAGCCCAGGCCATGAACCTGTCCCGGTCACGCCCCGCCAGCCCAGCCCTGCGCAGACCGCGCGAGGCGGGCGATCCGCGTTCGCCGCGCCGCTGGGCCGTGGGCGGCGCCTTGCTGGGCGCTGTGCTGGCGGTGCTGGCCCAGGCCCCTGCGGCCTGGCTCGCGGCCGGCGTGCAATCGGTCAGCGCCAACCAGGTACTGCTGCAGGAGCCGCGCGGCACGCTCTGGCGTGGCTCGGCCCGACTGGTGCTCACGGGCGGCAAGGACAGCCAGGACCAGAGCAGCTTGCCCACGCGTCTGAACTGGACACTGCGCCCCAGCCTGAGTGGCGCCAGCATCAGTCTGCAAAGCGATTGCTGCACCAGCACCCCGATGCTGGCGCAGTTGCAGCCGGGCTGGAACGCCATGACGGTACGCTTCAAGGACAGCGTGCTGCAACTGCCCGCCGACATGCTGGCCGGCCTTGGCACGCCCTGGAACACCGTGGCCCTGCAGGGCCAGTTGCGCCTGTCCACGGTCGCTCTGACACTGCAATATCGCGCCGGCCGGGCCACCAGCCAGGGCCTGACGCGGCTGGAAGCATTGGCCGTATCGTCAAGACTGTCGTCGCTCAAGCCTCTGGGCAGCTACCGCCTCGACATACAGGGCGGAGACAATCCCCAGCTGAATCTGACCACGCTGGGCGGCGACCTGCAGCTCAGCGGCCAGGGCCAATGGGTGGGCTCGCGCCTGCACTTCAGGGGCGAAGCCTCTGCCAGCCCCGAGCGCGAAGCCGCTCTGTCGAACTTGCTCAATATCTTGGGGCGCCGCCAGGGTGCGCGCTCCATCATCACCTTTGGTTGACCCATGACTCAGCATTCACGCACCGCCTGGCAAAACACACTGCATTCGATAGCTGTTGCCTCGCTTGCCGTCTGCATTTCAGCACCCATTCATGCTCAAACCCAGAGTGGACAAGCGAATGCCACTCCTAGTTTGCGACCCGGCGAGCCGGTCACGCTGAACTTCACCAATGCCGATATCGAGGCGGTGTCGCGCGCCATGGCCGCCATCACCAACCGCAACGTGGTGGTGGATCCGCGCGTCAAGGGCCAGATCACGCTGCTGACCGACAAGGCCGTCTCACCGGCCACGGCCTACCAGCAATATCTGGCGGCGCTGCGCATGCAGGGCTTCACGGTGACGGAGTCGGCAGGCCTGTTCAAGGTGATTCCAGAAGCCGATGCCAAGCTGCAGTCCAGCGAGGTCTCCGTCGGACAGGGCGGACGCGCCAGCCAGGGCGGCGGACAGATCGTCACGCAGATCTTCAAGCTCAACTACGAGAACGCCAACAATCTGGTGCCCGTGCTGCGGCCGCTGATCAGCCCCAACAACACCATCAACGTCAACCCCGGCAACAACTCGCTGATCATCACCGACTACGCCGACAATCTGCAGCGCATCTCGCGCATCATCGCCAGCACCGATGTCTCCAACGCCACCGATGTGGAAGTCATCTCGCTGCGCCATGCCGTGGCCGCCGATATGGTGGCCCTGGTCAATCGCCTGATGGAAGGTGGCTCGGCCACCGCCGGCGGCGCGATCCAGGCGGGAGCGGGTGCCGCCACAGGCCAGGCCGATACCAGCTTCCGCACCTCCATACTGGCCGAGCCGCGCAGCAACTCGGTGCTGATCCGCGCCGCCAACCCCGCCAAGCTGTCGCTGATCCGCTCGCTGATCGCACGTCTGGACCAGCCGGCCATGACGGGCAATGGCGACGACGGCAATATCCATGTGGTGTATCTCAAGAACGCCGACGCGGTGTCCCTGGCCGCCACGCTGCGTGCTGCCATCAACGCCCAGACCAGCGCCAGCACCGCCCTGGGCGGCCAGCCTGGCATGACGGCGGCGGCCGGCTCGACCATCAATGCAGCAAGCTCCCAGCCCATGATCTCGCGCGGCACGGACGGCAGCGCAACCGTCGGCCTGGGCGGCGGCAACAGCGGCCCCAGCTCGCGCTTCGGCACCGCACAGCAACCATCCACGGGCGGCATGATCCAGGCCGACCCCACGACCAACTCGCTGATCATCACCGCCCCCGGCCCGCTGTACCGTCAATTGCGCACCGTCATCGACAAGCTCGACGGCCGCCGCGCCCAGGTGCTGATCGAAGCGCTGATTGTCGAAGTCTCCGCCGACAAGGCGGCCCAGCTGGGCGTGCAGTGGAGCTCGGTGATCCGCAACAACGGCCGCGTGCTGGGCGTGCTTGGCAACGGCACCTCCATCAGCGGCATCTCCAACATCTTCGGCCTGTCGGGTGCGGTGGGCAGTCTGGTCAACGGCACGCCCCTGACCGACAGCCAGGCCTCGGCCATCGGCGGCATGAAGGGCATGAACCTGGGCTTCACCCAGAGCGTCAACGGCAACACCAGCCTGGGTGCCCTGGTCAACCTGATGCAGGGCGACGGCGACACCAACATCCTCTCCACACCCAATCTGATGACGCTGGACAACGAGGAGGCCAGCATCATGGTGGGCGAGAACGTCCCCTTCCCCACGGGCTCCTATACCAACACTGCGGGCACCTCGGGCTCGGTCAATCCCTTCACCACCTATGAGCGCAAGGACGTGGGTACGCTGCTCAAGATTCGCCCGCAGATCAACGAGAACGGCACCATCAAGATGGCCGTCTACCAGGAGAACTCGGCAGTCAAGCAGGGAACGGCCAATGCCCAGTCCGGCGCCACCACCACCAAGCGCTCCATCGAGTCGAATGTGCTGGTCGAGGACGGCGCCATCGTGGTGCTGGGCGGCCTGATTGCCGACGAATACAGCCAGAGCCAGGAGCGCGTGCCGCTGCTGGGCGACATTCCCCTGCTGGGCAACCTGTTCCGCAACACCAGCCGCGCGCGCAAGAAAACCAATCTGATGGTGTTTCTGCGCCCCACCGTGCTGCGCGACGCCAACTCCACCAGTCAGCTTTCGCAGGACCGCTATGAGTCCATTCGCGGCATGCAGCAAACCGTGCAGCCCGACCCCAATCTGCTGATGCGCAACGTCAATGCAGCGCCCTTGCTGCCCGCATCCAGCGGCGCTACGCAGGCAAGCGCGCCCAATGTGGTCATCGTGCCTGGAGCCAAGCCCGAGATCGTGGACTTCACGCGCCCCGGCCAGCCCACGGTGAACGGCCAGCCCGTGACCGTGACGCCTGCAACGCCCGCCACCCTGCCTGCGGGCACCCTGTAAGCGAAGGCCACGCATGCGCTATCCACTGCCCTATGGCTTTGCCCGCAGCAGCCAGCTGCTGATCGAGGATGACGGCCAGGAGCCCGTGCTCTGGCATGGTCCGCAGCCCGACTGGTCGGCCATCTCCGAAGTGCAGCGCAAGCATGCAGTGCAACGCTGGCAGTTGCTGGACAGCGGCGCGCTGGCCCACCGCATCAGCGCGGCCTATGCGCAAAGCGACTCCAGCGCGGCCATGGTGGTCAGCGAGGTCGAGTCTGATGCCGATCTGACGCGCATGATGCAGGAGCTGCCAGCCGTGGAGGACTTGCTGGAAACCGCCGACGACGCCCCCATCATCCGCATGCTCAACGCCCTGCTCACGCAGGCGGCGCGCGACGGTGCCTCGGACATCCACATCGAGCCCTACGAGCGCCATTCCAGCGTGCGCTTTCGCGTGGACGGCGATCTGCGTGAGGTGGTACAGCCCAATCGCGCCCTGCATGCTGCCCTGATCAGCCGCCTGAAGATCATGGCCGACCTGGACATTGCTGAGAAACGCCTGCCGCAGGACGGCCGCATCAGCCTGCGCCTGGGCACGCGAGCCATTGACGTGCGCGTCTCCACCCTGCCCAGCGCCCACGGCGAGCGCGCCGTGCTGCGTCTGCTGGACAAGAGCGAGAGCAAGCTCAGCCTGGAAGCCGTGGGCATGGGCGGCGAGACGCTCAGACGCTTCACCCATCTGACGGCGCAGCCGCACGGCATCGTGCTGGTCACCGGCCCCACGGGCTCGGGCAAGACCACCACGCTCTATGCCGCGCTGCAGCGCATGGACTCCAGTCACAGCAACATCATGACGGTGGAAGACCCCATCGAATATGAGCTGGCCGGCGTGGGCCAGACCCAGGTCAACGCCAAGATCGAGCTGACCTTTGCCAAGGCCTTGCGCGCTTTGCTGCGCCAGGACCCGGACGTGATCATGATCGGCGAAATCCGCGACTTCGAAACCGCGCAGATCGCCATCCAGGCTTCGCTCACCGGCCACCTGGTGCTGGCCACGCTGCACACCAACGACGCACCCAGCGCCGTCACCCGTCTGATCGACATGGGGGTCGAGCCGTTTTTGCTGTCCTCCTCGCTGCTGGGTGTGCTGGCACAGCGCCTGGTGCGCAAGGTCGACCCAAGCGAGCCCAGCGGCTACCGGGGCCGCACCGGCATCTTCGAGCTGCTGGCGGTGGACGATGCCATTCGCGCCCAGATCCATCGCGGCGCCAGCGAGGCAGAGATTCGCGAGACCGCCATGGCCGCCGGCATGCAGCTCATGCGCGAGGATGGCGAACGCCTGGTGCGCGAAGGCGTCACCACGCAAGCCGAAGTCATGCGCGTCACGCGGGACTGAGCGCCCCCGCGACTCACTTGCGCCAGCGCAGTGACGCAGCAAGGCAGGGCCGCGAGCAGCAACCGCACGCAATCGGCCCGCCGCCTGGCGGGCCCTTCACGCATGGCCTCGGTCAGCACCGGTCATTGAGCCTTTGCCAGAATCATCGGCATGCTTGAAAACCTTCGCACTTCCGTCCAGCCCTATGGCGGCGATCTGTTTCTGCTGCTGATCGCCCTGGCCATTGTCAGCCTTGCCGTGCTGTTCAACCTCAAAGGCCGTTTCCCCGTGGATCAGCTACGCCGCGTGATCCGCATGGCGGCGCTGGTGGCCTTGCTGGGCTCGGTATTCGCCATGCAGGCCGGCAGCACCTATTACGCCATGGCCGCCGTGTTGCTGGCCTGGGGCGTGCTGGTCGGCATTATTCTTGGACGTGAGCTCGGCCGCAAGCGCTGATTCAAAAAAGCGCTGAGAGCCATCAAAACCATATGGATCAATCGCCATGAAATCCCTGAACAACGTCAAGCTGTCCATGCTGGACCTGGTCGCCGTGCGCGAAGGCGCAACGGTGGCCGATGCACTGCAGATTGCCGTGCGCACCGCGCAGCAGGCCGAGAAGCTGGGCTTCACCCGCTACTGGCTGGCCGAGCACCACAATATGCCGGGCATTGCGAGTTCGGCCACGGCCGTGCTGATCGGCCACATCGCAGGTGCCACGCAGAAGATTCGTGTGGGCTCGGGCGGCATCATGCTGCCCAACCATGCACCGCTGGTGGTGGCCGAGGCCTTCGGCACGCTGGCCGAGCTCTACCCGGGCCGCATCGACCTGGGCCTGGGCCGCGCGCCGGGCACCGACGCAGCGACCATGCGCGCCCTGCGCCGCGACCGCGTGGAGACCGAGGAGGACTTCCCGCGCGACGTACAGGAGCTGCAGCGTCTGCTGGGCGATCACCAGGATGGAGCCCGCATCATCGCCATGCCGGGCACGGGCACGCATGTCCCGATCTGGCTGCTGGGCTCCAGTCTGTTCTCGGCCCAGCTGGCCGCACACATGGGCCTGCCCTATGCCTTTGCCTCGCACTTTGCGCCGCGCATGCTGCACCAGGCCCTGGCCCTGTACCGCCAGATGTTCAAGCCCAGCGCCACACTGGCCAAGCCTTACGCGATTGTCGGCGTGCCCGTGATTGCAGCCCCCAGCGATGAAGAGGCCCGCTTTCTGGCCAGCAGCACCTATCAGCGCGTGCTCGGCATCCTGACCGGCAACCGCACCCGGCTCATGCCGCCCATAGCGGACTTCTGGGAGCAGCTCGATGGGCGCGCCCAGGCGGCGATTGCCGATTTTCTGGCCGTGGGCGTCATCGGCGGCCCCGATACCGTGCGCCAGGGCCTGCAAAAGCTGGCCGATGAGACCCAGGCCGATGAATTCATGATCGTCAGCGATGTCTATGACGCCGAGCTGCGCCTGCGCAGCCTGGAGATCACGGCTGGCGCAATGAACTGCGCCTGATTGCTCCCCAGGCAGCTCCCTCCTCTCTCGCTGTGCGGCAGGAGGAAGCTCAGGGATAGCGGCGTCCCGGCGTCCCGGCGTGGGAGCATGCCAAACTCCTGCGTCGTTCACCTCTCGGATTTCGCCCATGAGCCGTTCCGCCCGTCTGCTGCAATTGCTGGATACGCTGCGCCGCGCCCGTCTGCCGCAGACCGGGCCCGAGCTGGCCCAGGCGCTGGGCATCAGCCTGCGCACGCTGTACCGCGACATTGCCACCTTGCGCACTCAGGGCGCCGACATTCTGGGCGACCCCGGCATAGGCTTCGAGATGCGGCCCGGCTTTTTGCTGCCGCCCCTGATGTTCAACGCCGACGAGCTGGAGGCGCTGCTGTTGGGCGCGCGCTGGGCCAGCCTGCAGGCCGATCCGCAATTGGCCCAGGCCGCCACCGCCGCCATGGACCGCATACGCTCGGCACTGCCGCTGGAGCTGCGCATCGCCGTCGACACCAGCGGTCTGCTGGTTCCCAATATGCAGACAGACCCGCCGGCCGAGCCCTGGCAGGCCGCGCTGCGCCGCGCCATCCGCGCCGAACACAAGGTCGTGCTGCACTACCGAGACCAGCATGGCGTGCCAAGCCAGCGCCGGGTCTGGCCGTTTGCCATGGCCTACTTCGAGCGCTCCCGCGTGGTATCGGCCTGGTGCGAGCTGCGCCAGGCCTTTCGTCACTTTCGCGCCGACCGTGTGGATGCCCTGGAGGATCTGGGCGAACGCTATCCACAAAGGCGCCAGGCGCTGATACAGCGCTGGCTGGACGAAACCGGCTACACGCTGGATTGAACGGTGCTGCTGACAGAAACTGTCAGCCCCCGCTCCTACATTGGCTGCATGGCGTTTTTGCCATGTCACAACAGCCCGCCAAGGAGAACCGCAATGTCCACACCTCACCAGCCCAAGCTGCGCTTTTTCAGCAACCCCAGATCACGCGCCCGCATGGTGCGCTGGATGCTGGAGGAATGCGGTGCCGACTATGAAACCGTTGAGCTGGAATTCGGACCCGAGATGAAGTCGCCCGAGTACCTGTCCATCAACCCCATGGGCAAGGTCCCGGCGCTGCAGCATGGCGATGCCGTGGTCACCGAGACCGGAGCCATCCTCGCCTATCTGGCCGATCTTTTCCCCGAGAAGCGACTGGCCCCGGCGATGGGCAGCCCGGAGCGCGCCGGCTACTTTCGCTGGTTGTTCTTTGTCGCCGGGCCGGTGGAGGCCGTCACGACCGCCCGCAACGAAGGCTGGCTGCAATCGCAAACTCATCAGCAGGCCATAAGCGCGGGCTTTGGCCGCTTTGACGATGTGCTGAACACATTGCTGCATGCGGTGGCCGGCAAACGCTATGTCTGCGGCGACCACTTCACGGCCGCCGATCTGTATCTGGCCAGCTATATCGGCTGGAGCATGATGGACGGCAGCTTGCCCAGGCGGCCCGAATTCGAGGCCTATGCCACGCCGCTGCTGCAGCGTGCAGCCTCGGTGCGCGCCGATGAGATGGACGGCGATATGCAAGCCGCCGCCATGGCACCAGTCGTTTAAGGTTTTGGCCCGTAGCGCCTGCCAGTCAGGCGCAGGGCCATCAACACCTGGAGCAAACCGCTGCCAACCACTCAGCGCGCCAAGTAACCGCCGTCGACCGGGTAATAAGCGCCCGTCACAAACGACGCGCGGTCACTGGCCAGCCAGGCCACCAGCTCGGCGATCTCCTCGGGCTGGCCCAGGCGTCCCATGGGGTGGGCCGCCACCAGCGCCGCATGCGTGCTCGGGTCCTGCTCCAGACCGCTGATCATGGGAGTGTGGATAAAGCCCGGCCCCACGGCATTGACCCGCACGCCTCTGGCCGAATATTCGAGCGCTGCCGCCTTGGTCAGGCCCAGCACGCCATGCTTGGCGGCCGTGTAGGCCGCAGAGTTGGCAAAGCCCACGGCACCGAGGATGGACGCCATATTGATGATGGAGCCGCCGCCGCCCTGCAGCATGGCGGCGATCTGGTATTTGCAGGCATAGAACACGCCAGAGAGATTGACGCGCAGCACCTGCTCCCAGGCATCCAGTGGATAGTCGGCCGTGGGCGCACTGACACCGCCGATGCCGGCGTTGTTGCAGGCCACATCCAGACGGCCGAAGTGGCGCATGGTCAAGGCCACCAGCGCTTCATGATCCGCCGCGCTGCCGGCGTCGGCGCGCAGATACAGTGCCTCGGCACCCAGCTCGCGCACCAGGGCTGCGGTCTCCTGGCCCTGCTCCTCGTTGAGGTCGGCCAGCACCACCCGCGCGCCTTCCCGGGCCCATGTCAGCGCCACACAGCGGCCTATGCCGGACGCAGCCCCCGTCACCAATGCAACCTTGTCCTTGAGCATCGAAACCTCCCGTTCTTGAATCGGCAGACCATTGTGCCGACCTCGCCCGCGACCGTCATGACCTGCCTCAAGTCTGCGGCGTGCTCTCCAATGCCGATGTGCTGACATCATTAGTCGCTACCATCCCAAGAACGTAAACATGTCCTAACCCGTCACCCGTCAGATCGATTCGCGCATGCCCGCCTTTACCTTTGAAGCCCTGGATGCCCAGGGCCAGACCCGCAAGGGCACCCTGGAAGCCGACAACGCCCGTGCCGCGCGCAGCCAGCTGCGCAGTCAGGCCCTGGTGCCGCTGCAGGTCGAACCCGTGGCCGCAGGCCAGGGCCGGGGCCGGACAGGCGCATCCGGATGGCTCACGCGCCCGGCCTTCAACTCCACGAGTCTGGCAGTCTGGACCCGCCAGCTCTCGGGGCTGGTCAGCTCCGGCCTGCCCATAGAGCGCGCGCTGGCCGCGCTGGCCGAGGAAGCCGAGGACGAACGCCAGCATCAACTGGTCGCCGCGCTGAGGGCAGAAGTCAATGCCGGCTCCAGCTTTGCCAGGGCGCTGGAGCAGCATCCACGCGAGTTTTCCGACATCTTCTGCGCCGTGATCGGTGCCGGCGAATCCAGCGGCAGCCTGGGCCCGGTGCTGGAGAACCTGGCCGACGACCTGGAGGCGCGTCAGGCACTGCAGTCCAAGCTCATCGGCGCCTCGCTGTATCCGGCCATCGTGACGCTGGTGGCCATCGTCATCGTGACCTTTCTGGTCAGCTATGTCGTGCCGCAGGTCGCCGGCGTGTTTGCCGGCACCAAGCGTGCGCTGCCGTTTCTCACCGTGCTCATGCTCGGCATCAGCAGCTTTGTGCGCAGCTATGGCTGGTTCATGCTGGCCGTGCTGCTGCTGGCTGCCGCGGGTTTTCGGCTGGCGCTCAAGAACGAGGCGTTTCGCGAGCGCTTCGATGCCCAGTGGCTGCATCTGCCACTCATAGGCCGGCTCTCGCGCAGCTATAACGCGGCGCGCTTTGCCGGTACCCTGGCCATGCTGGCCGGAGCGGGCGTGCCCATTCTCAAGGCCTTGCAGGCCGCCGCCGAGACGCTGAACAACCGCGCACTGCGCGCCGATGCCATGGATGCGCTGGTGCTGGTGCGCGAAGGCGCGCCACTGGCCTCGGCCCTGGCACAGAAGAAGCGCTTTCCGGGCCTGCTCGCCATGTTCGCCCGACTGGGCGAGCAGACGGGCCAGCTGCCGCTGATGCTGCAGCGTGCCGCCACCCAGCTGTCCACCGAAGTCCAGCGTCGTGCCATGCACCTGGCCACGATTTTGGAGCCCCTGCTCATCGTCGTCATGGGGCTGGTGGTCATGCTCATCGTGCTGGCTGTGCTCATGCCCATCATCCAGCTCAACCAGTTCGTCAAATAGGCCGGCCGCGCCCGTAGCGGTGCGGAAGCGCACACTCCAGCTTGGCGCAATTCTTGCTTTCTTTTAGTGCATTGCGGGTTTTTCCCGCAATTTCGCACCAATAAATAGCAAATTTCAGCTGGAGCGTTTTCATGCAAGCACTAAAACAGGGCGCAGATGCCCTGTTCATTTTGATGGGCGCCGTCATGGTCCTGGCCATGCACGCCGGTTTCGCCTTTCTGGAGCTGGGCACCGTGCGCCGCAAGAACCAGGTCAATGCCCTGGTCAAGATCCTGGTCGACTTCTCGGTCTCCACCGTGGTCTATTTCGCGCTCGGCTATGGCGTGGCCTACGGCACGCACTTTTTCGTGGGCGCCGAGCAGCTGGCGGCACTCAACGGCTATGGCCTGGTCAAGTTCTTCTTTCTGCTGACCTTCGCCGCCGCCATTCCCGCCATCATCTCGGGCGGCATTGCCGAACGCGCCAAGTTCTGGCCCCAGTTGATCGCCACGGCCGTGATCGTGGGCCTGATCTACCCCTTCTTCGAGGGCATTGTCTGGAACCAGCATTTCGGCGTGCAGGCCTGGATCAAGGCGCTGACCGGCTCCGAATTCCACGACTTTGCCGGCAGCGTGGTGGTCCACGCCGTCGGCGGCTGGATCGCCCTGGGCGCCGTGCTGCTGCTGGGCCCGCGCCGCAACCGCTACCGCCAGGGCGGAGCGATTGCCGCCACACCACCCTCCAGCATTCCCTTCCTGGCGCTGGGCGCCTGGATTTTGATCGTGGGCTGGTTCGGCTTCAATGTGATGAGTGCCCAGAATCTGGACAAGATCTCCGGTCTGGTCGCCGTGAACTCGCTGATGGCCATGGTGGGCGGCACTCTGGCCGCCCTGGCGGTGGGCAAAAACGACCCGGGGTTTGTGCACAACGGCCCGCTGGCCGGCCTGGTTGCCGTCTGCGCGGGCTCGGATCTGATGCACCCTCTGGGGGCGCTGGTCGTGGGGGCTGCCGCCGGTGCCATCTTTGTATTCATGTTCACGCTGACGCAGAACAAATGGAAGATCGACGACGTGCTGGGCGTGTGGCCGCTGCACGGTCTGTGCGGCGCCTGGGGCGGCATTGCGGCCGGCATCTTCGGCACGCAGGCGCTGGGCGGGCTTGGCGGTGTGCACCCTCTGGCCCAGCTCATAGGCACGCTGATGGGCGTGGCCTGGGCAGCGCTGGGCGGCCTGCTGGTCTACGGCCTGCTCAAGAAAACCGTGGGGCTGCGCCTGAGCCAGGAGCAGGAGTTCGACGGCGCAGACCTGTCCATACACCACATCAGTGCCACGCCCGAGCGCGAAGCCAACTGGTGAGGGCGTGGCGGGCTGCGTATCATCAGAGCTTGTCTGCACATCCGCTTAAAGCCGTACCGCCATGGCCATGACCCTGAACGACAAGCTCGTCGTCGCCATCTCCTCGCGAGCCCTTTTCGATTTCGAGGAGGAAAACCGCCTCTTCGAGGACAGCGACCCGGCAAGCTATCTGCGCCTGCAGCGCGAGCGGCTGGACGTGCCTGCCGCGCCCGGCGTGGCCTTCTCGCTGGTCAAGAAGCTGCTGGCCTTCAACGCCGAAGGACAGCAGCATGTGGAGGTGGTGCTGCTCTCGCGCAACGACCCCGTCAGCGGCATGCGCGTCTTCCGCTCGGCCAAGGCCCATGGCCTGCACTCCATACAGCGCGGCGTATTCACCCAGGGGCGCGACCCATTCGGCTATCTGCGCCCGCTGGGGGCCCAGCTTTTTCTGTCGGCGAATGCCGAGGACGTGACCCAGGCACTGCAGCTGGGCTACCCGGCAGCCCATGTGTTCACCGACTCCATGCGCGCCAGCAGCAGCCATCCGCGCGAAGTGCGCATCGCTTTCGACGGCGATGCCGTGCTGTTTTCCGTTATGTCGATGCATCAAGAACACTAGCCATATATTGCCAACATCGGAAGGATCGCTAATAATTCAAATTATTGGAACTTCTTCTTTTATTGATGCAACATAGCCGTAGCTACTCGGTGAACTTCACGCCTAACGGTGAATTTGCATCGAGGTACCCCGCACTAGCGCATCTCCCCTTCATCTTGGACTCGCGCCCCAGCTACCACCGGCTAGGTAACGCGTACCTGGTTGAGCGTGGCTTAGGCCTCTGGGGACCAGAGAGTCGGAACCAAGTCCTGACCGGGCGCATCCCCACTGCCAAGTCAATGCTCAGTTACGCGCAATGGCTTGCGAATTTCTTAGAGTGGGCAGACAAGCGCAAGGTAGACCTCAAGACATGTGACTACGCCACACATATAGTGGGCCGCTATCAAAAAGAGATGCTTGAAGGCCTCTGGTCACGCGATGGTTACGGCCTCGCACCAAGCACTGTGAATCTGAGAGTTCAACAAGCGTGCGACTTTTTGACTTGGATGGCAGACACAGGCCAGAGGGTAGTCTTCAAGATTCCGTACGACACTGCAAAGCTGAGAATCGGCTCAGCCACAAGCTCCATCGGCCACCTGGGTTTTAACGTCCGTGTACGTAAGGGAAAAGTGCGGCGACCGACGCGTCCTCTGTGTATGCCAACAGATGCGCAGGTGAAAGCGTGGCTTGAAAGCGTCCATGAAAAGTATGGACAGACTTACGGCCTTATGTGCGAAACGGTCTTGTTTACTGCAATGCGACGCGAAGAAGTCGTATGCCTCCGCCACGACACCTTGCCCGAGAACCCCAAAGACTGGCTCATCGCGAACCCACTCGCCCCCCCTGCGCAACAACAAGTTCGCATCACTATCCGATACGGCACAAAGGGTCCAACCTATGGCCTGGACAATGGGGACAAGATTGGTCCAGAGCGAGACATCTTGATCCCCCTGAGCCTTGCTCAAAGCTGGGATCACTATCGCTCTAATGCCCGGAACCAAGCTTTTGCGGCGCGCATGAAACGAGTCAAAGGGGCGGCACGGGTTGCGCTTGCAAAGAGCGCTGTGCACTTATTCCTCCGCGCTTCAGATGGGATGCAGTTCAAAGGCCCTGAGCTATATAACGCGTGGACAGGAGCCCTGCCTCCCATCAATGGCTGGTCTCCCCACCAGGGAAGACACTGGTGGGCATGCTCTGTACTTTGGCGAGAGCTGAAGAAGCACCAGCACACGCCGCACTTGAGCAATGAGACTACGGCAGCACTGCTTGAGAACACTGCCCTGAGCATCATCAGACTTCAAGTCCAACCGCAACTAGGTCACGCCAACGAAGCTACGACGATGGTGTATCTGCGATGGGTGATGGACATGCTCGCGGTACCGGCCTCACTTGAAGACGACGACGAGCCGTCAATAGGCACTAAATAAGCAAGGACTGATATGAGTATCCGTACGAACACGAATACGAAGGATCACCTAAGCCAGAGTGTCACAACACTACACCCTTCACCTGTAGAAGGCTCAACTACTCTGCCTCATGAAAAAGAGGCGCTTCGCTTTTATACAACCCATAAGACTAAGCCCCGCATAGTAGATCTCAATGTTTTCAAGACTGGTCAAAGCATTTCTTCAAGCAATGATAGCTGGAAAGAGCCATTTTCCGGCCGACCTGAACTGATAGCACAGCTTAAACCTGCAATTATCGACCGTGCAATGCCATTAGCACATAAATCGGTGGACCAGATTTTGGCTTCACTGCGTGCATGGTGGCGGATCTTTGATTCAGTCGAAGCCATGACGGAGGGAACAGCACACCCAATTACTTCAGTTTCCCAAATTACTGACCTGCATCGCCAAGTTGCTTTAGACAGAGGAATTGGGCGATTGGAGTTCGTCAATTTCTTTCAATTAGCGAACACAACTCGAATTGCTCTAGGATTAAAACCACTGTACTGGCTAGCGCCGTCATCGAAACCTGTCAACCGACATCTACCTTCAAAGTGGCAAACCGACGTAATCCGTCAACAACTTAAACGCCACTGGTTCTCTGTGCTTGACCGATGGTCATTGGCAGACGATTTACGAAAACAATGTAGCACTGTAGTTGAGCACGACGCAGACCCGGAGACTCACAAGGAGCAACAGCGCCTACTTCGTAATTACAAGTTATTCGACTCGGTTGTAGAGAAAACTGGCGATCCGCGACCATCAGTTAGTTCGTTACTGCAGGGGGTTTCCGCCCAGACCTTCTATGAACAAGGCTTCAACTACAGCGATATGCTGTGCGGCAGCTATCCTGACAGCTTCGATATCCGCGTTGCTTTTCATTTATGTATGGCCACCACTGGCTGGAATCCCGCAGTCTTACTAAGTCTTGATGTCACGACTTCAATTATTGAAAAGCATCCAAAAGACCCAGGGCGATACATTCTCCGCGGAACAAAGGCTCGGACCGGTGGGGCCGAACAACTCAGCGAAGGGCTGCTAAAGTCCCAAGGAAGTGCAGGATTCATCATACAGGCACTAATAGCCCGAACGAAGTCGCTTCGTGAGTCTTTGATTAATGACCTGCATGTGTACAAAGCGAGTTTGGCAGAAATGAAAAGCACGTCGCACACAGCGGTCGAACTTGAATTGATGCGCATACATATCACATCTCTAGAGCAGGGAACAAAATCCCCTTGGATTTTTGTAAAAAAAAATGGTGATGATATTCTTTGGCTGACCGACGAAAATTTCTCGGAGGGTGTGTATAAAAAAGGCATCGGTTACCTTTCTTTTATCGGGAAATTCATCGCAGATCTTAATTTAAATAGACCTAAAGAAAATCAATTATCACCGCTTCGAGCATCGGACTTCCGTGACGCCTATGCAGCAACACAATATCACGCAAGCGGAGGTTCAATTCTCTATGTGATGAAGGCTCTAGGCCATCGCAGCATTAGATCAACTCAAGGCTATCTGAACAATACATTGCTGAATGATGAACATCAAAAACTGTTCGGGACATTCAGCGAAGCCCTTTGGAGCGAAATAGCGACCCATCAAAGAGTTGACCCTACAATTATTGCTCAGCGGTCACGCTACGGCAGCATAACTCCAGAGCACCGTAAGCGTTTACAGGATTACCGAACGCTGATGCGAAGCCGGGTTGGTATTGCCTGCACAGACCCCACAAACCC
Organism: Comamonas testosteroni; assembly: GCF_030505195.1. Classification (NCBI taxonomy): domain Bacteria; kingdom Pseudomonadati; phylum Pseudomonadota; class Betaproteobacteria; order Burkholderiales; family Comamonadaceae; genus Comamonas; species Comamonas testosteroni. The sequence continues at coordinate 1,901,495 of NZ_CP129672.1, forward strand.
TCCACGTCACATCGCCCCCGACTTCGTCGCTGACGGGAAAGCAATGTGCCATGTCCAACGTTGCACACTCTGCCTAGAGAATGCCGTCCTCCTTCCCGATAGCCTTCCCGGCCTTTGCAAGAGGTTAGCTGAGCTGCGGTATCTGCGATCGAGAATGAGCGTAACTGCGTTCCAAGAATCTTCATTTTTAAAGGAGTTGGACAATACAGAGCTTGCACTAATTGCCTTCGACGCTCAAGAATCTACGCAATTGCTTGAGGAATGGGAGCGACGCATTGAAAGCGGAGCACACCGAGTCATTGAGTTTGATTAAAACTCGCAAGAGAATAATCAATGAATAACTTAGTTAAATTGGAACTCAATACCGATCCTTCCGAAATATTCGGGAGAGATTACGAGATAGAGGCAACCCGCAATCGTGGTTTACTGCTCATGCCGGTCCACTCCATTCAACACGCCGATGCCGCTCAACTCATCGCATTGCAACGGATCTTGCAGCACGGCGATACATTAGGCAGATGGGTAACTGCTGATGCATGGGTTCCTTCGTCAAAAAAGAGCTCTGCGTTTTTGTCAATCGACATACGTCGACGTATCGTCCATTTCTTGCCTGCACATCTTCAACGCCTAGCGAGCGATGAAGATCTGACGAGTCATCGCGTTCATCATTCAATCGCGAAGTACTTAGACGAGGCTGTGCTCAAAATAACACGTTATTTGGTGCTTTTGCGTATTGGCCCGGTGGGCCGCGGAAAAAAGGGAGCCCAGCGCACACTTGACCCAAATTCGATCATCTATATTGGCTATAGCATAGCGCCAATTATTTTCGCGCTAGCAATTGCATCGTCCTTTGATACGAAAGGACAACCAACAGCCGACAGCATCTCTTTCCGATCGCTGCGTACGGATGATCTATCTGCACTTTCAGAGAGTCAAAAAAGGCAAGTGCTGGCAGAGTGGCTGCGTATGAAGGAGCTCGTGGATCGAGGACTGTGGACGGATGCACCCAGCATACAGACGGAAACTAGCACGATTGCGATGACCGGAGGCCTTCGCTACACAGTAGAGCCGCGAAAGGTCGTTAGTCATCAACCCCTACCTGACGAGTATGTTTCAGAAATGGGTCGTCACAGTCTTTGGCTCATGCGCGTGCTTCTCCCGAACCTGCTTGACATTGGAAAGGCAATAGCTGACCTTTACTCGGAAAAAGGCAGCAATGGAAAGCCCCAAAAAAATATAGTCAGCAGCTGTGCTAGAAAGGTGCGAAAGCTACTCTCTACCTTTCGTTGGCTCGACCAAGAAGGCCAAGAATTTTACGCACTTCCCTTCTCGCTGCGTCGACACAAGCTGCGCAGTGAAACTAAATCAGTAAATGGTCGTAATGTTGAAACAGAGGCGTACTGGCCACCAAAAAGTCTTTCAGACGTGATGGGATTGCTCGGGCTCGTGCAAATGGCACACTATTTTATAGTCAGCCTCAGTATGGGAGCCCGCCAATCTGAGGTACTAGGACTACAAAGGGATTGCGTCGTACGTTCAGTTGACGGGAGACGCTACGCAAACGGTAAAACCTACAAGCTCGTGGAACGACACGGCGGCGAGTGGAGGGACTGGCAATTACCAGAGGCAGCAGTCGAGGCACTCGCTCAGCAGGCACTGCTCATTGAGACTGCTATGCGGATCGCTTATTTCAAAGTGCAGCGGGATACCGATATAGACGCCGTTAGCTCAGGCACGCATCTCTGGGGACAATTAAATGCAGGGAACACTAGTGACCCGGCGAATTCGTCCTTCGAAATCAATTCAGCATTGCGAGCATATGCGCATGCGATCGGATTGAGTACTGAGCCCGGTGGGCAGCCTCTCCGATCGCATCGATTCAGGAAGACACTTGCACGTCTCGTGGCTTTAGCCTTGACACAAGCTCCGAAGTTGTTGATGGATGTGTTTGGTCATAAATCCATCGAAATGACGCTGTACTACATCCTCTCCGACAAAAATCTTCGTGCCGAAATCGAGACAGTGGCACGTGAGTTGCGCGTAATGCGTGCTAAGGAGGTGGTCGAACGTATGGTCGAGGCGGACTTGGCTTCTAAGGGAACAGAAAGTGCCGACTTAGGCGGCTATGGAGGACTTGCCGCGGTATCACTGCAGAACGTCATCAGAGAGAATCGTGATCGAGCACACCGTCAAGGTGCCCAATGGGGTGCGAACGACGTTGGAGAATTGGCCGAGTTGCTGACGTTGCAAGGCAAAGCATGGGAGCAAGTCAGAACAGGTGTGCTCTGCACCAAATTTCCTGGTGAAGTGGGGCCCTGCAGCAAGAGCAAAGGGCGTCCCGAACCCTCGAAGTGTCAGATCAGCTGTAACCATCGGCTGGAAGAAGCCTTCCTACGTGAGGACGTTGAAGGTTCGATTCAAGACGCAGTAGCAGCTTATGAAGCTGCAATTGCCAATGAGGAAAGCCTGACTGCCGCTCACTGGGCCGCACAGGTACGCGCCCATGTCCCGCGTTTTTCTGACCTGCAGGCGAAGTGGATGCTCAACGAGACCGTGCGGGAGTTGTTCGCCGACGAATTGGACAAAGTGGTCGAATGAAGAAAACATCAAAGCCAAAGCGAACCCACTCTGTCGATGCTATTGAGCGCATGCGCTCAGCAGCGCTGGCACGTTATGACTCACAGGCCGCACAGTCTCATGAAAGAGTTCGCCACGTAATGCAAGCCATCCAACAGGAGATGGCCGCCAACGAAGGCATCTACCCCCATAACAAGGGCGCAGTTTCGATGGCGGAGGTCGCACGACGCGCAGAAATACATCCCCTTACTTTTCACAAGCCGCGCTATCTAGAGCTCGGCAAGGAAGTAAAGACATGGCTTGAGACATTGAAGCAAGGTGCGGTCGTTGGTCAAGGTCGGGTCCGCAAAGAACTGGGGACCCGAATCCAGGAATGGAAGAAGCTATATGAGGACTTACTTGAGACTCACCGCATTAGCGAAACTGATCTTCAGTACGCGGAAGCCAGGCTCAAAGAAGTTCTTTTGGAGAACGAGCAACTACGTCAACAGCTTTCGCAGCAAAAGACATTGAAAGTTGTCCCGATACGTCCAAAAAAGCCTGACTGAGATTTCAATGTAAAAGGTATAAAATGGCATATCCAATTGAAAAAAAGCTAGTTGTTGCCGTCTCGTCCAGTGCTCTTTTCGACCTTTCAGAGTCACATGCGGTCTTTGTCGAAAAAGGCCCTAAAGCCTACAAAGAATTTCAGGAAGCCAACCTGGACAAATTTCTCGGGAAAGGGGTTGCATTTCCATTTGTTCGGCGCTTTTTGAATATCAACAAGCGCTTCCCGAAGCAATCACCTGTCGAGGTGGTTCTCTTGTCTAGAAATTCTGCAGCCACCGGAAAAAGAGTTTTTCGATCCATTTCTCACTACGGCTTAGATATCTCACGAGCTGCGTTTATGGAGGGGAAATCACCCTACGAATACATCCCAGCCTTCAACGCGTCATTGTTTCTATCTGCTAATGAGGAAGACGTAAAAAATGCCATTAGCAGTAAGTACCCAGCTGGCATTGTTTTACCGAGTACAGTCATCGATGACGAATCCGAGGACGAGCTTCGCATCGCATTCGACTTTGATGGCGTGATCGCCGATGACGAATCTGAAGCGGTTTTCAAAGGCAAGGATCTTTCAGCGTTTCGCGACTATGAAGTTGCAAACGCACACATTCCTCACAAGCCAGGCCCTCTGGCCGACTTATTTCAAAAGCTCTCATTCATGCAAAAACTTGAAGACAAAGAGCAGGAGAAGAATCGAGATTACAAACGCATCATTCGGACCGCCATAATTACCGCAAGAAATGCGCCATCCCATGAACGTGTTATTACCACGCTGGAAGATTGGGGAGTCAGCGCAAATGAGACCTTCTTCTTAGGTGGAATGAAAAAAGATCGAATTCTTGCTCGGCTAAAGCCACATATGTTCTTCGATGACCAGAAAAGTCACCTTGAATCTGAGGCAGGAGACATACCGATGGTTCATATTCCATTTGGAATTGCAAATAAAATCATCGAATAAATGCCTTCTGATATTTATTTTACTAGAGTCCTGATTCCCCAAGCTCACGGCCGTAGCCAGATCGCTTGATGCCGCCGAACGGTAGCTCAGGAACCGTAGTGGCGATCATTGATAGAGGCAACACCGTCCACTGTATGAGGCTTACTGAAATAGCGCACAGCTGATATGTCGTGAATGACAATCGAGTCCTGCACCAGCGACAGCGCCGGTTGCACTTCACGCTGACTAGGCCACATCGCGGCCCGGCTGATGAAATGTATGGAAGGACGGAACCTGCGGCCCGGCCCGTCCTCCTCGTATTCCCACAGAGAGATCTCGGCAGTGTTGCCGTCTCCATCAGAGTTGCTCACATCACACGCTTTGCGGAACAAGACGACGTTATCGCCAGCGGGGAGCTCACCTGGAATGCGACTTTGTGCAGATGGATAGATGATGCCGTCTACATTCAACGTCGCATGGGCAGCCAGATAGTCCGCAACGGCCTGTGTGACAAGGTAGTCCCGATCCTGTTGTTCAGGAACCACGGGCGCTGATAAGCGGTCACCCAATGTCCTCAGGAAATCGCGACGCTGCGCCGCTAAGAGGGTATCTGGATCAAACAAACTGGCATTCGGGCGCAGCTCAACGGTAGCCAGTCGCCGCAGATCCAATAGGCGCAGCGGCCGAATCACATCAAACGCGGCCAATGCGATCAAGCTCCCCACAGGCGGTCTCACCTCGGCAATACAGATCTCAGGATGGGTGGCTCCGTAGAAAGCAGGTTGACCCTGCCCATTCATTCGTCCTGCAGCTCCGACACCTACCGCCGGCGAACCTAGAAAACGCTCTGGCCAACGTAGCGCGGCAATCAACGCATCCTCGGTTTGGAACACTCTGCCCCGGTAGAGCGTCTTCAATGAAGTGCCGGGACCAGCTTCAAGGACAACCGAACGCCCCTCCTGGTCTTGATCATTGGTGATCTCGCCAAAGATCATGTCGAGCAATGCCAGCGCCTTGGGGTTGAAGTAGCGCACCTCACTACGCAGGCTGTCTTCCATCTCGCGCCAAGAGAAACCGAGTGGCTCGGCCATTGATGGCTTGAGGACGAACCAAGGATCGTCGTCGCCATAGCGAGACTGTCCTGACCCCTCGTCGTACCAAAGCTCGCTCAGGTGCTCCACCACAACTTCGACTGCATCCTGCGGTATGCCAGTCAGCTCCGAAATCGTTGTCTGCAAGTCGCTGCCGGCAGGAGTTCGCCCGAAATGAATCACCGCCATCGTGTTGCTGGATTCCTCGAAAAACGTATCGATCACTTTTTCGCACAGTTCAGCTACCACCCATAGGTCTGCTGCCGGTGCATCGACATCGCAGAACTCGCAAGAATTTTCAGACGTTGCAGCGTCTTGTACCAGACACTGTAGATGTGGCTCCCCAACACAATCAGCACATATATAGCTCATACGCCCCCCCCCCAAGCAGTTCGCCTAGATCATCATTTGATAGAACTATGACATGACCTCGGCGAAATACAGTGGTCGCTGAATAGCCAACATGCAGAGATGCAATTTGAGCAGCCGCTTCGGATCGAACAACGACAGTCGCTGTTTGGACATTAGCAGTCTTTGAAGGTAGGGCCCCTGGGCAGAAGACCCTGCCTTACTGTCCTAGTTACATCCGACCGATCCAGCTCCAACTGCCTGCCTTAGAACGCAGACCTTAGAGCTAGCGTGATCTATCGGGAGAAGGGGCATCGGCTAAACACACTAAGTGCTCATGCAAGAGTTATCATCGAATTTCGATATCGAAATTCGATATGACAGATAAACCAACACCAAGCACACTAGAGCACCACGACCTTCTGTCTGGGTTTATTCGCCTGCATGTGCTGCACCATGCTGCCGAACAGGAAATTTATGGGCAATGGATGATCGACGAGCTGGCTCATCACGGCTACCGCCTGTCTCCTGGAACGCTCTACCCGATGCTGCACAAGATGGAGCGGGACGGCTACCTTGTCTCGCGGCAGGAGCGCGAAGGGCGCACGGTGTGCAAGCTCTACACGATCACGACCAAGGGCAAAGCAGGCTTGGCGCTGGCTAAGGAGCGCATCCGGGAGTTCGCCGGGGAGGCAATGCACAAATGACCGATTCCACCAACAGCTTGTCGCACGAAACCACTCCCGCGCGGGGTACGACTGCCGAAGTCTTTGGCGCCTTTCTCAAACTGGGCCTGACCTCCTTTGGTGGACCCATCGCTCACCTAGGCTATTTTCGATCGGAGTTTGTCGAGCGCCGCCGCTGGCTGGATGACCGCAGTTACTCCGACCTGGTAGCCCTGTGCCAGTTCCTACCGGGACCGGCCAGCAGCCAAGTCGGCATGGCACTGGGGCTAGGCCGCGCAGGCTGGTCTGGATTGCTGGCAGCCTGGGCGGGATTTACTTTACCGTCTGCTATTGCATTGATCCTGTTTGCCTTCGGCATCGCCGAATACCAGGGTCTGGCTCAGTCTGGCTGGGTACATGGACTCAAGGTTGTCGCCGTGGCCATCGTGGCACAGGCTGTATGGGGTATGGCTAAGTCACTGTGTCCGGATCGACCCCGTGCTGCACTCGCAATTCTGGCAGCACTGCTGACCATGATCTTGCCCTCGGCGCTGGGACAGGTTGCCGCCATCGCGGTGGCGGGGTTGCTGGGGTGGTGGCAATTAAAGATAGCTCAACCTGGCGGTGGTCAGGCACATAGCTACCCGGTTTCGCGCAAGCTAGGCATTGTTGCACTGCTGTTGTTTGCTGCACCGCTCGTCGGATTGCCATTGTGGGCAGCAGTCACGGGCTCGTCCACGATAGCTCTGCTTGAAGGGGTATATCGTTCCGGCGCGCTGGTCTTCGGCGGTGGACACGTTGTCTTGCCACTGCTGCAAGCTGCCGTGGTGCCGAGCGGCATTGTGAGCAATGCCGACTTCTTGGCTGGCTACGGTGCAGCGCAGGCCGTGCCAGGACCACTTTTCACGTTCTCGGCCTACCTTGGTGCAGTCGCCCAGGGCCCGCTGCACGGCTGGGTTGGTGGTCTAGCGCTGCTGGCCACTATCTTTCTCCCCGCCTTTTTCATGCTGATAGGAGCGTTGCCATTCTGGGAAGGGCTGCGTCATCGCGCTGGCATTCAAACAGCCATGGCAGGTATCAACGCCGGCGTGGTCGGCATTCTGGTATCCGCACTTTATGACCCGGTGTGGACGAGTGCCATCCATAGCAAGGCGGATTTTGGGCTGGCATTGCTGTCATTCGGACTATTGACTGTGGGGCGGGTTCCGCCAGCACTAGTGGTTCTGCTGGCCGGGCTGTCTGGCTGGGTCATGGCGATGGGCATCTAAAACATACTTCACAGCAGACAGCCAAACAAGCCATGCCAATGTCGGCTTTGGGTCGATCTCTGCCAGTGGACAGATCAAACAAGCCGGCCAACTCATGAGGGAGAGCGATCATGATGGATGCCGACATCGCAATGTTGACTTGGCTAGCAGCAGCCGGCTTGGGTTGCGAGGAGACTTGAGATTGACACCTTCACTTTGATAGGCTCAACGGTCCATCGCTATGGCGACGGTGCAGGAGTCGCTGAACAAACTTGTTGGCCATCGTGAGAGTGAGGTACACGGGAGCACTGGCTACGTTGCCAGTGCCCTGCAAGTTACCTAGATTAAGTTCAGGCGCCTACGCGACTCGTCGCTCATGAACATGTCGTAGATATGACGACACTCACGGGCCCTGGTCTCAATCGCCGTAACTTGGTGATATCGGATAGAGCCGTGAACAACCATCACCTTGGTGGGCGGCTTGGATGGGTTGTCCATGTCGACTGCCACTTCAACAGGTACGAGCCCATCGACAAGTCTGTCTTCATCGGGCCCAGCCGGTATAACGTATGCGAGTCGGCTGGCCTCGGGGAACAAGACGACGTTGGTACCCGCCTCGCCCGTCTGCACGGACGGGAAAACTAGGCCGTCGACCTGCCGACCGAAGCGCATCCGAAGGTACTCGAACACCACCTGGGTGGAAAGATAACTCAGCTCATCATTTCGAGCTTTTGGCCTGGACATCTTTTTGACCAGTGAGCCTAGGAATACTTTGAGGTGCAGCGCTTCACGACATCCCACGTCCAGGAGCGACAGATCTGGGGGGGCAACCCGGTCCAGCGCTGTGAGGTCAAGCAGCTTTAGCTCAGCGACCGGAGTCAGTGCCGCGCTCACTACATGATCGCCGGTAATGGAGCGGATTTCGCTCAAGCAGGTCTCTCGTTCCAGCGCGCAATAGAGGGCAGAAATGCCATTCGGCGTCATTCTTTGACTGCTCGCCAGAAACTTCGGCGTGGGGCCGAACTCGCCAGCGGGGTTTTTGACTATCTTCTCCGCTTCGCCCAAGCCTTTGGCAAGACGCGCACGGTACATCAAATTTCCATTGGTCATGATCCGGATGGCTTCAGGTTTGAGGCCTTCGTCATCGGCGACCAAGAAAGAGAAAACCAAGTCGAGGAAGTCTTTGGCTTTCCCGTTGAAGAAGCGGTGCGTGTACTGCACGCCCTCAACGAACTTCTCCCAACGAGCCTCGTAGAGGTTCACCTCCATCGCGTCGTCTTCGCCATAGAAGTGCGTAGGATCGCCCGCATCATCCACCCTGAATTCGTCGGGAACTCCATTACACAAGTCATCGAAATATGGATCATCTCCAAGATCAAGCCACTCCGAGAGGACGATGCCGATTTCCGCGATAGGGAATAGTTCGACCCTAGCTCCGTACAACATGCCGAGCTCATAATCAGAGAGATCATCCTTGACTGCGATATTCTCCCTAACTCGCTCATAGACATACTCAAATAGCCGCTGGGACTCAATTGCCCTCCCACGTTGGCGGCAATACTTGCAGTCACCTTCCTGCCCATGTGCATCGAACAGCTTCTTGAGGGGTACCGGCGTAACACACTCAATACAAATCATCATTGCTTCCTGCAAGTTCTTCTTATGAATGGCTGAGGCTACCGGCTTCGAAATCTTGGCTGCTCGCGAAAACCCAAAAAAGCGGCAACTGATTGCACGGTGTCCTTAAGGTAACCTCTATCAGAAACTATTTGAACTGATATTTTTGGGAGGTGCCGAGCCACTTATGTCCGCAGAATTATCTCTTGTCGCAGCCCTCCAAGCGTTGTGGGACATCCCTCCCCCCGGTCCAGAGAACCTCTGGGGCAGCCGCGAGTTCATCGCAGTGAAGGAACTGCTCATCAAGCACTACCACAACGGAAAATCCACCTTCGGACTGGAAGTTTCCATCGGCAATGCCTTAAGGTCGCTCGGCCTGCGATACAGCATCCCACATCTGCCCACGCAGCCCGGGCTGGAGCTGAGCCAGGTGGCCTCCGCACTAGTTCACGAGTTTCAGCGGACCACCATCAGGCGGCGATACCTCTGCCCGCTAGATATGGCCGATGACCTTCCGCCCCTCCTGTTTGGCAATGCGAAGTTGGGTCGATTCACCGCTGCTGAACTAGAGTGCTTATTTGATGCGCCTCGCTTGGAGCGCTGCTTTCCGGACATCCGGCTGGATGTCTTGCGTCTGTCCCAATTTCATTGGCTGGTCATTGAGGAAGACGTTTCGGTTCGAGGCGAATCGGGCAATCGCCAGTTCTCCTTTCTGGACTTTCCCATGAACAAGGATCCAGGTGAGATTGTTCCCCATGGCGGGCGTTTTCCCGCGGTAGTCGAGCGAGCGCTGTTCCTCCTGCTTCTGGCGCCATGGGAGGCCTGGTCAGAGATGCCTGAGGTGGACTGGCGAGGCTTCCAGATACCTTGGATCTACACCCTAGACGATGACCTATGTACTTTTCCGGCTCCACCACCTGCTCCCAAGCGCCTGTCGTGGGAGCCATACCAACACCAGGTGGATCATGACGAATGGGTGGAATCCGAGCGCCCGTTGTGTCTGCGAACCTTCGCAACCGCCGAGGATATCCGCCAGGATCTAGATAGCTGCTGGGCAAGGCTACAGGTGCCGAGCACGCTGAACTCGGACTTGTTCTCTACCCCAGTAGAGCACTTCCTAGTTCGTGCGTTCCTTTCCGATGGCATCGATGAAGTGATGGCCCACCTTATCGTGATCGAAGCCGCCTTTGGTACAGAAGCTGACCACAAGAAAAAACTGCGACTTCCTGGCGACAGTTATGCAGAATCGGCAACACGCAGAGTCGCGGCAAGGCTAAGCGCCGCCATAGGCAAACCGGGCGCGGCAAAGGAATACCTGGATCTGTACGACATGCGCTGCACCTACATTCATGGGCGTCATGAAGGCCGCATCATCTCAACCCAGCAGCGTGTCTTGGCTCGTCGCCTAGCCCGGGAAGCGACAAACGCTCTGGTCGACCTGGCACAAAAGACGCAGCTTCGCGAAAACATCCTCCTCGACTTACTCAATCAAGGGGTCGCGAACCTCCCACCCAAGACCTGACCATACGGCCAAGCCAACAGACCACAATCCACATCAAAGCAAGCCTTGAACGAGGGCTTACGGGGGTCTAGTTCCAAGAATTGAACAGTTAGACGCCGTTGACGAAGTCGATACTGCCAAAACATAAATATCGAATGAAGGAAGAAGCGTATGGGAACGATTCGGCGACTGGTGCTCAAGAATTTCAAGCGTTTCAAATCGCTTGAATTGGAATTCGATCCGGAGCTCAACATCCTGGTTGGCGGCAACGAAGCAGGAAAGAGTTCAGTGCTTCAAGCAATGGACATTGTGCTAAGCGCCAGTCGAAGCAAGGTCGAGGGCATGGGGCTTGAAGCGCTATTCAACGCTGACTGTATCGCTGAGTTTCTTGCGGGCGCCAGGAAAATCGGCGATCTGCCCGAGTTGCATATCGAGCTCTATTTTGATGATCTTCCTGGTCGTCACGACCTAGATGGAAGGAACAATAGCAAGGGCGTCGACCACCTAGGCATCAAGATGGTGTGCAAGCCAGTCGACGATTTCACAAAGCACATCCAAGCCATCCTTACGGAAAAGCACGATAACTTTCCATTCGAGTACTACGGAATAAGCTTTCTGACTTTTACGGACGAGGTTGTCTTTCCTTACAAGAAGCCGTTGCGGCACCTGCTGATTGACAGCTCACTAATCAACAACGAGCACGCCACGCGCGAGTACACGCGTTCAATGTATGCCGCGCATGCGAGTGTTGCTCAGCGCAACCTGCACGGCTTCGAGTACAGAAAGGCGAAAGCGAAGTTCAAGGATGACGTTTTCAAGTCGATGAACGACGAGCTGGATGCATACAAGTTCGATGTTAGAACCAGTCCAAAGGCCAGCGTCGAGACCGACATCATCATTACCGAGGACGACATACCGGTGGACAGCAAGGGCAAGGGCCGCCAGTGCTTCATCAAGACGGAGTTCGCGCTGCGTAATCGGGAGCATGCGCTACACGTACTATTGCTGGAGGAGCCGGAGAACCATCTCAGCCAGGTGCATATGCGCAAGTTGATCGAGCGTATCCGTGCCTCTGCCAAAAAGCAGCTTTTTGTGGCCACGCACAGCAGCTTCATCGCTACGCGGCTGAATCTCAGGAAGGTTCTGATTCTTAGTGAAGAACATCCGTCGCGACCAGCCAGCTTGAAGGATCTCAGCCCGGGAACCGCCGAGTTTTTTATGAAGGCGCCCGACAACAACGTCCTGGAGCTGGCTTTGTGCAAAAAGGCGATCCTAGTCGAGGGCGACGCCGAGTTCATCCTGATGGAGGCTCTCTACAAAATCAGTGCCCCGGAGGGAAGTCTGGATGCCGATGGCGTCCATGTGATCTCGGTTGATGGCACTAGCTTCAAGCGCTACCTTGAGCTTGCCAACCTCCTTGGCATTAAGGTGGCGGCGATCCGCGACAACGACAAGGACCATGCGGCCAACTGCGTCGCGAACTACTCTGACCACGTGTCGGCTTCGATCCAAGTCTTTGCGGATCTCGATAACAGCCGCCATACCTTCGAGGTCTGCATGTACAAGGACAATCAGGCGGCCTGCGAGGAGCTTTTCGCGGCTCGCCGCAAGACCCTGAGCGTCGAAGAATACATGTTGAAGAACAAGACCGACGCCGCATTCCAGCTGCTGGAAAAGAAAGGCTCCGCGCTGGTAGCCCCAGGCTACATCCAGCAGGCAGTGACATGGATAAGAGCGTAGTCTTCGCGGTCGCCGGATCAGGCAAGACCACCCGTCTGGTCGCGGCGTTGGACGAGGTGCGACGCTTCTTGCTGGTCACGTATACCGAGGCCAACTACAACAACCTGCGTACCAAGGTCATTGAACGGTTCGGCTACATGCCGCCCAACATCGCGATCTACACCTACTTCAGGTTCCTGCACAGCTTCTGCTACCGGCCGTTCCTGCGCTCCAAGAAAGACACGCGCGGCATAACGTTCAACGCTCCTGAACGGTTTCCGGTCTACCCTTTGACTGATGACCGACGCTACATGTCACCTGGCCGCTGGCTTTATGCGAACAGGCTAGCTAAGTTCATCGAACAGTCTGGCCTGGTTGATGCGGTGGTGGCCCGCATAGAAAAGTACTTCGACGTCTTCTTCGTCGACGAGGTACAGGATTTCGGCGGGCATGACTTCAACTTTTTATTGAAGATCAGCGCTGCTCAGGTGAGAACGAGCTTCGTTGGCGACTTCCACCAGCACACCTTCGACACGAGCCGCGACGGCAACGTCAATGCCAACCTTCATGCCGACTACGATGCCTACAAGAAGAAGTTCGAGCGAGCCCGCTTGAAGGTCGATACCGACAGTCTCATACGCAGCCGGCGCTGCAGCAAGAGCGTCTGTGACTTCATCACAGAGAAGATCGGTATCTACATACAAGCACATGACGAACGGACGAGTGTCGTTCGCTTCGAAGACGACCCGGCGACGGTGGAAGCCCTCTACCGCGATTCTGGGACGGTCAAGTTGTTCTACAAGGAACATCAGAAATACGATTGCTTCTCCCAAAACTGGGGAGCGTCCAAGGGCATGGACTGCTATGAGGATGTGTGTGTAGTGCTGAACCCGGGCAATGTGAAGGCTTGGAAAGCCGGCAGCTTCCGGGACATCAACCCGGAAACGCGCAACAAACTTTACGTTGCCTGTTCTCGCGCAAGAGGGAATCTGACGTTCATCCCCGAATCCCTGCTGAAGCAATACAAGCGCTCCTGAGTACCTCCACAACACATGCTAAGCGAAGGATTTCAATTTCACGTAGCCGCAGTGTCAACTCAACGCTTACTAACTTCCATAGTCGTCACTACAGACCGATTGGCTTGGCTGAGACTGTTGAGGTTCACAGCAAAGCCATAGATGTTGTGCAGAGCTAAGACAACGCCACATGATCGCGAATAGCCGCCTTCACAATGCACGACCACGCTCCTGATCTCCGGCGCTAGAGCCCGCACAAATGCATGAATTTCTTTCGCCTGTAGGGGCGAAAAACCGTCCTTGATTTTTGCCTTCGCTCGCGCAGAAATCTCCGTATTCAAAAAATCGACGTCGGCAAAGCTCAGCCGCAACAGCTGGCTAAATCCATGTACTTCTGCAGGAGCTCGCTCAGGAGCAGTGATCGAAATCATCGCCACTGTGCTGAGCGGCGGAAGTTGTTCTGCCACCCTTCTCGAAACAGCAATTGCCTGACGAACGCCTGGTGGTGGTTTGTAGAGAAGATCGATGACCTCTCGCAGGGATTGACCCACTTTTCATCTCCTTGCAGCTTGCATCATGGGCATTCCTTCAGCGCCTATCGTCAACGACACTTTCCTGCTTCGACGTTAGCCCTTGTGGATCAGTAGATCCTGCCGCCTTTGGAAGGCCCTGGGTCAGATCATATTGAGAGCTGAATAGTCATGGACGCTCAGCCAATTTGGGCATTTGCAGCACCACGGCCCGACCACTCAACCCTATGCTCTCAAGAGCATCGTCGGCCTGGGGTTGCACCAGACGAGAGTTCTTGCGCAAAGTCACCTGTAGCTCACCACTTGAAAACTCCTTCGCCGCTTTCTCCCGGATAGAAATTTCTTTTTAAATGTGATTTACTCCACAAAAATACTATTTAAAGGAAAATTTAAGTCGTATAGCTTATGAAAAAGTCATCCGACACCGCGATGCTCCCCATAGAGGCAGAAGACGCCGCACTGCTTATGGGCAAAAAGATACGAATGGCCCGTCGCATCCGCGAGATGACCCAGCAACATCTTGCTGACGCTACTCAGATGTCTTTGAACACCGTCGTAAAGATGGAAGCGGGCCACCCTGGAGTGCAATTTGGGTTCTACCTCAAGGCGCTTTGGGCGCTGGAGCTGATTGATGACTTCACCAAGCAGATGGGGATGGTCGGCATCAACGAAACTGAGTTCTCCCTCATGGAGTCCAACCTACCAAAAAACGTGCGCCAAAGATCAAAGCGATGAGCGAGAAGATAACGAAACCAGTGTGGATCTGGCTACCCGGTCAAGCCGAGCCGGTACACGCAGGAACGTTCACTTGGGCTGAGGGGGCCAAGCCAGTAGGCGCCTTTGTCTATGACACGAGCTACCTAGCTCGCGCCGATATGCTTCCCTTGGACCAAGGACAGCTCAAATTTTTGAAGCGCAGGCCACTTAAGGCCACGCGCAATGAGGGACTGTATGACATGTTCAAGGATGTGAAGCCCGAAGGATTTGGGCTTCACATCCTGACCAGGAAACACTCTCGCAGCAGTATTACGGACCTCGAAGCATTGGAGTTTTCCGCGGGAGACACCGTAGGTGCCTTGGCTGTTTGTGACGATATCGCTCAAAAAGCGCTGTTCCTTCCTCACGCAGCTGAAGACCTGTTCGAGGCCATGAAGATGCTTGCACCTGGGGCTCACGTCGGCCAAGCAGGGGGCTCACTGGAAAACATAGTCAGCACAGGCTTAGGTGGCGAGCGACCAAAATCCACCGTGCTCTTTAAGGGGCAGCAATGGATCGCTAAATTCGCTGGAAGCAAAGACGACCCGAGCTCCACCTTGCGTGAATTCTTGGCCATGCGCCTGGCCGCACTCAGCGGCATCAACACAGCAGAAGTTGACTATGTGCACAAGGGCACGCGAGGCACTGTGCTCGTCAAACGATTTGACCGGAACGTCGGCGGCGATGGGACTGTCCTGCGAACCCACTTTGCTTCGGCCGCAACCCTAATGGGCACGGATAGAGCCGTTGCAGGGACTCGCACTTATCCCATGATCGCCCAGTACGCGAGTAGGTGGCTAGTGCCAGATTTCAAAGATGAGTTGTGGCGCCGCATTGCATTCAACGTGCTGATCGGCAACGGTGACGATCACGCACGTAACCATGGCTTCCTGCTTGGTCCAAAAGGCTGGGCGCTGTCTCCTGCCTACGACATTGCGCCGTACACGCCCACTGGTGGCAAAGTCCACCCAGTTAAAGCACTGTCCACAGGATTGCTTCGCTCAGGTGAGGCACGTGCTACTGCAGACGTTCTACTGCTTTGTGCAAAGGAGTTGGATGTTGACTACGACTATGCGAACAACTACCTCGATGCAACCTATGAACTGATCAAAGGGCAATGGGACAGCTTGGCAGAGTCCGTTGACCAAAAGCCATTACAGCCGCCGATATTTGAGCTTCCCCCACGACACGATCGCCTGTCAAAAGCGGCCGTAGCAGCGCACCGGTACCGAGGACGATGAAGCTCACAATCTCAAAAAATTGGACCCATGCCTGTATCCGCCCCTGGATGCGTATTCCAATTGAATTGACCACCCGTGCTGGATACAGCTGTACCAGTCTGTTGATCGTGACCGACTGAGTTCGGCCAGTAGCAGTCCTTTAAAGCGCTCCTCCAGGCGAGTGCATCAGGCTGAAGTGAGTCATTTGCGGTCAGCAGTCAGAGTGACCGCAGCTGTCATCACCGGACATTCAGCCTGCAATGAATCATATGACCGTAGTAGGTGCGAGAGCAGCCGCTCAACGACTGCTCAAGGCCACCGAAAGCTTCCCTCGAATACAGGTGAGTGGCCGCTGGTGTGTAAGGATAACTCTCAATACTTCATTTCGACATCTGCGGTAAATAGCGCTATAGATTGACCAAAAACAGATATTTTCTTGCTCCTGATGAGGTATCAAAATTTAAGTCCGTCTGAGCAGCTACTCACTCCATTCTTAAAAAATATCAGCTACTTTCTCAAACGTAACGCGTTGAAAATTACTGATGCCGAGCTCAAGCTCATTGCCAACGCCGCAATCATTGGAGACAGAAGCCACCCAGTGAACGGATACAAAACCCCTGCTGCAATCGGCACACCAATGCCGTTGTAGACAAAGGCAAACAGCAAGTTCTGTCGCATATTCCGTACTGTGTCAGTGGAGATTTCACGCGACTGGGCAATGCCACGAAGGTCCCCTTTAACCAAGGTGATCTGGCCGCTGTTCATCGCCACGTCGGTGCCTGTCCCCATAGCTACACCCACATCTGCCTTAGCGAGTGCAGGTGCATCGTTGATGCCGTCCCCGGCCATCGCTACTACATGGCCTTCTTTCTGTAATTGCTCTACTAGAGCGAGTTTGTCGGCCGGCTTAACCTCGCCATGCACTTCATCGATGCCTAGCTTTGCACCGACAGCCTTGGCGGTGGTGAGGCCGTCACCCGTTGCCATAACAATGCGTAAGCCGCTGCTGTGAAGGGTTTGAATCGCATCAGGCGTGCTAGTTTTGATGGGATCTGTCACTGCCAGAATACCCGCGAAGCGGCCATCCACAGCTAAGTGCATGATGCTGGAACCTTCAGCACGCATGCGCTCTCCATCCTCTTTCAATGTAGTCACTGAGACACCCACTTGCTCCATCAGCGCGGTGTTTCCTAGTGCCAAACGGCGCCCTTCCACAATGCCTCGCACGCCAATACCGCTGCCAGACTCGAAGTCCTCTGGCTTTGTGAGTTGCAGGCCTTTCGCCCGTGCCGCACTCACGATGGCATCGGCCAGGGGATGCTCACTGCCTTGATCCAAACTGGCCGCCAACCGCAACACTTCATCATCAGTGAACCCCGAAACGGATATCGCCCGATCGAATGCAGGCTTACCTTCCGTCAGCGTTCCAGTCTTATCCACGATCAGTGTGTCAACCTCACGCATTTTTTCGATTGCACCAGCATCTCGAAACAAAACACCCTGTTTGGCAGCGCGTCCTGTTGCCACCATGACTGACATCGGTGTCGCCAACCCCAGAGCACATGGACACGCGATGATGAGCACCGCAACTGCATTGATCAGCCCAAACACCCAACTGGGTTCTGGCCCATAAATACCCCAAATAAAGAATGTGGCGACGGCAACCGCAACCACCACCAAAACAAACTTACCTGCGACCACATCAGCCATGCGCTGCATTGGTGCCTTCGAGCGCTGTGCATTGGCCACCATCTGAACAATCTGCGACAGCATGGTGGCCGCACCGACTTTCTCGGAGCGCATCACCAAGGCACCACTGGTGTTCATCGTGGCACCAATGACATTGTCGCCAATGCGTTTGGTCACCGGCACAGGTTCACCGGTCAGCATGGATTCGTCGACGGCACTGCTGCCCTCGGTCACGATGCCATCGACCGGCACTTTCTCGCCGGGGCGAATGCGCAGCAGGTCTCCTACGTGAACATGGTTCAGAGGTACGTCTTCTTCGCTGCCGTCCGCATTGATGCGGCGTGCCGTCTTGGGCGCCAAACCGAGCAGTGCCTTGATCGCAGCAGAGGTTTGCGAACGGGCCTTCAACTCGATGATCTGACCCAACATGGTCAGCGAGATGATGACCACTGCCGCCTCATAGTACACAGCAACACGCCCCATGGAGACGAATGAATCCGGGAACACGCCCGGTGCCAGTGTGGCCACCAGACTGTAGAGAAAGGCAGCGCCCGTACCCAGACCAATCAAGGTCCACATGTTGGGGCTGCGATGGATGAGGGACTGCCAGCCGCGTGCGAAGAAGGGCCTGCCAGTCCACAACACGACAGGCAGGGACAGCGCCAGTTCAAGCCAGGTTTGCACTTTCATGTCAAACCATCCCAGGCGGTGGCCGAACATGGCCAGAACGGTGACGATGACCGTGAATGGCAGTGTCCACCAGAAGCGCCGCTGAAAGTCCTTCAACTCATGGTTGTCTTCCTCGTCCAGGGGAACGATGGGCTCCAATGTCATGCCGCACTTGGGACAGGTGCCAGGATGATCTTGGCGCACCTCAGGGTGCATGGGGCAGGTGTAGATGGTGCCGGCCGGCTCTGGCGCGGTGTCTGCGGGCGCTGTAGCTACAACGTACTGCAGTGGGTTCGCCGCGAACTTGCCTTGACACTTGGCGCTACAGAAATAGTAGGGCCGACCTTCGTGCGTCAATTGGTGTTCAGACTGCTCCGTGACCGCCATGCCGCACACCGGATCTTTCGGCTCCTTTGGCGCTGCTGGTTCGGCAGGGGGGTGATTGCCGTGATGGTGGTGTGCGTGCATGACCATTGCTTATTCCTTGTCGTTGTTGGTGCGCTGGGACGTCTGCGCATGGTTGCCGTGCCCTCCATGGCCACCGTGGCCGTGCATCAGGTGCATTAGCGGGCAGGCGAGCAGCAGCAGGTAGGGCCAATAACCTAGAACATGGCCCCAGTGCTCTCGCAGCAGGTAAAAACCGACGATCAAGGCAACCGTTACCAAAGCCATACTGGCTGGGCGGCGCCAAAACGATGGCGCATGGGCGTCGTTGTCATGCTGATCCATGGTGTTACTCCTTCAGAGTTGCTCGCAAAAGGTATGGGGTCGGACGCGCCTGCCCAGTTGATCGAGAATTCATGCTCGGGCCGTTATCGGCAACCGCAGCTTCCCGCACCGCCGTTGTGGCAGCCCGAGGCTCAGGGCTGCGAGGTTGCAACGGGAATGGACTCATCTGCGGCCAGCTTCGCGGGGTAGCCCGTATCCTTCAAGGCCATCAACAAAGGAGCGCTGCCCTGCGCCAGTTCCCCGCTCACCCGTAATGAGTAGCGAATTTGAATCATGATGCTTCCTTCCTGCAGTGAGAGTTAACTTGGGCTGCTGCGCCCCGCAACGATGCGCATTGGTTTCTCGGCTCAGCGTAGGCGTTGGATGTCAGTGACGACCGTCTTCACTCCAGCCTGGATCACCATGAATTGAACCCTATCACCTGGGTTGAGTTTGGCAAGCTGGCGCTTGTCGTGAACCATGACCCCCCGTGCTTGAAGGTGACCGTGCCGTTCTGCGGATCGAACTTATTCACCTCGCCGCCGGTTATGGAGTCCGGTGTGTGAGACAGAGCCATCTTGCCGTGGTCCATCGTCGCTTAAGCAAAACTCCTGACAAGCATGGCTATTCCGATGGCTCGAGCGGAGATGGTCAAAATGTTTGTGATGGTATTCATGGTGTTCTCTGTATATCAGCCTCCCTTTGGAGAGAGGATGCCTAGCCAAGCAACGCTGACTAGGACCAGAATGGCTAGCGTTGTCTCCGTGAACAAGCTCTGTCGCAGTTTGGCGACTGCCTGTCCAAAATTTCCGGTCTTCAGCGAAGCCTCCAGGCCAGGGCTCAGTAGAAATCGGTTAGCGGCCGCCAACAGCAGCATTCCCCCAAACAACGCCAGCTTCGTCAGCAGCAGTCGTCCGTAGAGAGTGGAGAACAGTGAATCAAGCGATGGCCCAGCAATCAGCAAGTAGTTGACGATGCCTGTGACTGCAAGAACGCCAACGATGAGGGTGCCGACTTTCGCGAAGCCGTTCGATGTTCGACTCAGTATCGCTACCGCACGTTCCGTTGCATCTCCTCTATGAACTGCAAGCATCAAGAAGGAGAACAAGGCCCCCACCCAAGCACCGGCTGCCCACAGGTGTGCGATGTCCGATGAAAGGTGGATGTATCCGCGTATGCCGTCATCCATGGCTCCATGCCCCGCCCAAGCAAGTGTCGCCAACGCCACGCCACTGGAGGCCGCCATGCCAGCAAATCGCAATGTGGGGTTCAGCTTCAACAGCGCGATTGCAACGCAAAGCGTCAACGCCAGGATACGTACGCACCAAGCAATGCCCATATGCGTGCCTGTAATGAGCATTTCGAAAACGTGCGTTGACAGCTCTCCGAAACTTTGTGCTCCAGACATTGCCTTGGCCAGGACCGTCATTCCAATGAATGAAAGCCCAATGCCAAGGACTGCGAATGCACCGACGAATACTCGATAGCGGCGCGCAATCGCCAAGGATCGCTCGTCGTGGCCAAGAGCATAGACACAGAACATGGCGACGCCGAATGCCGCCGCCAGGTCCAGATAGAGCGCAAGGCGCAATACGATGGTGAACCAATCCTCGGCCATCAGCTTACTTCACCGTGAAATTGATGTTGCCGTTGATTGGATGCGTGTCCGAAGAAACGGCACGCCAGTCCACTCGGTAAGCACCGGGTTGCAGCGCCTGGGCCGGAGTGATCACCATGGTTTTGCCATCGCTGGCACCCGCGACGCTTGCGTTGATCTTCATAGCGCCATGATTGGGCATACCGGGCATACCCGTCATGACCAGATTTGCAGCTGAAAACTGCGGCACCAGCGTCTCAGAAAACTTCAGCTCAATAGTCGCAGGGGCAGCAACCTGAGATTTATCTGCAGGAGTGGATGACACCAGCGAGGGATGCGCAAATGCGGCGGTTGCAAAGAGGCCGGCAGCGATCGGAGCGGCCAACTTGGCGAAGAAATGTGAACGAGACATAGAGATTCCTACCTAAATGTGAGATGTGGTTTAGTGAATAGGTGCCGAATCAAGGCTTGCGCCCTGGCAGCGCGGTGAAAAGGGACTACTGATTTGCGGGTGCCATTGAGGCCTCTTAGCGGTTATGAATAGTGCTGCATGCGCACACTGCTGTACTGCTGAAGCGCTTTGTCCGGGCACTGAACAAAAATTCAGATTCATGAACAGCAACCGAGTCGATTTGTCAGATTCAGAAATGTTTAGAACCAGAAGCGCACACCGGCCACCCAGCGTGTCTGCTGAGTACGGCCACCATCAGCTCGTACGAGATCTGCGGTTCGTCCGAAACTGCCTGCTCGTTCCACACCGATGTATGGGGCGAATTGACGGCTGAACTCGTAGCGCAGGCGCAGACCTGCTGAAGCCTCGGCAAGACCTCTGCCGATATGACGCTCAGGGTCATCTTTTCCATAAAACTGCAGCTCAGCTCGTGGCTCCAGAATGAGGCGCTGGGTGAGTAGCAACTCGTAGCTCGCGTTGAGTCGAAGCGCAGTCCTGCCCCCACTGCCTACATAACCTGTCGCCTCCAACTCGAACCAGTAAGGTGCGAGGCCCTGGACACCAAAGGCCAGCCATTGACGACTGGGGCCTACACCGTTGTCAAGCCGCAGGCCAAGCTGGGTATCCCAATAAGTCGATACAGCGCGACTCCAGAGGAGTTCGGTACGCGATTCTTCAAGCTTTCCTTTGGCAAGATTGCCTTCTGCTTTAAGGACCGCCTTGTTGTAGGCATTCCCATACCATGCCTGGAAGTCATAGGCCGTTGAGTCTTCGCCTTTACGAGAAAAGCGACGCTCCAGGGTCTCACCTCTCAGTGAGGCAAAGGTATGTTCATCGGCCAAGGTTAGGCGCGCAACACCTGGGACCGCATAGTCACCCGACCCCAGTTTCAGGCCATTGGAGTAGCCATGAGGGTCGCGAGCATCGGCAGGGGCTGATCCGCCTTGCATTTTCATGCTGCCATGATCCATCGCCGGAGCAGCTTCAGCGCCGCTTGCGGAAGCTGCGTGTCCTGCGTGTGGGTCAGCAGCAGGTGCGGTTGCCGCTTCGGTTGATGCAGCGCTCGTGGAGCTGGGCTGACCGTGCGCGGAATGGTCGCTTTGTGCTTGGGCCTGTGCGGCAACGCTCATCAGAGTCAGAGCAGCTGTGGCAAGTGCGCGGATGGGGAGTGCTTTAGACATACTTGATCTTCCTTTTGCGCTGGAATTAGGACACCACGACTTCGCGGAACATGCCAGCATCCATGTGGAACATCAGATGGCAATGCCAAGCCCAGCGTCCGAGCGCGTCGGCCGTTACCAGAAAACTGATGCGCTGCGCAGGCTGTACAGGCAACGTGTGACGACGAGCGAGGAAGCTGCCATCCGGGCTTTCCAGTTCACTCCACATTCCATGCAGATGCATGGGGTGGGTCATCATGGTGTCGTTGTGCAGGATCACGCGCAGGCGCTCACCATGGCGGAAATGCACGGGGGTGGACTGCCCAAACTCCAAGCCGTCTAAAGACCACGCATATCGCTCCATGTTGCCGGTCAGATGCAGCTCCACTTCCCGCCCGGGCCCTCGGGGATCCATGGGACCCGATGGTGTATGCAGATCTGCCAAGGTCAGTACACGTCGACCGTTGTTGCGCAATCCAATGCCTGGGTCGTCGAGATTCGTGCGCGCCATGTCGACACGCATGTCCGTGCTGGCGCCATATTCGGTACGAGCGTGTCTGGCTGTGGTGCTAGGCACCGCCAATCCACCTGAAGACGCTGCGTGCTGACTATGGTCCATCGCCATACCGCCGTGGTTCATCGCGCCCATCGCCGCATGGTCCATGCCGGCCATCGCGCCCGAGTCCATGCCGGTCATCCCGGTCATCCCGGTCATCCCGGTCATCCCGGTCATCCCCGTCATCCCGGTCATCCCCGTCATCCCGGTCATCCCGGTCATCCCGGTCATCCCGGACATCCCAGACATCCCGGACATGCCAGACATGCCAGACATGCCAGACATACCGCCGTGGCTCATGCCACCCATCATGTCGTTCATACCCAACCATTCAACAGGGTCGAGTGCCGGCACAGGGGCTTGCATCCCCTCGCGAACAGCCAGTGTGGCCCGCGCATATCCGGTGCGATCCATGGACTGCGCAAAGATCGTGTAGGCGTCATCGCGGGGCTGAACGATGACATCAATGGTCTCGCCAGGTCCGAAGCGGAACTCATCAACGGTCACGGGTTCGACATCCACTCCGTCAACATGAACAACCGTGAGCTTCAAGCCAGGGATGCGCACGTCATAGAAGGTGTTTCCGGCACCATTGACCATGCGTAGTCTTACGCGCTCACCCGGACGGAACAAGGCGGTCCAATTGCCTGCGGGAGTGATGCCGTTGGCGAGATAGGTCAACGTTGCTGATGACAGATCAGCAAGATCTGTTGGATTCATCCGCATTTCGTTCCACATTTTTCGCTTGTCGATTGCGGCTGCTACACCGTCGCGCGAGGCATCTCGAAAAAAGTCGAAAACTGTGGGCTGGTTGTAGTTGTAGTAATCGCCTTGAGATTTGAGTTTGGCGAAGACACGCATCGGGTCTTCGTCGGTCCAATCCGAGAAAAGCACCACATGATCGCGGTCGGCGCGAATGGTTTCTGGGCCGGCAGGGTCGATGATGATCGCTCCATACATGCCTGTGAGCTCCTGCATGCCGGAGTGAGAGTGGTACCAATAGGAGCCGCTTTGCTGGACCTTGAAGCGATAGGTGAAGGTCTCACCGGGGGGAATCCCGTTGAAGCTGATGCCTGGCACACCATCCATTTGATAAGGAAGAATGATGCCGTGCCAGTGGATGGAGGTGGCTTCGCGAAGCTTATTGGTCACTCGGATCGTGACGGTTTCACCTTCGCGCCAACGCAGTGTCGGCGCGGGTAGCGACCCGTTGATCGTCGTCGCAATCCCCGGCTTTCCAGTGAAGTTGACTGGAGACTCTGCAATCACTAGGTCGAATTCATTACCCCTTAGAACCGGAGCTCCCCCGCGTGTCGCCGAACCCTGCTGCGCGAATGCTTGCAGCGCTGGAGTCGACAGGCCTGCAACGACGCCTCCTGCTGCTAAACCTTGTACAAAACGTCTGCGCGACAAGCCCGACGATGGAGTGATAAGAAAGGGCGAACGACGTGACATGGTGCGGAGTCCTCCAGAAGGAAACTGAAAATCGTGTTCAGCACAGCAAAGGGCTCAGAAAGCGCGCTTCGATGCATGTTCAGCATGCTAAGGAGCGGTGCTTTTCGCGCAAGTGACTCATAAATTACATTCGTGTAATGGTCACGTCATGTTGGTTGCAGGTAGCAAAAGGCCTGACATAGCGAGGGAGCTGATCACCTAATTTGGAGTCTGCGGCCAAATGAATCTTTCTCGTTCAGACGCTATCTGATCGAACTCGTGCGACGGACAACGGGGGACTTGCTCCAACAGCCTTGTAGGAAGGTCCTGTCGGTCAGATGTCCGACGCATTACATTTTTCTTATCTTCAAGTCAGAGTGCTTCAAACTCGGCACACTCATGCTCGTTGATTGAAATGGAGCAAGTAAATGAGGATATTGATCGTCGAAGACGAGCCCAAAACAGGCGAATACTTGCGCCAGGGCCTGACTGAGGCCGGGTATATCGCTGACCTTGTTCCCAACGGATCGGATGGTTTGCATTTGGCGCTTCAAGGAGACTACTCCCTGGTCATTCTGGACGTCATGCTGCCCGGCCTGAACGGCTGGCAGGTGCTCCAAGCTCTGCGTGATCGAGGGCTGCAAATGCCCGTCCTCTTTCTTACTGCACGAGACCATGTGGAGGATCGTGTCAAAGGGCTTGAGCTCGGTGCTGACGACTATCTGGTCAAGCCCTTTTCGTTCGCAGAACTACTGGCCAGAGTTCGCATCATCCTCAGACGTGGCCATCCCCCCAACGAGAGCACCACGCTAAACGTGGCGGATCTGGAGCTGGACCTGCTTCGCCGACGTGTAACCCGTAATGGCAAGCGCATTGACCTCACCGCCAAGGAGTTTGGTCTACTGGAACTACTCATGCGTCGTCACGGCGAGGTACTGCCTCGCTCATTGATCGCATCCCAAGTTTGGGACATGAACTTTGACAGCGACACCAATGTCATCGAGGTCGCCATGCGTCGTCTGCGCGTCAAAATCGACGAAGGCCAACCAGTCAAGCTCATTCAGACTGTTCGTGGTATGGGCTACGTCTTGGACATTCCCGAGGAGGAATAGGTGCAACAGCAATCACGCTGGACAAGGCTTTCGCTGACCCGCCGCCTGTCCTTGCTTTTCACTGTGGTAGCTGCTGCCGTAGTCTTAGGCTTAGGGGCGATGTTTTTGATTGTCACAGAGCGGCACTTCGTCGAGCTGGATCGAATGACGTTGCAAGATAAGCGGCATCTGATTGAAGAAATCCTCAAAAACGCCAAATCAATTGAAGATGCTCGCTGGCGCCTCCAAGAAGCATTGAACTATCACGAAGATCTCCAAGTCTTGGTGAAGGGCTTTCAAGGAGATACCTTGTTTGAATCTCCAGGATCAGGATTTCTCAAGCAGCAAGCAAAAACACAAGAAGTAGAAAAGAAGGGGACGTTTGGTGTGTGGCGGCACGCCGACGTGAAATTCCACACCCTGAGCTTTGAAACGTCTCCAGCTTACTCTGCTTCAGCATTGAAGGTGTTGATCGCAGCCGACACAAAGCACCACATGCAATTTCTCAACGGAATCCGCAACAGCTTAGCGCTCTATATGGTTGCAGCTATCGTGATTTGTGGATTCCTATCATGGCTTGCAGCGCGACAAGGACTGGCACCTCTGAGAGAAATGAAATCGCGCGCAGCAGTCGTCACAGGTCAACAACTGAATGAGCGAATGCCCGTCGACGAGGTGCCGATTGAAATGGCAGATCTGGCCCAAGAACTCAATCGAATGCTGGATCGGTTGCAAGCGGACTTTCAACGTCTGACGGATTTTTCATCGGACTTGGCACATGAGCTGCGCACGCCCATCAGTAATTTGTTGACGCAGACACAGGTTGTATTGGCTGCAAAGCGCGATGCAGCAACATACCGAGACTGTCTTGCCTCCAATGCCGAGGAGTTTCAGCGCTTGGCACGCATGGTCTCGGACATGCTGTTCTTGGCCAAAACCGAAGGCGGTGTAAGTTTGCCGCACAAGGAGCAGTTTTCTGCACGCCATGAGGCGTTGGCTTTACTGGAGTTCTACGAAGCTGTCGCAGAAGAAAAGCAAATCCGGCTCGGAGTAATTGGAGACGGCATCATTAATGGCGACCGCTTGATGTTCCACCGGGCAGTGAGCAACTTGTTGTCCAATGCTTTGCGCTACACCCCAGAGACCGGTGAAGTCACGATCCATATTTCGACCTCAGCATCCATGACCGTCGTAGAGGTGGAGAACATGGGCCAGGAGATTGACCCCAAGGTATTGCCACGACTCTTTGACCGTTTCTATCGCGCCGACCCATCTAGGGCCCACCCGGACTCTGACGGTAGCGGACTGGGCTTGGCCATTACCCGTGCCATCGTCGAAGCCCACGGAGGACGCATCACTGCAATCTCCTCCAATGGGCGAACTCGATTCACAATGAATTTCCCACTAGAGCTCGTGCTGTCATGAGATGCAAAGAATAGTTTGCGTGTATCGCTAGATCGACTGATCGCAGCTCGACTTGCGCGTGGAATGCATCCCACAACAAGCTCCTGCATGCCTCTTGGCGTCTGCGGCTGGCGTCTGAGCGACGTGCTGCGGCGTGTATCCAGCTTTTTGAATTGCGGCCTCGTACTCTGCATTAGTTGCAGATCCCGAGACCTGCACCATCCTGTCTTGGACGCTAATTTGGATTTGTGCCTGATCATCTATAGCCAGGATTGCACGTTGAATACGTGCGGCGCAGCCGCCGCAGGTCATGTTCTCTATGTGAAAGGCTGTCATTGCATGCTCCTTTGAGGTTGTGAAGCAAGTCTCAACCTTTACATCATGAGAATGTCAAGAGCCTCTGCTCTAGTTGAAGAAAACAGTTCAGCCTGCGCACTTCAATGTCGGACCGCTTCAGTGAAACATTGATCGACATGATAAGAAGCTGACAACAATGTCACGGCGCTGTCTCGCTTCTGTTGGGGTCGGATTTCTAAGATTCACACATCTCCTCCTTACTACCTTTTTCAAGGCCTAGGAGCTTGTGTTTCACCGACTTTCTTAGGAGCTACCATCATGTCTCAACGTCGTCTCTCCATCGCATCTGTTTTCGCAAGCGCAGCAGCTGTAGCTGTACTGGCTATGCCTGGTATGGCTTCAGCAGCCTACGAGCACCCAGCCAATAACGAGCAAGGCGTGACTGTTCACCCAGAGCACTTCGTGAGCCAAAAGACACGCGAACAAGTCAAAGCCGAAACCATAGATGCGATGAAAAATGGCCGCCTGTCTTATGGAGAGAGCAATTTTCCTAGCTATGTGCCCGCCACTGGTCCAGGCAAAACACGCACAGAAGTGATTAACGAGTTGCTGCGCGAATCTCCAGCAGCGCGGGAAGCTCGTATGCAAGCCATCGCTCGCTGAGGCTAGAAATGGCCTCATCTTTCTCATTGAGGCTTGTTCTGCAGCTAGTGACTTACTAAACAATATTCAACTTTCGATAAGCAGTTGGTTACTGCTGAGCAATTCGTCGTGACTACTCGTGCTCTTGAAAAGTAGTCATTGGACTGGCAGAAGCGGAGTGGACTGAGCACCGGCAGCGACAATGTCGGAAGTCCCTTCCATAAGAGTCATTCTCGGCGCTCCGCTCGTAGGAGCCCGATGACCACAAGTGGCCGAGACCGTGAATTCATCTTATTGTTGTGACCGCCAACAAGCGCTGCAAAGTAGGCATTGGCTGCCGAGGCACGAACGACAGCAACGGGTCTTCAGTACAAGCGGCTGGTTATCTCCTAGAGGAATCATGCTCGCTGAGGACCAACGCCTGCACAAGGGCAATCACTGTATGACCGTCCTTCGAGCGCCAATGTAGGTACTGACCACTGGCACAGGTTTAGAGTGTGGCCGTCAGTTGCAACCCAAGGTTAAGTGGAGCCCGTTTTAAGTGGCTCATGAACAGTTGATGCCGCCCCTGAGACGCTGCGTCGTGTACACCTCTTGAGCCTGAAGGCGGCTTGAGATTACAGCGTCATTGGGCGCAGGTGATCCGCTGCAAACCAAGTCGAACCTGCTCTACAACCGCCGGATCCGCCAGACCTTTTTCAGGATGTGATCTGACAAGCTTGTCACGACACCAAGCGGGCCACTGCAGATAGTCATCGTCAATCGCAAGCCAATCGGATGGACGGCGACGAAACACGTCTGCCCAGACCTGCATACCTCGGTAAGCTGATTCGAATTCGACCCGATTCATCTGACTGTGAAAGGTTGCCCCGATGACCCTGGTGCGCAGCTCAAGAGGCAGACGACGCGCGGCACCATGACAGCCGTACTTCACGGCCCAGGAAGTAGACAGGACGATGCGGACTGCGGAATGAGGCTCCAATAGCTCGACCAGCAAAGAAGCATGTTCGAATAACCTGTCTCTGGAAGATGCTTCTAGGTAGGGTCCTTTTGATGCTGACCAGAGCACATTATGGTGATGTAAAACGCCGTCGAAATCGAGGTACAGCACCGGCCCACAACCAGAAAAGCCTAAAGACTCTGACCTAATGATGTCCATGTTCGTCATGGCCGATCTTCTTCGGAAAAGTGCAGTTTTTGAATAGCAGGCGACATTCAGGCTCTCAGTACATCAAGCTCACCAGCCGACCTACAGAGAAAACTAATTTCAAAAACCAATCAAACGTTGAGCGAACTCGCCAGGCATCGCGCGTAGCCATAGCTCGATTGACGCAAGTCCATTTAACCCGGGCGCCACTCGACGTAGGCGTTCCGCGGCAACCGCTACCTCATAACCGAATAAGCAGTAGCCAAATTACTATTCGCTTGATCCCGAGATGAAGTGGGCTTGCAGCTTTTTCATGATCCAGGCATTTTCTTCAACAGTCAAACCCCAAGGCTTCTGAGATAAAGAAAGTGCAACTGCATTAAGAAGCGCCTCCCAAGAATGGGTTGATTGTTTTTTCCTTTTGCAATAGCTTATTAGCTGCTCAACTAGATCTGCACATACATCATATCGTTGATAAATTTCATCTTCATCAGGCTGTTCCAAGTAATATCGACCGTCGATTTTCAACACACTCAATTTTGGCTGGGCACCAGAGAGTGCACTAAAACTATTCTGTCTCGGGAAATCTGAAGGCGCTTTATTCATACTCTAGAACCTCTATCAAACTTAATAAACCCTATTCATAAGAAAATACCCAAAATTTCACATCAAACGTTGCTTTCAAGAAGTTTCTCGTACTTCCCAATAAGAGTTGCGTAGCCAATGTCATTGGATACTCCTTGACGACGAGACATGATTTCAGCCTCAACATAAGAATGGAATAACCTTAGTCCTTCGTCGATATGACGCTCCTCAATCAATTCCGGTGATGCAGGACGAAAGTTTGCGAGAGATGGGTGCCTCCATAAAAGCGAGAAAACCAATGCGACTGGAGCAAGAGCATTACGGCCCAGGTCACCGCTCAGCAGTGAGTCGCTGTCAAAGCCGTGCAAATTCGGAAGGGTACGAGCGAGAGCTGCAAGTTCATCCAATGTGAAGTTTGCAAGGGGCTGCTGCAACCAATCCTTCCCCTGCATTTTGCGTAGAGCCTCTGAGTATGTAAGGCTGACCGAAGACTCTGCTGTCGTGGACATTGCTGTGTTTCTCTATGAACTCAAAAGAAGTAGCTAGCTTCGGGAAAGCCGTGCCTAGGCCGAACCTGCCTCAACCTCTTTCAGCAATCCCTTGATCTGCTTTCGTTGAATCGCTTCCGTCCCAGGCCACCTATCGTTGCGCTTGGACTTCAGGCTCAAATTCATACCCAGTGCGGACAGAAAGCTGATGGGATTTCGTAGCGACTACCGCCCAGATTGTGCCATATATGTAGGTTTCTTATATGCAGTGCTCTTATAAGAAGTCGACGTTTATGAAGTGCCACAACACCATGTAGGCATGCATGTCCCAAAGCTCCCTAAACAGAAAACAAAAGTCCCAACGAAGGAGCTGCTTGCGAAGAATCTTGTGCGTCTACGAGCTGAGCGGAAGATGTCACAAGAGGACCTCAGCTACCTAGCAGGCTTGAACAGAACGGTCGTCGGCCACATTGAACGCAAGCAACGCAACGTCACCCTTGAAACGTTGGAAGCACTCGCAGCAGGCCTCAATGTGTCTGTTCGCGACCTGTTTGATGAATTCGATTAGGACCTTTGGTACCCCTCTTAGACGGCCCTCAGTCAGCCCGAACCGTTCTGTCTTGTATCTGCCAGTAGCTAGCCACAAGATTGGATTGACACCAAGGTGTAAAGTTATGGCTAGGCCCTCCATCACAGCCAACCGTCACTTACCTCTGAAGTGGAAGTTCTGGCTAGCATTGCGCCAAACATAGTCCTTGACGAGGCCGAGCGCATCTTCCAGACCCAGGGTCTGGAGGCTTTTCAGCAGCATGAGCTGGAAAAGGCCGCCCAGCCGCTGCCCGAAGGCCCGTTCAAGCCCCTGCTGGCCGCCCTGCACCGGCTGCAGCAGGCCGATGTGGCCGGCATGCGCGTGCGCACGGCCCTGGTCACGGCGCGCAGCGCCCCGGCCCATGAGCGCGCGCTCAATACGCTGATGGACTGGAAGATCGATGTCGATGAGGCCATGTTCCTTGGCGGACTGGCCAAGGGCGGTTTTCTGCGCGAGTTCGAGCCCGACTTCTTCTTCGACGACCAGACAGGTCATGTGCGCAATGCGGCCGGACATGTTCCCTCGGGCCATGTGCGCAGCGGCATTGCCCATGACAAGGCGGCGCTGCCTACGTAAAGCTTGGCAAAGTCCGGCAAGCGAATGCAAAACTTTGAAAGTGCGGCGGGCCGGAGGTTGAGAATGCCGTCATGGCCCTCATCTGTACCGCTATGTCAAAAGCCAAGAACCACCCCATCGTCGCGCGCAGCAGCTCGGTCATGAAGACCGCCATGGGCGTGCTGCTGACCAGCGCCGTGCTGCTGCTGCCCACGGTGCGCGCCGAGGAACCCTCCGGCGACAAGATGGGGGAGAGGCAGGGAACCCAGCTGTCCAAGGGCGAGATCAAGGCCCAGCAGCAGTTCAAGATGCTGGACTTCAATCAGGATGGCAAGCTCAGCCGCAAGGAAGTGGCCATCATCCCGAAGCTGGCCGCCGCCTTTGACGAAACCGACACCAACAAGGACGGCTTCGTCACCTATGAGGAAGTGCGCGCCTTTGCCGTCAAATACCGTGCAGAGCGTGAAAAGGCCAAGGCCGCCGAAGCCGTGGCTGCTGCACCGGCCAAGGACGATGCTCATAAATCAGAAGCTGATAACACAGACTCTGAAAGCAAATAAGGTATAAAAATAGCTGAAGCGCTTGAATATCAAGCGCAATCAGCTCTCAAAATCAAAGCAACCGCCTTACTTAGCGTTGCCGCTGCGCTTGACCCGGGGCTCGGAATAAGTCAGCGGCTCATTGCGCGCGTGCTGCTTGCTCTGCAGCAGATCTTCCGACTTGCTGGTTTCCTGCGCCTGCTCCACCGCCTGGGCGCTGGCGCGCCACATGGACTGGATGAACTCGATCAACTGCTTGGAGATGGGCTCCTTGGGCGGCTCCTCCACCTCTTCCTTTTGCTTGACCTCCTCGGCCAGCGTCCAGTCGCGGTTCTCGGTATCGGGAGCCGATGGCTTCTCGGGTTCGCGTACCGTGCGGCCCTCGCCGATCTTGTCAACCGACTCTGTGGCATTCACCGCATTCACGGGGCGCACCGGCGCGGCGCCAGAGGCGCCTGTGGAATACAAATCAGCCCCCTGGGTACGCCAGGGCGTCTGTGTCCGGTCTAGAGGTGGAATTTGCATGGCTTGGCCCTCGGCAGTAAAAAGGTGCAGGCGGAAAATCAGCTATCTCGCCCTGTTATCGGCCACGCTTGAGAAAACTGTAGGATTATTTTCAATCCTATTTTGATAGCTATTAGCCTATATATATCAAGCGCCGTTGCGCAATTTGATACAAAAAAGGGCCTCGCATTCGTGCGAGACCCTCGAAAACGTTGCCCTGCGCGGCTTACAGAAAGCGCTCCAGCAGCTTGCGCGAATGCCTGTCCAGCTTGCTGCTGTCGGGAATCCGGTACTGCACGCCATCCTGGCCCGTGATCTGCAGCCGGGTGCGACCGGCCAGCTTGCGGATGTCTTCCTCGGCCTTGAGCACCATCTGCGTCGGGCCGCGATCCGTCTGCAGGTCCCAGGTGCTGGGGGTGGAAAAACTGGAGACATTGAGGATGCGTTCGATGGTCGGCACAAACTCGCGCACAGCCAGGTCCTGCTCGATCAGCTGGCGATGCTCGGGCTGCAGGTCGGCCATGCGGGCCACCCACAGCGCTTCCTTGCCATCGGCCGCGATCAGCGACAGCCCTTCGGTGGGAGCCGCGATGGGGAATGCGCGCACGGGAACCACCGCTTCGTAGACCAGGCCGTTGCCCAGGGTCAGCACCAGACGGCCATGGGCATTGCGCACCAGCTGCATGCCGTTCAGATTGGATTGGGGAGCTTCGATCATTGGGGTTCCTTGGTCTGCAGCTTCAGGCCGGCCGCTTGCGCATCCTCTTCGGCACGGCGCGCCTGCGCGTCGTACAGACGGAAGTAATGGCCCTTGAGGTCCATCAGCTCGTCGTGCGGGCCCACTTCGACGATCTCGCCACGATCCATGACCACCAGACGGTCGGCCTTGCGCAAGGTGGACAGACGGTGGGCAATGGCGATCGTGGTGCGCCCCTGGACCAGATTGTCCAGTGCCTTCTGGATTTCCTTTTCGGTCTCGGTATCCACCGCCGAAGTGGCTTCGTCGAGGATCAGGATGCGCGGATCGATCAGCAGCGCACGCGCGATGGAGATGCGCTGGCGCTCGCCGCCCGAAAGGCCCTGGCCGCGCTCGCCGACCAGGGAGTCATAGCCATGAGGCAGGCGCAGGATGAACTCGTGGGCATGGGCGGCACGTGCTGCGGCCACGATTTCCTCGCGCGTGGCGTCGGGCTTGCCGTAGGCGATGTTCTCGGCGATCGTGCCGAAGAACAAAAAGGGCTCCTGCAGCACCAGGCCGATATTGCTGCGGTAGTCGGACACGGACATGCGGCGCACGTCCACGCCGTCGAGCTGGATGGAGCCCTCGGAGACGTCGTAGAACCGGCAGATCAGATTGACCAGGGTGCTCTTGCCCGAGCCGCTGTGGCCGACCAGTCCGATCATCTCGCCGGGCTTGATCTCAAGGTTCAGATGCTTGATGACGGCGCGGCTGCCGTAGCGAAAGCCCACATCCTCCATGGTGATGGCGCCCTTGGCCTTGCCGGGCAGCTTCACGGGGTTGCTGGGCTCGGGCACATTGCTGACATGGTCGAGGATGTCGAAGATGCGCTTGGCACCGGCCGCCGCCTTCTGCGTGACCGAGACAATGCGGCTCATCGAATCCAGGCGGGTATAGAAGCGGCCGATATAGGCGATGAAGGCCGTCAGCACACCGACAGTGATGGAGCCGCCGGCCACCAGATAGATGCCGAAGCCCCAGACCACCAGAATGCCGACCTCGGTCAGCAGCGTCACCGTGGGAGTGAACAGCGACCAGGTCTTGTTGACCTTGTCGTTGGCCTGCAGATTGATCAGGTTGGCGTCGGCAAAGCGGTCGGCTTCACGCTTTTCCTGGGCGAAGGCCTTGACCACGCGGATGCCGGGAATGGTGTCGGCCAGCACATTGGTCACCTCGGACCAGACGCGGTCTATCTTCTCGAAGCCCGTGCGCAGACGGTCGCGCACGGTATGGATCATCCAGGCGATGAAGGGCAGCGGCACCAGTGTGACCAGCGCCAGCCAGGGGTTGATGGAGAACAGGATGGCCGATGTCATCACGATCATCAGCACATCGGTCGCAAAATCTAGTGCGTTGAGCGACAGAAACAGATTGATGCGATCGGTTTCAGCACCGATACGCGCCATCAGATCCCCCGTACGCTTGCTGCCGTAGTAATCCACCGACAGATTCAGCAAGTGGTTGTAAGTGGTGGTGCGCAGATTGGAGCCTATGCGCTCGGACACCTTGGCCAGCACGAAAGTACGTCCCCAGCCCAATGCCCAGGCCAGCAGCGCCGACAGCAGCAGCATGCCCAGATAGAAGAAAACGAGATCCTGGTCGATTTTTTCACCGTTCTGGAACGGAATCAGGATCTTGTCCATCAGCGGGATGGTCAGATAAGGTGCCACCAACTGGGCCGCCGTGGTGGCCAGGGTCAGCAAGAAGCCCAGCAGCAGCTGGCCCTGATAGGGCTTGGCAAAACGCCACAGGCGCAGCAGCACCCAGGTCGAGGTCTGGGGTGCCTGCTGGCGTGCGCAGGCCGGGCATTCTTCGGTATCGGGCGGCAGCACCGAGTGGCAGACCGGGCAATGCGCCACATTCTCTTCGTTGACCGGGCTGTAGGCCTCCTGACGGGCGATGCGCTCGCGCTGGCGGTCGAACTGCTGCATCAGCTGCAGCATGGCAGTCTGGTGCTTCAGAGTGATGAGCCAGTGCGCCAGGCGCTCACGAGGGTCATGCAGCTCCAGATTGCCCACACCGCCATGATCCTGCAGGCGCAGGCTTTGATCTACCGCCAGGGCCCATTCACGCCACTGCTGGGTCTTGGGATCGCAGGCCAGCAGACGCTCCTGCGTCAGGGCCAGCAGGCCGCTACCGAACTGCAAATCCGCACTCAGGTCAACCGGGACGACGGCTAATACGTTTTCATGTTCAGCGAGTCTGACTCGCAGCTCGCCCCCCAGGGGGCCGGCAAAGACTGCCGAGGCGTCCACAGTATGGTGATGTTGCATGTTGAGTTATTTTTCTCCGCCGATGGCGGCTCCAAGAGTCATGCGGGCAACCGCATCGGCATGGTAAATATGGCTGCGCCTGACGTCCGATACACCCTGGTTAACGCGCGAACCTGCATTTAGGCTGACAAGCTTCACAATGCAGATTCTGGGCGCACAATGCCAACCTATCAGGGGCAGGAGTTTAAGAAAACCTGCTCTCCTCATTCCTATCCGCTGATCAACATGGCGAAATTCAACGACATCCAACTCTTGCGCACAACTTTCCTGCGTGGCCCCAGTGTCTGGACCTACCGCCCGGTACTGGAGGTCTGGCTGGATCTGGGAGAGCTGGAAGACTATCCGTCCAACAAGATTCCCGGCCTCAACGAGCGCCTGACCAGTTGGCTGCCCGACCTGATCGAGCACACCTGTGGCGTCGGCGAGCGCGGTGGCTTCATCCAGCGCCTGGAAGGCGGCACCTGGATGGGTCATGTGTTGGAGCATGTCATCATCGAGCTGCTGAACCTGGCCGGCATGCCCGCCGAGTTCGGTCAGACCCGCGAAATTTCCAGGCGCGGCGTGTACCGCATGGTGTTCCGCTGCCCCGAAGAGGCCGTGGCCCGCGTGGCGCTGGAATACGGGCACAAGCTGCTGATGGCGGCCATCAATGACGAGCCGTTCGACATCAAGCCCGCCGTGCATGCCATCAAGACGGCCATCAACGACCGCTACCTGGGCCCCTCGACCGGCTGCATCGTCGATGCCGCCAGCGAGCGCCGCATCCCCCATATCCGCCTGAATGACGGCAATCTGGTGCAGCTCGGTTATGGCGCGGCGCAGCGCCGCATCTGGACGGCAGAGTCCGACCAGACCAGCGCCATCGCCGAAGGCATTGCCCAGGACAAGGATTTCACCAAGCGCCTGCTGGCCGCCTGCGGCGTGCCCGTGCCCGAAGGCCAGGTCGTGGCATCGCCCGAAGAGGCCTGGGAAGTGGCGCAGGACATCGGCTTTCCCGTGACCGTCAAGCCCTCGGACGGCAACCATGCCCGTGGCGTGACCCTGGAGCTGTCCAAGGAAGCGGACATCAAGGCCGCGTTTGCACTGGCGCAGCCCGAAGGCTCGGACGTGATCGTCGAAAAATTCATCGACGGCGTGGAGCACCGCCTGCTGGTCGTGGGTGGCAAGGTGGTGGCAGCGACCAAGGGCGAGACGGTTTCCGTCTACGGCAACGGCAATGCCACGCTGCGCGAGCTGGTGGAAGTGTTGAACCAGGACCCGCGCCGCGGCCCCGAGCAGGAATACCCGCTGGACTGGATCAATCTGGAAGCCGGTGCCGTCAAGCTGGAGCTCAACCGCCAGCATGTGACGCCCGACAGCGTGATTCCCCAGGGCCAGAGCGTGCTGCTGCAGCGCAACGGCAATATGGCCATCGACTGCCTGGACGACGTGCACCCCGACGTGGCTTACTACGCCGTGCTGGCCGCCAAGATCGTCGGCCTGGACATTGCCGGCATGGACATGATCCTCAAGGATGTCTCCAAGCCCATGCAGGGCCAGGGAGCGATCCTGGAAGTCAACGCCGGCCCCGGCCTGCTGATGCACCTCAAGCCCACCAGCGGCGCACCGCGCCCCGTGGGCATGGCCATTGCCGACCATCTCTTCCCCCGCGAAGACGGTGCCGGCGCCGGTCGCATCCCCGTGGTCGGCATTGTGGGCACACGCAACAACGCCTTCATCTCGCGCCTGGTCGGCTGGCTGCTGCAGCTGTCGGGCAAGCTGACCGGCGTGGCCAGCGGCGAAGGCATGTTCCTCGCCAATCGCCAGACACAAAAGACCAATACCGCCAACTGGGCAGGCGCCCATCGCCTGCTGACCAACCGTCTGGCCGAAGCCGCCGTCATCCAGACCACGGCCCGCTCCATTCTGGAAGAAGGTCTGGCCTATGACCGTTGCCTGGTCGGTGTGGTCACCGACATGGACGGCTACGAGCAACTGGCCGATCACGATGTGCTGGAGCCCGGCCAGATGCGCCGCGTGATGCGCACCCAGATCGACGTGGTGCTGGACGAAGGTGCGGGCGTGCTCAACGCCGACCTGCCCGAAGTGGCCGATCTGGCCGAGCTCTGCGACGGCGAAGTCATTCTCTACGCCACCGGCGCCGACAATGAATTTGTCGCGACCCACCGCGCCAATACCGAAGCCCGGCATGAAGGCGGCCGCGCCGTCTTCATCAAGGGCAGCAGCGTGGTGCTGGCCACCGGCACCCAGGAACGCGTGCTGGGCACGCTGCAAGCACTGTCCCTGGCCGGCGGCAAGCGCCCCGACACCAGCGCGCTGCTGGCTGCGATTGCCACCGCCTGGGCCCTGGACATCACGCCCGAGCTGATCGGCGCCGGCATCAAGACCTTTGAATACCAGGCCTGATTGCCTCATAAACGCTTCAACAGATATAGCTGCTGACGCTTATCAGATAAGCGTCAAACCAAGAAATAGCTTGAAATCCAGCTGAAAGAAACACTATGCAGATCACTCGCACCCGAGCCTTGCGCGGCCCCAACCTCTGGACCCGCAGCACCGCCATCGAAGCCATCGTGCACTGCGAAGACAGCGAGCTGTTGTACACGGCCATGCCCGGCTTTGAAGAAAAGCTGCGTGCGCGTTTCCCCACCATCGGTACGCTGCAGCCGCATGGCGCAGACCAGCGCCTGTCGCTGGCCCATGTGCTGGAAGTTGCCGCCCTGTCGCTGCAGGCCCAGGCGGGCTGCCCCGTCACCTTCAGCCGCACCCATGAGACCGTGGATCACGGCACCTTCCAGGTGGTGGTCGAGTACACCGAGGAGTCCGTGGGCAAGCTGGCCATGGAGCGCGCCGAGGCCCTGATTCAGGCCACATTGAACGACACCCCCTTCGATGCCGACGCAACGATTGCCGAGCTGCGCGAGCTCGACGAGGACGACCGTATCGGCCCCTCGACCGGCGCCATCGTCGATGCCGCCGTAGCGCGCGGCATTCCCTTCCGTCGCCTGACCACCGGCTCGCTGGTACAGCTGGGCTGGGGCTCGCGCGCCCGCCGTTTTCAGGCCGCCGAGCTGGACTCCACCAGCGCCGTGGCCGAATCCATTGCGCAGGACAAGGATCTGACCAAGCGCCTGCTGCATGCAGCCGGCGTGCCCGTGCCCATGGGCCGCCCCGTCACCGACGTGGAAGACGCCTGGGCCGTGGCCCAGGAAGTGGGACTGCCCGTGGTGGTCAAACCCCAGGACGGCAACCAGGGCAAGGGCGTGGTGGTGAACATCACCACCCGCGAAGGTCTGGAAGCCGCCTTCAAGACCGCCAGCGAGTTTGGCGACGAGATCCTCGTCGAGCGCTTTTTGCCCGGCCATGACTTCCGCATGCTGGTCGTCGGCGGCCAGTTGGTGGCAGCCGCCCGCCGCGAGCCGCCCCAGGTACTGGGCGACGGCCAGCACACCATCCGCGAGCTGGTGAACATCGTCAACCAGGACCCCCGCCGAGGCTCCGGCCACGGCACGGCATTGACCAAGGTGCGCCTGGACGATATCGCCATCGCCCGCATTGCCAGCGAAGGCCTGACGCCTGACAGCGTGCCCGCCCAGGGTCAGCGCGTGGTGCTGCGCAACAACGCCAATCTGTCCACCGGCGGCAGCGCCACCGACGTGACCGATGATGTGCATCCCGAAATCGCCGCCCGCGCCATCGAGGCCGCACAGACCATCGGCCTGCATATCTGCGGTGTGGACGTGGTCTGCGAAACCATGCTCAAGCCCCTGGAAGAGCAAAGCGGCGGCATTGTCGAAGTCAACGCCGCTCCCGGCCTGCGCATGCACCTGGCGCCCTCCTTCGGCCGTCCCCGCAATGTGGGCGTTCCCATGGTGGACGAGCTGTTCGCGCCCGGCGACGACGGCCGCATCCCCCTGGTCGCCGTCACCGGCACCAATGGCAAGACCACGACCACGCGCGTGATCGCCCATCTGTTCACCTCGCATGGCTGGCGCACCGCCATGACCAACACCGATGGCGTGTATGTCAACGGTCGCCAGATCGACAGCGGCGACTGCTCCGGCCCCAAGAGTGCGCGCAACGCCCTGGCCCACCCCGAGACCGATGCGGCCGTGCTGGAATGCGCACGCGGCGGCATCTTGCGTGAAGGCCTGGGCTTTGACCGCTGCCAGGTCGCCGTGGTCACCAATGTGGGCGAAGGCGACCACCTGGGTCTGAACTTCATCACCACCAAGGAAGATGTCGGCGTTCTCAAGCGCGTCATCGTGCAGAACGTGGCCCCCACGGGCTATGCCGTGCTCAACGCCGCCGACCCGCTGGTTGCGGCCATGGCCCATGTCTGCCCCGGCAAGGTCATCTTCTTTGCCGCTGACCGCCACCACCCCGTCATGGCCACACACCGTGCCCAGGGCAGCCGCGTGGTCTATGTCGATGGCGACGCCATCGTGGCCGCGGAAGGCTCCTGGCGCGAGAGCATCGCGCTGCGCGACATTCCGCTGACCCGCAACGGCACCATCACCTTCCAGGTGGAAAACGTCATGGCCTCCATCGGCGCCGCCTGGGCCGCAGGCCTGCCCTGGCAGACCATCCGCCGCGGTCTGGCCGGCTTCCTCAACGACAGCGACAATGCCCCTGCCCGCTTCAATGTGATGGATTACAAGGGCGCCACCATCATTGCCGACTACGGCCACAACCCCGACGCCATTCGCGCGCTATCCCAGGCCGTGGAAGCCATGCCCGCCAAGCGCCGCAGCGTGGTGATCTCGGGCGCCGGCGACCGCCGCGACCAGGACATCACCGAACAGACCCAGATTCTGGGCAAGGTGTTCGACGATGTGGTGCTCTATCAGGACGCCTGCCAACGTGGCCGCGTGGATGGCGAAGTGCTGGCCCTGCTGAAAAAGGGCCTGGAAGGCGCGCCGCGCACCAGCTACAGCACCGAGATCCATGGCGAGTTCCTCGCCATCGACCACGCACTGGAGCGCCTGCAGCCCGGCGACCTGTGCCTGGTGCTGGTGGACCAGGTGGAAGAAGCTCTGGAGCACCTGCGCAAACACGTTGCAGGGCAGTAACCCCATAACAGCCCCCCTGAGGCGCTGACGCGCCTTCCCCCTCACGAGGGGGACGACAGCCTCGCTGGGGCAGCCCTTGCTGGGGCAGCCCTCGCTGCGCGGCGGCGGGGCCGCCCAGGCCCTTGCTTGCTGTCACTGGCCTGGAGTGCGCCAGTTTTCAGTTTTTCAAACCCGGCCTTGCGCAGGGTTTTGTCTTTGAAGTCACAGCACTTTGCACCGGCCACAGGGGCTGCGCGGCGGTTTTCACGCATGGTCTGAGCCGGCAGACGCCGTATGATGCGAACGCATATCCGCACCGACCGACCCATGACCTTGCAACCGCTTCGCCGCATAGCCACCTGCCTGCTGGGCCGGTGCGTGCTGGCATGGCTGGCACTGTCCATGGGGGTCGCGGCTGCCGCGCCGCTGATCCAGTCTCAGGGGTTTGAGCTGATCTGCACCAGCACCGGCGCGGTCAAGCTGATCGTCAAGGGCGAAGACGGCAGCAGCGTTCTGGGTGCGGGTCACCTCGATTGCCCCATGTGCCTGCCCCATGCAGCACTGCCTCCGCCCGCGCTGCAACTGCCGCCCCCTACCGAGTCACCGCTGTGGCATGCGCTGCTGCCCGTGCAGCGGGCGCGCATCGCCTCGCTCACCGCTGCTCCCCTGCCCGCGCGCGGGCCGCCTCCCGCTTACCTCTGAACCATTTCGGGCTCTAGCGCAGTTCTGATCTGCGCTGGCCGCTATCAGATTCATAGGGACAACCACGTCCCAAGGTAAGCATTCATGAAACAGATTTTTCTGCCACTGGTGGTCAGTGGTATTGCATGGCCGTGCCTGGCCCAGACCTCGACCGATTCCGCTGACCTGCCCGAGCGCTCCAAGACCCTGGGCGTGGTCACCGTCAACGGCGGCCAGCCCAGCTCGCTGCCCACGCAGATTCCGACCACCATCGAAGGCATCACGCGCGAGGAGATCGAGACCCGCATCAATGCCACCGACAGCGAGGATGCGCTCAAATATCTGCCCAGCCTGCTGGTGCGCAAGCGCTATATCGGCGACTACAACCACGCCATCCTCTCCACGCGGGCTTCGGGCACGGGCAATAGCGCGCGCTCGGCCGTCTATGCCGACGGCATTCTGCTGTCCAACTATCTGGGCAATGGCATTGCCAACGGCAGCAACTATGCGCCGCGCTGGGGCCTGGTGACGCCCGAGGAGATCGAACGCGTCGATGTCATGTACGGCCCGTTCTCGGCCGCCTACCCCGGCAACTCCGCCGGTGCCGTGGTGGACTATGTGACGCGCATGCCCGACAAGCTCGAAGCCCATGTGGCCGCTGGCTATGCCCACCAGAGCGCCGACGTGCTGGGCAGCAGCGGCCAATACCGCAGCTGGAATACCAGCGCCTCCATCGGCAGCAGAAGCGCAGGCTGGTCGTACTGGATCAACCTCAGCCGCAGCGACAGCCAGGGCCAGCCCATGACCTTCCCCACCGTGCTGCAGTCCGCCGGCGTGGCAGGCGGTGCCGGCACGCCCGTGACCGGGGCGATTGCCGGGCTCAACACCACCAACCAGCCCTGGTACATCCTGGGCGCGGGCACGCAGTACCGCACCCGGCAGGATCACGCCAAGATCAAGCTGGCCTATGACATCACGCCCACGCTGCGCGCCAGCTACACGCTGGGCTGGTGGCAGAACAGCGCCCAGGGCAGCTCCGAGACCTATCTGCGCGGACCCAATGGCCAGCCGGTCTACAGCGGCAACATCAATATCGACGGCAAAACCTACAAGCTGGCCGACACCGCCTTCGGCCTGAGCCAGGACCAGCAGACCCACACCATGCACGGGGTCTCGCTCAAAAGCCATAC
This sequence comes from Comamonas testosteroni, assembly GCF_030505195.1. Taxonomy (NCBI): domain Bacteria; kingdom Pseudomonadati; phylum Pseudomonadota; class Betaproteobacteria; order Burkholderiales; family Comamonadaceae; genus Comamonas; species Comamonas testosteroni. Next base: position 1,943,304 of record NZ_CP129672.1, read on the forward strand.
GCAGGGCGAGTTTGACTGGGAGCTCAGCGCCAGCCTGTACGACTACGGCAAGGATCAGCAGCGAGTTCCCACCGTGGCCCAGCCTGCCGCCAATCTGGGCGGCAAGGGCACGCTGCAGGACCAGGACGGCACGGGCTGGAACACACTGGCCGCCAAGGGCACATGGCGGCCGCAGGGAATGAAAGGTGCACATATCGTGGACTTCGGCCTGGGCCGCGACGCCTACAGGCTGAACATCAGCAAATACAACGTGCTCGGCGACTGGCAGTCCGGCCCGGCCAACGCGCAATCGGTCGTCAGCCAGGTCGGCGGCAGGGCCGAGACCCGCTACGCCTGGGCACAGGACAGCTGGCAGCTGGCCAGGGACTGGAAGGCCGTGCTGGGCCTGCGCTGGGAGGACTGGACGGCCAGCCAGGGCCACACCGCCACGGCCAGCAGTCAGCTGGACTACGCCCAGCGCAGCGAATCGCATTTCTCGCCCAAGGCGGCACTGGCTTATCAGCTGGCCCGCAACACCACGCTCAAGGCATCGCTGGGCCGGGCCGTGCGCTTTCCCACCGTGGGCGAGCTGTATGGCGCGACCTCGGGCGGGGCGCTGTCCTTCATCAACGACCCGAATTTGAAACCCGAAAAGTCCTGGACGGGCGAGCTGACGGCCGAGCAGGATCTGGGCAGTGGTTTGCTGCGCGCGACCTGGTTCCATGAGCGCACGCGCGATGCGCTCTACAGCCAGCTGATTGCCGGCACCACCGTCTCTGCGGTGCAGAACGTGGATCAGGTCAGGACCTCGGGGCTGGAGCTGGCTTACTCGGCGCAGTCGGTGTGGATTCGCGGGCTGGACCTGGGCGGCAGCCTGACCTGGGCCAACTCGCGCATCACGGCCAATGCGGCCAACCCGGCCAGCGTCGGCAAATGGCAGCCCCGGGTGCCGCGCTGGCGCGCCACGGCCTGGGCCACCTACAAGCCCGACGAGCGTTGGGCCTTGACCGTGGCGGCGCGCTACAGCGGGCGCCAGTACTCGAATCTGGACAACAGCGACGTGCATGCCGACACCTATATGGGAGCCAGCCAGTATTTCAGCGTCGATCTGCGGGCACGCTATCAGATCGACAGACAGCTGTCGGCGGCCTTTGGCATAGACAACGCCAACAATGCCAAGTATTGGAACTTCCACCCCTATCCGCAGAGAACCTTTAGCGCCTCCCTGCGCTGGGATCTTTAAAGCCGCTGGCTCTAGACCAGACTGACAAGCCTGCCATGGGTCTTGCGCATCCTGAAAGTGCCCAGGCAGGCCAGCAGCGCCAGGGCCAGGCCCAGCACGCAGGCACCTTGCCAGCCGTCAATGCCCCAGGCGAGAGTCCCCAGGGCCGAGCCCGCCGCTGCGCCCGTGAAATAGCCCGTCATATAGACGGCATTCATGCGGCCGCGCGCTGCGGGCAGCAACTGGGCCACCGTGGCCTGGTTGGTGATGTTCAGGCATTGCAGGCCCAGATCGATCACCACCATGCCCAGCACAAACCAGCCCAGATGCGCTCCGCCCACCCACAGCAGAGGCCAGGACAGCAGCAGGGCCAGCGCCCCGATGGCGCAGCTCACGCGGCCCAGGCCCTTGTCCACCAGCCTCCCCGCCTGTGTGGCCACCAGGGCTCCTGCCGCGCCGGCCAGACCGATCAGGCCGATCTGCCCGTCATCCAGGCCCAGGGGGCCGCTGGACAACTGCAGCGCCATGGTCGAGAACAGCACGCTGACCGAGGCGAACGCCAGCGCGCTGACCAGGGTACGCTGGCGCAGACCCGGCTGGCTGCGCAGCAGATGCCACATGCTTCTGAGCACCTGTGGATAACTGACAGGACTGGGGTTGCGCGATGCCGGCAGCGCCTTCCACAGCCACAGCGCCACCACGGCCATCACCAGCGCAGCGCCCTGGTAGACGGCCTGCCAGCCCCAGGCCTCCGAGACCATGCCGGCCACGCTGCGGGCCAGCAAGATGCCCAGCAGCAGACCGCTCATCACCCAGCCCACCGCCCGCCCGCTTTGCCCCGGCTGGGCCAGTGCCGCCGCCATGGGCACCAGCACCTGGGCCGCAACCGAGAACAGACCGGCCATCAGCGTGCCCAGCAGGAACAGGTCGAACTGGCTCGCCAGGCCGCACAGCGCCTGCCCCAGGGCCGCCAGCAGCATCAGGCTCACGGCCAGGCCGCGGCGCTGCAGCTTGTCGCCCAGCGGAGCGAGCAGCAAAAGGCCTGCTGCATAGGCCACCTGGGCCAGCGTCACGCTGGTCGCGGCTGCCGACTCGCTGACCGAGAAATGAGAGGCAATCGAGTGCAGCAGTGGCTGATTGAAATAATTGCCGCCCGCGCACAGGCCACAGGCCAGTGCCATCAACAGCAGGGAGGAAGCGCTCAGACCGGGCGCAGAAACGTTCACCGACATAGATAACGGCCACATCCGGCGGATGCGGCACTTGCATGGAGCCACCGCCCAAGGGGCCGTCGCAGATCAAAGAGGGAGTTCGGAAGTCCGGCATGCGCTGTGTCATGCCTGTGGCGGCGTCTCAGCAGCCGGTGCCCGCCAGCAGGCCGGGGCAAACCGTGATGCAATACAGAAAGTTCTGCAGCAGCGGGTATTGTCCTAAGGCCGGCTGCCAATCCCTTGCCCAGGACTCAATGCCCTGTCAAAAAACAAGGGTTAACCCTTAATTCAACGTATGCGCACCACCATGAAATTGCTCTCTGCCGCTCTGGCCGTTGCGGCCGCCACCGTAGGAACCATGGCCTTTGTCGGCATGAGCCATGCCGAGCAGATCGGCTCCGTGGACACCGTCTTCAAGTGGATTGGCCCGGATCACAAGATCGTGGTCGATGCTTATGACGACCCCAAGGTGCCGGGCGTGACCTGCTATGTCTCGCGCGCCAAGACCGGCGGCATCAAGGGCGGCCTGGGCCTGGCCGAGGATCGCTCGGAGGCGTCGATCGCCTGCCAGGCCACGGGCAATATCCAGTTCCCCGCGCCGCTCAGGCAGCAGGAAGAAGTGTTCACCGAGCGCACCTCGCTGCTGTTCAAGCGCCTGCGTGTGGTGCGCATGGTGGATGCCAAGCGCAATGCCCTGATCTATATGACCTACTCGGACCGGGTGATCGAGGGCTCGCCCCAGAACAGCGTCACCGCCGTGGCCGTGCCGCAGGCAACGGCGATCCCGCTGAAATGAAAATCAGAGCAGGCTGCAGTTATGCAGCCTGCGTTTGAGGCAGTCTTCGCTCAAGGCCAGGTGCAGCGACTTACTGACTGAAGGTCAGGCCGCCCGCGTCCAGCGCCGGCGGACGCAGCAAATCCTCGTTCACGCCCATGGCCTGGCTGGCCCGCTCCACGGCCTGCCACAGTCCGGCAGGCATCTGCAAAATGGCCTCGGGGGACTGCGCATCGTCGATCCAGTGGCTGATCTGCAGATGCTGTTCATGAGTGAGCAGGTCCAGGTGCAGCATTTCATCGATAGTTTTCATGGTGTTCCTCCCTGCTTGTGGAAGCAGGCGCTGTGCAACCCGCGCCCGACTTGTCTATCCAATATAGGGGCAAAAACCGCCGCCGCAAGCAAAATCATTGTCAAGAAAACCATAGCTGCCTGCGACTGTCATTCAAGCGCTACAGCATGTCGGGCGCTTGGGCTGCGGACGCTGCAAGCGGCGGCGGCTCGCCGGCCTTGCAGGCATCGACAAAGGCCTGCAGCGCGGGCGAGCGGCGCTTGCCGGCGCGCTGCACCAAAGAGAAGTTGCGCCACATGCGCGGCAAGGTGGTGGGAAGAATCTCCAGCGCCCGCGCCTGCAGCTGTGACTGCACCAGCACGCGCGACAGACAGCTGATGCCCAGCCCCTGCTCGACACAGCGCGCAATCGCCTCGGAGCTGCCCAGCGTGGCGGTTGCAGGCAGCTGGTGCAGATGCGGCAGCAGCGCATGCTCGACCATCTCGCGCGTGCCCGAGCCCGCCTCGCGCAGCAGCCATGCCGCCTTGCGCAGCGCTGCCACGCCCAGCGGCTTGTTGCGCGCCTGCTCGGCCAGCGGGTCCTGCGGCGATGCCACGATGACCAGTTCGTCGCGCAGCCAGGGCTCGACCTCCAGCCCCTGCCAGTGGCTGCTGCCCTCGATCAGGCCCATGTCGACCTCCATGGCCAGCACGGCTTCGCCCACCTCCTGGGTATTGGCGATCTGCAGGTCCACGCGCACCAGCGGATGCGAGCGCGCCAGCCGCGCCAGCACTTCGGGCAGCGCATAGGTGCCGATGGTGGTGCTGGCCGCCACGCGCAGGCGCACCGGCATATTGGCCGCACGCGCGGAAAACGTCTGCTCTATGCCTCTTGCCTGCTCCAGCACGCCCAGGGCCTGGGGCAGCAGCGCGCGGCCTGCATCGTTGAGCACCAGGCGCTTGCCCACGCGCTCGAACAGCTGCACGCCCAGGCCTTGCTCCAGCTGCTGCAGCGCGGCACTGGTGGCCGACTGGGAAAGCGCTACGGCCTCTGCGGCCGCCACCGTGGTTCCGCTTTGGGCCACGGCGCAGAAGATCTCGAACTGACGCAAGGTGAGATGCAGCATGACGATGATTCGTATATTCGTATCGATGACAGCAGGCTAGCGCCGGCTCATCCCGCCCATGATTGAGTCGGATTGCAGGAGCCAGATAGCCCAATCTACCTGTTTTACAGGTTGATCTTACAAAAACTATTAGTTATACAAATATAACCAAGAAATCTAAAGTGACCTCCATGCCGGCAATCAGACCTGTTGTCTTGCCTGCTGCGAAAGGTCACGATGAACACTACAACACTGAAAAACTCCGCACCCTCGCAAGGCTGGATGCACAAGACCGGCGGGATGATCCCCGGCCTGCTGCTGGCGGGCGCCATCGCTGCCGTGGCCACCTGGGCCGCGCAGTTTCCGGTCATCAAGAACAACGGCCTGAGCGCGTTGACGCTGGCCATCATCATCGGTCTGCTGATCGGCAACACCGTCTATCCCGCCATCGCCAGCCAGTGTGCCAGCGGCATCGCCTTCACCAAGGCCCGCCTGCTGCGCACCGGCATCGTGCTCTACGGTCTGCGCCTGACCTTCCAGGACATCGGCCAGGTCGGCATGGCCGGCGTGGTGATCGATGCGCTGGTGCTGTCCAGCACCTTTTTGCTGGCGCAGTGGATAGGCCAGAAGCTGCTGGGCATGGACAAGCGAACCACCATGCTGGTGGGGGCCGGCGCCTCCATCTGCGGCGCTGCCGCCGTGCTGGCCACCGAACCCGTGGTCAAGGGCCGCGCAGAAGACGTGGCCGTGGCCGTGGCCACCGTGGTGGTGTTCGGCACCATCGGCACCTTTCTCTACCCGGCGCTGTTTCACTGGAATGCCGAGTACGGCTGGATAGACACCAGCATGCAGCAGTACGGCGTTTTCGTCGGCTCCACCGTGCATGAGGTGGCCCAGGTCGTGGCCGCCGGCGAAGCCATCGGCAGCCAGGCCGCAGACACGGCCGTGATCGCCAAGATGGTGCGCGTGATGATGCTGGCCCCCTTCCTGCTGGTGCTGTCCATGTGGCTGACACGCAGCGAGCGGGCCCTGGGTGTGAACAACGGCCAGCCCGCCAACCGGATCACCATTCCCTGGTTTGCCGTGGGCTTCGTGGCCATGGCCGGCGTCAACTCCCTGGGCGTGCTGCCCAAGGAAGTGGTCAGCGTCGGCATTCAACTCGACAACGCGCTGCTGGCCCTGGCCATGGCCGCTCTGGGCCTGACCACCCATATCCGCGCCGTGCGCGCTGCCGGCACCCGGCCGCTGATTCTGGCCCTGGCTTTGTTCGCCTGGCTGCTGGTCGCCGGACTGGTACTGAATCTCTGGATTCCGACACTGTTTTGATAGCGGCTTGCGCTTGACTGGATTAGAAATACAACATCTAAAGGTCTGAAACCCTTTGAAAGAGAGCGCTTGTAGCTCTCTTTTTTTATGCCGCAGAGAAACAGGGGAATACCCTATATATCAATGCAGACTCAATTAGTTTGAATTGCAAATTAATTGCAAAAGCATCAAAATTCGGCCATGTCTTTTGCCGATGCTCCCTCCCGCGACCGCCTGGGCTTTCTCATGGTCACCCTGACCCGCCAATGGCGGCGCTTTGTCGAAGAACAGCTGGCCGCCAGCGGCCTGACCGACGCCACCTGGACGCCGCTGTTGCACCTGCGCGCCTGGGGTGACGGCGTGACGCAAAAGGAACTGGCCGAGCGCGTGGGGCTGGACGGCTCCAGCCTGGTTCGCCTGCTGGACATTCTTGAGGGCAAGGGCTGGGTGGAGCGCCGTGCCGATGCGGCCGACCGCCGCAGCAAGCGCATCTTTCTCACTGCCGCAGGCAATAGCGCCGTGGACAGCATCCGCGCCACCATGCTCGAAGCCGAGCTCAGTCTGCTGCAGGACCTTGAGGACTCCGAGGTCGAAGCCATGCTGGGCGGCGTCAACAAGATTCGCGCCCGCATCGAGCAGATGCACGAGCAGCACTCGGCCCAAGCCCATTGCGGCACCGAGGAGCGCGCATGAGCGTGGCAGCCTACGACCGCCTGCTGGAGAGTGCTACGCGATGGGGCTTTGACAGCGCCCGCCTGCGCCAGCATCTGCGCACGGCTTTTGCCGCCTGCATTGCCGTGTTCGCCGCCTGGGCCCTGGGGCTGGAGCACCCGCAATGGGCAGGCATGACGGTCTGGGCCGCCTCCCAGCCGCTGCGCGGCCAACTGCTGGAGAAAAGCTTTTTCCGCACCACGGGCACGCTGGTCGGAACGGCTGCCGGCGTAGTGCTGGTGCTGGTGGCCAATGGCGATCTGCTCTGGCTGGTCACGGGACTGGCGGTGTGGATCGGCATTTGCGCGGGCATGGGCAATCTGCAGCGCAGCTTTGCCTCCTACGGCACCATGCTGGCCGGCTATTCGGCCTCCATGGTGGCTTTGCTGGACAACGGCAACCCTGCCCATGTCTACGCGCTGGGCTGGGATCGCCTGTTTACCGCCCTGACCGGCGTGGCCGCCGCCCTGGTCGTAGGCTGGCTGTTCACGCCCGTGAGCGCCGAAATACCCGGTGACGGCCGGGTGCGCCGGCTCTGCGCCCGTCTGCTGCGCGACATCGCCGACGCCGCCCAGGCCACGGCCAGCGGGCATAGCGCCCTCAGCCCCAGGGACCTGGCCGAGCGCCTTGTCGTGATGGCTGCCATCGAGGAAGGGTTGGACCCCCATGCCGCAGGCTCGCAGCGTTCGCGCCGCGCCGTGCGGGCGCTGCGCCGCCTGATCAATACCCAGATCTCGGCCCTGCTCTGGCTGCGCGACAGCGCGGGCAAGACCCTCACGGCCGAGTTCTCGCCCGACCACGCCCAAGCCATGACGGCTGCACTGAGGCAAGCTGCCAAGCTGCTGGAAACCCAGCCCGCACCGCTGGCCGCCATCGACGCCATTGCCACGGCCCGCAACGCCGCCGCAGGCTGGGGCCATGCCGAAGAGATTCTGGGCAATATCGGCCTGGCCCTGCAGGCCCACTTTGTGGCTGCCAGCGACCTGACTCTGCCAGCCCACCATCGCGCACGTCAGTTGCCCGTGGTCCTGCACAGCGACTGGGTGGGCGCGCGCCGGGCCATGCTGCGGGCATTCAGCTCCATTTTTCTGGTCGGCCTGATCTGGGTGGTCACCGGCTGGCATGGCGGCGCCTATATGTTGCTGGGCCTGTCGGTGATGATCACCGTGTTCTCCTCTTTCGAGAACCCGGCCTTCACCATGCGCTTTGTGATTCTGGGTCAGGCCATGGGCGCGGGCGTGGCGCTGGCCTGCCAGTGGTTTGCCTGGCCGTTTGCCAACAGCCAGTTGCAGATGGTGCTGATGATGCTGCCCTTTATCTTCCTTGGCGCCCTGCTGCTCAGCCACCGCCGCACCACGCTGTACGGCTTCGACTGCAATATGGTGATCCTGCTGGCACTGTCGCCGCATTTCCCCTATCAGCTCGATGTGGGCCACTCGCTGTCCATGGCTTTTGCCATCGTTACCGGCCCGCTGGCCGGCTGGGCGGCCTATCGCTTCATCCTGCCCGTCACCGCGCAAGGCAGGCTGGACGGCCTGCGCGCCATGATGGTCCATGAGCTGCAGGACATGGCCTCGGCCCCGGCGCACGCCCGAGACGTGCGCGTGTGGCGCGCCCGCCTCTACCACCGCCTGCTGCGCCTGGTGCGTGCCTGCGAAAAAGTCAGCGCCCCCGCCGTGCAGGACGCGGCCGACTGCGGCCTGGCCGCGCTGCGGGTGGGCAAGGCCGTGCTGATCCTGCACCAGTTGCAAGCGGATGTACTCCTGTCCGAAAGCACCTTGCGCGTTGTGCACAGCGCGCTGCAGAGACTGCAACAACTGCCCAGCGCTCCCGCCAGGGCCGTGCCGCTGCTGCAAGGCCTGGCCCGGCGCATACAGCAGCGCCAGCCAGAGCAGGCGCTGCAACTGCGACTCGCTGCCCAGGACATCTACGAGCATCCGGCCTTCTTTGCCTCCAGCGCCTCGTTGCGCTGATCACTTCAGCGGCCGCCCGATAGATGGGCGGCAATCGCCGCCTCGCTGACACCATAGAGCTCAGCCAGCGCTGCGGGCGCGGCCACGGCGCGCGGCTCGCCCACGCCCAGCAGTCGCCCATGGCCCAGCAGAGCGATCCGGCTGGCCACACGCAAGCCGTGCTCGGGCTGGTGGGTGGACAGCAGCATGGCCATGCCCTGGGCGCTCAGCGCCTCGATCTGCTCCAGCACGCGAATCTGGTTGCCGAAGTCCAGGCTGGCCGTGGGCTCGTCCATGACCAGCAGCGCCGGCTCCTGCGCCAGCGCGCGCGCAATCAGCACCAGTTGCCGCTCGCCGCCGCTGAGCTCCGTGTAGCGGCGTGCGGCCAGATGTGCGATCTGCAGCCGCTCCATGCAGGCCAGTGCCATGGCGCGGTCCGCGCCGCAGGGCCTGGCCAGCAGGGGCAGGCGCGCAGCGCGGCCCATGAGCACCATGTCCAGCGCCTCGAAGGCAAACACTCCGGCCTGTGCCTGGGGCACATAGCCGACGCGGCGCGCGAACTCCGCGCGCGGCCAGTGCTGCACCGGCTGGCCCTGCACCAGCACCCGCCCCGCCAGCGGCGGCAGCAGGCCCAGAACCGTTCGAAACAGCGTGGTCTTGCCGCAGCCGTTGGGGCCCAGCAGACAAAGCACCTCGCCGGTGGAAATGGACAGGTCCACCGATTCGCTGACCACACGGCGACCGTGGCCGGTGCGCAGCCCGAGCAAGTCCAGCACCGCCATCAGGCCTGTCCTTCACGGCGACCCGTGCGGGCCAGCAGATACAGAAAGAATGGTGCGCCAACCAGGGCCGTCAAAATGCCCAGCGGCAGCTCGATGCGCGCCATGGTGCGGGCCAACGTATCGGCCACCACCACAAAGCCCGCGCCCAGCAGGGCCGAGGCCGGCAGCAGGCGCACGAAATCGGGGCCGACCAGCAGGCGCGCCACATGCGGCACCACCAGCCCGACCCAGCCGATGATGCCGGCCAGCGACACGGCCGCCGCCGTGCCCAGCGTGGCGCAAACCACCAGCACCAGGCGCAGCCGCGCGACCGGCGCGCCCAGAGCCCGCGCTTCCTCATCGGGCAGAGCCAGCAGGTTGATGCGCCAGCGCAGCAGCAGCAAAGGCAGCAGGGCCGCCAGCATCACGGGAGCCGTGGCGGCCACTTCCTGCAGCGTCACGGCCGACAGGCCGCCCATGAGCCAGAAGGTGATGGACGGCAGTTGGGTGTTCGGGTCGGCCAGGGTCTTGATCAGGGCAATGCCGGCCCCCAGCAAGGCGCCCAGCGCAATACCGGCCAGCACCAGAACCAGCACCGGATCATGTCTGCGCACGCAGGCGCTGACGGCCACCACGACAGCCACGGCGACCAGCCCGCCGCCAAAGGCCAGCCATTGCACGGCGAACATCGACAGCCCCAGATAGATGGCGACCACGGCGCCCAGACCCGCGCCGGCCGACACGCCCAGAATATCGGGCGAGACCAGCGGGTTGCGAAACATGCCCTGGTAGGCCGCACCGGCCGCACCCAGCATCGCACCGACCGCCATGCCGGCTGCGATGCGAGGCAGCCTGATGTTCCAGAGCACGGTTTCGGCCGCTGGCGCCAGCGGCGAATCCGCCCCCATGGCCCGCGCCCATAGCGCTTCGGCCAGTTGTGCCGGCGCCAGCGCAAACTGGCCCGAGCCCAGCGCCCACAGCAGCACCAGAGCCAGCAAGAGCAGGGCCAGCCACCAACCCATGCCCGCACGCAGAGGGCCGCGCTGGCGACCATGCCCTGCGGCATTGCTCGATGCCGCGCTTTGCGGACTTGCCGCTTCCTTCGACCTTTGGGCACCTTCCCCGATATCGAATGACTTCATGCCAGCCTCATGCATTCAGCGCGCCAGCTGCAGCAGCCCATGCAGCTGGGCCGACGACAGCTGCACACCATAGAACAGCGCATGGAACTCGCTCACCGCCTGCTCCAGGGCTTTGACACCTTGCTGGGCGAAGCGGCCCGGATGCAGCTTCTCAAGCAGCCAGCGCACGCCGATCAGCCGGTTCACGCTGGGCGGGCCGTCCAGCCAGCCAAAGGGCAGCACGGGCGCGCAGTGCACACGGCCGCTGCGCACGGCGCTGACGCCGCGCCACAAGGGATCCTGGCGCACGCGCTCGGCAAAGCCCGACTCCTGGGTCAGTATGACTTCGGGGTCCCAGGCCAGGATCTGCTCCATGGACACGCGCGTGAGTCCGCCCCTGCCGGCCTGGGCCGCCACATTGCGACCGCCCGCATACTCGATCACCTCGACATTGATGGAGCCGGCCAGCCCGGTTTCCAGACCGTTGGCGCCGCGCCCCAGATAGACACGCGGCCGGGCCTGCTCACCGAGTCCGGCAGTCACGGCGCGCACCAGAGCCGCGACCTCGTCCGCATGGCGGGCCAGGGCCCGGCCGCGCTCGGCCGCACCCAGCAGGGCGCCGACCTCGCGCAGCTGGTGCGCATGTTCGGGCAGGCTGCCTTGCACCAGCACGCAGGCCAGGCCCGTCTGGCGCGCCAGGCGTTCGGCGGCAGAGACATGGGTGGCGTCGGAGGTCCCGGAGTCCAGCACCAGATCGGGTTGCAGCGCCAGCAGCTTTTCGAGCGGCAGCGTGCTGCCACGGCCCGACAGGCGCCCGAGATAGGGCAAAGCCTGCAGTGGCGCACCCAGATGGGCGCGCGCCGCGTCGCTGAGCTGCATGGGCCAGCCCAGCAGCTGCTGAGGCGCCAGCGCGGCCAGCAGCACGCCTGCCGGCGGCCCCGAAGCGAACACGCGGCCAGGCCGTGCCGGCAGCGAGCCAAAGCGCGCTGCAATGACCGAGCCGCCATCCTGCGCCCAGGCCCCGCTCTGATGCAGGCCCGAGGCCAACGTCGCAGCACCGGCCTGCAGCCATTGGCGCCGCGTCAGCATGACCGGTCTCCCGGGTCTTCGCGCTGCAGCTGCTGGCGGCACCAGTGCAGCAGTGCCTGTTCATCGACCGGCAGGCGCACGAAGGCGCCGCCGGTAAAGCTCTGCCAGCCGGCCTCGTGGCGGGCCGCCACGGCCGTGATCACGGGAATGCCGGCCTCGACAAAGGCGGCGATCTCCTGGACAAACCCGCCGCCGGCGGCTTCGAGCTGGCCGAAGCAGTTGACGACGGCCAGCTCCACACCATCGGCCAGCGCCTGGCGCAGCACCTCGCTGGCCCGGGCCAGGGCCTGAGGATTGAGGCTGCAGGCCCGCGAGGCCGCGCCCAGATCCTCGGTCATCTCGAACTGCTGGCCGCTGCGCAGATCCACGAGACGCATGCATTTGTTGCCGTTGGCATAGCAGCTTTGCCGATGCACCAGCCCGCCCACGCTGCGGCCCGACTGCTGCAGCCGCCGCGCCACGCCTTCCAGCAAGTCCTCGATATCGTGCCGCTCATCGGGGTAAATCAATGCCGCCAGCGGCGGCGTCATAGCGGTGCTCATGCTGCTCCTTCACTCAAGTCTGTCCATCGACACCGGCGCTCATGCCGGCGGGCACGCTGTCGCGCGCAAACACCCAAGGACCGTTCACACCGCTGGCCGCTTCCAGCGCACGCTGGCCGGGCGCAGACAGCAGGTACTCGGCCAAAAGGCCAGCCGCCTGGCGCTGCTGCGCTGTGGCCGGATGGCGCGGGCCCGGTGTGAGCAGCACATAGGGTCTGCGCATCAGCGGATCGCCGTGCAGCAGCAGCTCTATGCCGGGGGCGCCCATCTTGCCGAAGGCCAGGGGAATATGGCCGACCACGGCGTAGGCCTGCTCGCGCGCAGCCAGCTCCAGCACGGCCTGTGGTCGCGGGCCGGTGTCGGCGCGCAGCCAGCGCGCATCGGGGCGTATGCCCCCGCGCCGCCACAGACGCTGCATCACGGTATAGCTGCCGGGATCGCGCAGCGCGATAAAGGGGGTGCCGGTCTGGGCAATGCGCTGCAGCGCCTGCGTGCCGTCAGCGGCCGAACGCACGCCGGCGGGGTCATGAGCGGGGCCGGCAATGACATGCTCGTTCCAGCCCCAGACGCGCGCAGAGCCAGCCATGCCGCTGGCCTCCAGTGCCATGGCTTCGTCGCTGGCGTGGATCAGCAGCATCTGCGCCTGGCCGCGCGCGAAGGCGGGCACCACGCCCTCCTTGGGTGCGGCCGCCACGGTGGTGACCGGCATGGTCAGGGCGTGGCTGGCCTGCTCGGCCACGCGCGGCCACACGCCGCACAGCACGAGCCCGCCCACGGCCGCCACCTGTATGCCGGCGTCCGAAGCGGGTTGCGCTCCCGCCGCCAGGGCCGGGCCGCCGGCCATGCCCAGGGCCGCCAGACTCCGCAGCCAGTCACGTCTTGTCAGCGAGGTCAGCGATGTCTGAAGCAGGTGTTCCATGGCCATCAGAACCGGTAGCCCAGATTCACGTACCAGCTGCGCCCCGGCATGGGCAGACCGTCGGCCAGCTGATACCACTTGTCGCCCAGATTGGCCACGCCGAAGTCCAGCGTGGTGTCCGGGCGCGGCAGATAGCGCGCACGCAGATTGGCCACGCCGTAGCCGGCCATCTGATAGACCTGTGCCTGTCCGCTGGCCGACAGCGGCACCTTGCGGCCCTGTTCTGCCTCCAGCTCGGCACGCAGCTGCCACTGGGCCTGCGGACTCCATTGCAGGGCCGCCGTCAGGCGCTGGCGCGGCGTGTCCGTCAGCGTGATGCTGCGATCGCTGAGATTGGTGCGGCTCAGATAGGTGTAGCCCGCATGCACAGCCCATTGGGCCGACAGCTGCTGCGCCAGCGACACCTCAAAACCGACATTGCGCGTGCGTCCCACGTTCTGCGCCTGGTTGCAGGTCTTGCCGCCGCAGGCCGTGGAGTCCACAACCATGGTCTGGATCTGGTCGCGCACCCGGCTGTAGAACACGGCCGCCTGTCCCTTGCCGCCCTGCCAGGGCTTGCCGCTCAGGCCCAGCTCCAGATGGCTGGCCACCTCGGGCTTGAGGTCGGGGTTGGCCAGGGCCGTTCCCATGCGTGCCGAATAGCGGTCCTTGATGGTCGCAAAGCGGCTCTTGTGCGAGGCAATCAGATAGACCTCGTCGCCCTGGGCCGTGAGCGCATAGCTCAGGCGTGCCAGGCCGTTGGTGGCGCTGGTGGAGCCCGTGGGCCACTGGTAGACCTGCCTGGCATCGCGCTGGTCGTGGCTCAGGCCCAGCGTCAGGCGCCAGCGCTCGGCCAGGGCGATGTGATCCTCGAGCACCAGCGAGGTGGTCACATCGCGGTAGTGCTTCTGCGGGTCCTTGCCCGAAGCCGCGTCGGTGTGCTCGTCCTGCTTGTAGTGGAAGGCCGCATGCAGCTCATGACCGGAGAAGGCGTAGTTGACCCACTCCACGCTGGCCCCCTTGCTCACGTCCTTGTAGCCGCTGGTCGGATCGTGGGCCGTGTAGCTGGCGTCCTTGTACATGTCGAGACCGTTTTTGTAGGTGTCGTGGTAGAGGCGCGTCTTGAGCACATTGCTGCTGTTCAGACGGGTGGTGCTCAGGAAATACAGGCTGTCCTTGTCCCAGTAGGGCCAGCGCCAGTAACGCACGGCGTTCTTCTGCGTGGACTGGCCGGTGTAGACCGGATTGCCCTTCTCGCCTTCCTGGCGCACATAGCCGATGGCGTATTCGTCCGTGGCATTGGGCGTGAGTCCGAGCTTGAAGGACAGGCGCTTGTCGGTGCGGTCGGCGTTCTCGCGCTTGCTGCCGGTATCGGTGGGCTGCTTCTTGTAATCCCTGAAGCCCCGGGGCAGAGGAAAGCTGTCGGCCTCCAGGTAGGAGGCACCCAGCTGGTAGTACCAGTTGCCCTGGTTGCCGCCCAGGTTGAAGCTCGCCCTGCGCTCGCCGCCGCTGCCCACTCCGAGGCGCACGTCGCCCTCGAAGGGCTTGACCGGTTTGCGCGTGACCAGATTGACGGCGCCGCCCAGCGTATTGGGGCCGTAGAGCAGCGAGGCTCCGGCCTTGGCCACGTTGATCTCGGCCAGGTCGAAGGTGGTGAAGCGGCCCAGATCCACATAGCCGTCATAGGGCACGTACAGCGGCACGCCGTCCACAAAGATGGGCACCTGACGCGAATCGAAGCCGCGCAGATTGATCATTTCCTCGTTGCGGATGTTGCGCGACAGGCTCACGCCAGGAAGATTGCGCACGGCATCGGCCACGGTGCTGGCGTTGCTGCGCTCCATTTCGGCACTGGATACACGCTGCATGTCGCCGGCCCCGAGCTCCTCGGCCTCGCGCCGCACGCTGACTTCCACCGTACCCAGCGTGAAGGTCTGGCTCGCGGCTTCGGCTGCGCCCGCAGCTGCCACCTGCGCCCAGGCCGTGCCCATGGGCACGATGGCCAGCGCGCCCCACAACCAGCTGCGGCGAAGAACAAAACTCGGAGGATGGAGAGAGGAAACCGTGGAGTGCAATGACATGGCGCGGGCTGGAATTTGTTGTCGAATGTAAAAAACCGTCGATTCTAGCCACCGCTATTCATTTTTGGAATAACGATCGACAAACAGTCCCCATAAGCCGCACGGCATACACGTCCCATGAAAAAGGCCACCCGAGGGTGGCCTTGCATCAGATGCCTTGCAGATTCAAACGCAGCTGATTGCCACGGCCTTGGCCACCAGATAGGCCTCCAGCGCTTCCGGGCCGCCTTCGGAGCCGTAGCCCGAATCCTTGATGCCGCCAAAGGGCAGCTCGGCCGATGGCAGGGCAGGCTGGTTGATCCACAGCATGCCGGCTTCCACATCCTGCGACAGCTGGTGCGTCGTCTTGAGCGAGCGCGTGAAGGCATAGGCCGCCAGGCCATAGAAGAGGCGATTGGCCTCCTGAATGGCATCCTCGATCTTGTCGAAGCCGCGAATCGCCGCCACGGGGCCGAAGGGCTCCTGGTTGAAGATATCGGCCGTCAAGGGCACGTCGGCCAGCACCGTGGGCGCAAAGAAGTTGCCCGCAGCACCAAAGGATTCGCCGCCCGTCATCAGCTTGGCGCCGCTTTGCTCGGCGTTCTGGATCAGCTGGGTCAGCGCGGTCACGCGACGCGGATTGGCCAGCGGCCCCATCTGCGTGCCCTGCTCCAGGCCGTTGCCGACCTTCAATGCCTGGGCATGGGCGACCATCGCGCGCGTGAACTCCTCGCGCACGCTGTTGTGCACCAGAAAGCGCGTGGGCGAGATGCAGACCTGGCCCGCGTTGCGGAACTTGGCCGCGCCTGCGGCCTTGACGGCCAGTTGCACGTCGGCATCCTCGGCCACGATCACGGGGGCATGACCGCCGAGCTCCATGGTGGAGCGCTTCATGTGCAGGCCGGCCAGCGCTGCCAGTTGCTTGCCCACGGCCGTAGAGCCCGTGAAGGTCACCTTGCGGATCACCGGGTGGGCAATCAGATATTCGGATATCTGCGCGGGGTTGCCATAGACCAGGCCCACGACACCGGCTGGAATGCCGGCATCGACGAAACACTTGAGCAGGGCGGCGGGGGAAGCCGGAGTTTCCTCGGGCGCCTTGACCAGGAAGGAGCAGCCCGAAGCCAGGGCCGCACCGATCTTGCGCACGATCTGGTTGACGGGGAAGTTCCAGGGCGTGAAGGCGGCGACCGGGCCCACAGGCTCCTTGATCACCAGCTGCTGCTGCTCGGGGCGACGCGAAGGCACGATACGGCCATAGACACGCAGAGCCTCGTCGGCAAACCATTCGATGATGCCGGCGCCGGCAATGATTTCCACCTTGGCCTCGGCCAGCGGCTTGCCCTGCTCCTGCGTCAGCAGCGCGGCGATCTCGTCGGCGCGTTCCTTCAGCAAGGCCGCGGCACGGCGCATGATGGCGCCGCGCTCATGGGCAGACACCTTGCGCCAGACCTGAAAGCCCTTGTCGGCCGCCGCCAGGGCGCGGTCCAGGTCGGCAATATCGGCATGGGCCACGCGGCCAATCACCTCACCCGTGGCCGGGTTGCGCACATCAATTTTCTTGCCGCTGGCAGCGTCCTGCCACTGACCGTCGATCAAAAGCTGGGTATCAGGATATGCAGTGCTCATCGCATGACTCATAGGTGTCGGCCGCCGCTATCCCCCTGCAGACTGGCGCGGCCGGGTGTGACAAATGTTCAGGGGTTGCCGGACAAATTCTAGTCATGCAGGCTCGGCACTCAGACAAAAGGGAGACAGCTGTCAGCAATCGGGCTTTACGCACCCACGGCGCGGCGCAACTGCACCTGCTCAAGCATGCCGTCAAGGCCGGCTGCCGACGATGCGGCCAGGCCGACCACCTCGCCCACCACGAACACGCAGGGGCTACCCAGTCCGCTGGCTGCCAGCGCCTGCGTCATCTGCCCCAGATCGGTCAGTATCTGCTGCTGTGCAGGCAGGCTGGCGTTCTGGACCAGCGCCACCTGCGTCGAGGCCGGCAGTCCGCCGGCCAGCAGTTGCTGCTGGATGACGGCGGCCGTGGCAACGCCCATGTAGATCACCAGCGTCAGCCCCAGCATCCGCGCCGTGCCGGCCAGCAGCTGCCAGTCATGACCGGCACTGCCTGGCTTGGCGTGGCCGGTGATGAACACCACGCCATGGGCATGGTCGCGATGGGTCAGCGGAACGCCCAGGCTGGTGGCGGCTGCCAGCCCGGCGGTGATGCCGTTGACCACTTCGACGGCTATGCCCGCCATGCGCAAATGCTCGACCTCTTCGCCGCCCCGGCCGAAGATGAAGGGATCGCCCCCCTTGAGGCGCACCACCAGCTCGCCCTGGCGGGCCGCCATGATCATGAGCTTTTCGATGAATTCCTGCGAGGTGCTTTCGCGCCCGCCGCGCTTGCCCACGTGAACGACGCGGGCGCCTGCGCTGGCGAGCTTCACGATGTCGGCCGACACCAGGTCGTCGGCCAGCAGCAGCGTGGCGGACTGGATCAGTCTCAGCGCCTTGAGCGTGAGCAGCTCCGGATCGCCGGGGCCGGCACCGACCAGATAGCAACGGCCCACGGGCGACAGGGAAGTGGCATGGCTGTTTGTCATGGCTGGCCTTTCATATGCATTGCCGGACATCGGAATCTAGGCAGCAACCGGCAGGGCTGCCGACTGCGGCGCAGGCGTCGCATGCACCAGTTGTTTGATCCTGGGAATGCAGGAGCCGCAGCGCGTGCCGCAACCCAGGCAGGACTTGAGCTGGGCGAGTCGCTCGTCGGCGCTGCCCTCGCACGTGGCCAGCGTCGAGCTGATGCTGGCCTCATCCACATTCATGCAGGCACAGAT
The DNA here is from genome assembly GCF_030505195.1 of Comamonas testosteroni. Lineage (NCBI taxonomy): Bacteria > Pseudomonadati > Pseudomonadota > Betaproteobacteria > Burkholderiales > Comamonadaceae > Comamonas > Comamonas testosteroni. The sequence goes on from NZ_CP129672.1 coordinate 1,961,143, forward strand.
CTGTGGCGACCGGGCCGGCATGGCGGCGGGCGGCCTGGCCCCCGAGGACAGCAGCAGACGCCCATAGCTTTGCACCGATTGCTCGTCACGCAGTACCGGCCCCAGCCAGCGGCCGGCACTGGCATCACCGCAGAGCAAAAAGGCATCGAGCCTGGGCTCCTCGGTCTGCCGGCCTATCGCGATGGCCCGGCTGCATTGGCGGCGCGCGTCGGCATAGCGCATGGCCTGCGGGCCATCGAGCTGCAGCAGGCCATGCAGCCGCGCCAGCACCTGGGCACTGGGCTGCGCATAGGCCGCCGCGCGGAACTGCACGCCGGTGCGGCCCTGATCCGCTTTTTCCAGCGGCACGGCGCGCCCGAACAGCACACAGCTGGCGAAGTCGAACTCAGCCATCAGTTCGGTCAAAGCCTGGCGAACCGACTGCACCTGCTGCTCATCCAGCCAGGCCATGCCCAGACAGGTCCAGGGCAGCTCGGCCTTGAGCAGCCTCACGGCCACATGCTTGAGCTCGGGCTGCTTGGAGCGCGGGCAGCGCTCGGGCGTGGTCAAGGCGTTGACGCCCGCAAGCCGCTGCCCCTTGGAGCCCAGACCGCTCAGATACATGCTGCCCCAGTGCATGGGCAGATACAGCTGTGCGGGCTGCAGCCCCCCTTCCTCCTGCACGGGCAGCACGATGGCGCCATAGCGGTTGGACAGGTGGACCAGGTCGCCCTCCTGCAGCTGCAGCCGCTGCATATCCTGGGGACTGACCTGCAGCTGCGGTTCGCTGACATGGGCGAACAGGCGCCCCAACTGGCCGGTGCGCGTCATGCCATGCCATTGATCGCGCAGGCGGCCGGTGTTGAGACTGAACGGATGCCGCGCATCGCGCGGCACGGCCACCGTCTGCCAGGGCTGCGCATCAAAGCGTGCACGCCCGTCCTCGGTCGCAAACACCGCATCGCCATACAGACGCTGCCGGCCCTGGCCGGCGCCTTGAGGCATGGGCCACTGCTGGGGCCCCTTGACCTCCAGCACCGCCCAGCTCAGACCCGTGATATCCAGATCTCGCCCGCGTGTGGACTCGCGATGCTCGTTCCAGATGGCTTCCGCACCTGCATCGGCATTCGCCGTGTCATAGGGAAACAAGCTTGGCAGCGAGGGCCGCAGATGCTCTTCCAGACGCCGCGCCAGCTGCACGCCTATCTGCCAGTCATGGCGCGCCGCCCCCGGTGCGACCACGGCGGCGCGCACCCGCGAGATGCGCCGCTCGCTGTTGGTGACCGTGCCCAGCTTCTCGCCCCAGGTGGAGGCCGGCAGCAACCAGTCGGCATAGGCCGTGGTCTCGGTCGCGGCAAAAGCCTCCTGCACCACCACCAGCTCGGCGCGCTCCAGCGCCCTGCGCACCATGGCCTGTTCGGGCATGCTTTGCGCGGGATTGGTGCAGGCAATCCACAAGGCCTTGATCTGGCCGTCGGCAGCGGCCTCGAACATCTCCAGCGCGGACTTTCCGGGCTGCGCCGGAATCGACTCCACCCCCCATAGCCGCGCCACTTCGGCCCGATGCTCCGGCTTGGCCAGATCACGATGCGCGCTCAGCAGATTGGACAGCCCGCCCACCTCGCGCCCGCCCATGGCATTGGGCTGGCCCGTCAGCGACAGAGGCCCGGCGCCGGGCCTGCCGATCTGGCCCGTCGCCAGATGCAGATTGATCAGCGCCGCATTATTGGCCGTGCCGCTGCGGCTTTGGTTCAGGCCCTGGCAGTACAGGCTGAGCGTGGGACGACGCGCGCCCGTCGGCTCCTGGGCACCGCCCAGTGCCATCCAGCGCGCCGCCCGGTACAGGTCCGCCACGGGCAGGCCGCAGATGGCAGCGACCTTCTCGGGCGTGGCTTCGCGCACCAGCTCCTTGAGCGCTGCAAAGCCGCTGGTGTGCTCCGCGATGAAGGTGCTGTCCGTCCATCCCTCCCACAGCATGATGTGCAGCAGGCCGTGAAACAGCATCACATCGCTGCCCGGCTGCAGCGGCAGATAGAGATCGGCCAGCTCTGCGGTTTCGGTACGGCGCGGGTCGGCCACGATGATCCTGAGCTGCGGGTTGCCCGCCCTGGCCTCTTCCACACGCCTGAACAGAATCGGATGCGCCCAGGCCATATTGCTGCCCGTGATGAACATGCAGCCGGCCAGGTCTATGTCCTCGTAGCAGGCCGGTGGCGCATCGGCGCCCAGCGTGGCCTTGTAGCCAGCCACGGCGCTGCTCATGCACAGGCGCGAATTGGTGTCGAGATTGTTGGTGCCCAGCAGGCCTTTGACCAGCTTGTTGAAGACGTAGTAGTCCTCGGTCAGCAGTTGCCCGCTGAGATAGAACCCCAGCGCATCGGGCCCATGTGCGGCGCGAATGCCGGCGATACGCGCAGCCAGTTCATCAAGGGCCTGATCCCAGCTCGCGGCCTGTGGTGCGGATGTCCGCTCCAGCCTGCGCATGGGCTGCAGCAAACGGGCCTGCTGCGCATAGGCCGGCGCGGCCGTCAGATGCAGGGTGCTGCCCTTGGTGCACAGACGGCCCAAGTTGGCAGGATGCTCGGGATCGCCACGCACGCCGGTAATCTGCAGGCCATCGGACTCGATGACCACGCCGCAGCCGACACCGCAATAGGGGCAAGTGGACCTGGTTTCGTTCATGGCGTCCCCAGACAGATGCAGCGGCGTTCATGCTCACAGCAACGCGGACCGCCGAAGGCGAGTCCGCAGCCCACGCCGCAGCAGGGACAAGTGGATCGGGTCTCATGCATGGCAGACTTTCAGTGAAATTGCACCGCAGCGCGCGACTATCAGGCGCATGCTGCTACTCAATTCATACCCATCAAGACGCTAGGCGGCAGCACAGCCGGACATGGCGGCGCAATGCGCAGGACCGGCATGCGGGCGGGTCTGTTCCAGGGCGCGGTTGGCCAGCTCGTCGGCGCGCAGCTGCACTTCGCCGTCCTGCACACGCACGCTGAAATAAGGCGTGCAGCCTTCATCGGGCGCTGCCGCTTCGCCGCTGCTCAGCGCAATCGTCCAGTTGTGCAGCGGGCAGGCCACGCTGCGCCCGAACACAATGCCTTGCGACAGCGGCCCGCCCTTGTGCGGGCAGCGGTCCAGCAGCGCAAACACCTCGTTGTCGGCATTGCGGAATACGGCCACATCCAGCCCTTGCGCACGCGCCACGCGGCGTGCTCCCAGCACGGGGATGTCGTCCATCGTGCAGATAGAAATCCATGCGCTCATTTGCATCTCCTAAGCTCCCCCTGAGCCGCTTTGCGGCTTCCCCCTCTCTCGCTTCGCGGGAGGGGGACGACGGCCTCACTACGGAGCGGCAGGGCCGCCCAGGCCCTTGCTCGCCGTCCCTTGGCTATGCCGCGCCAGGTTCGTAAACTGCTGAAAAATTGAAAGAGGTTCTCGGTTTCAGGCAATAACTGACACACCAGCGGGCAAAGCCTGGAACTGCCGCACATCCACGGACGCCTTGTCGGCCTCGAACCAGGGATCGGGCTCGCCGTCCAGTGCAAACTGCAGCTGCTCCCACAGCGCCCTGCGGCCCTCGGCATCGTCGAGAATGCGTCGCTTGACATAGTCCAGACCCACGCGATTGATGTAGTGCACCGTGCGCTCCAGATACCAGCCTTCCAGGCGGTACAGCTGCATGAAGGCGCCCGTGTACTCCATCACCTCTTCGGCGGTCTTGAGCTTGGTGAAGAAGTGCGCCACCTCGGTCTTGATGCCGCCGTTGCCGCCCACATACATCTCCCAGCCCGAGTCCACGCCGATGATTCCCACATCCTTGATGCCGGACTCCGCGCAGTTGCGCGGGCAGCCGCTGACGGCGAACTTCACCTTGTGCGGGGCGTACATGCGCCACATGGCGCGCTCCAGGTCCTTGCCCATCTGGGTGCTGTCCTGCGTGCCCATGCGGCACCATTCGCTGCCCACACAGGTCTTGACCGTGCGCAGCGCCTTGGCATAGGCATGGCCGCAGGGCATGCCGATATCGTTCCAGACGGCCTGCAGATCCTCCTTCTTCACGCCCAGCAGATCGATGCGCTGGCCGCCCGTGACCTTCACGGTGGGGATCTGGTATTTGTCCACCACATCGGCAATGCGGCGCAGCTCGGAGGCCGTGGTCTCGCCGCCCCACATGCGCGGAATCACGCTGTAGCTGCCGTCCTTCTGGATATTGGCGTGGCTGCGCTCGTTGATGAAGCGGCTTTGCGGGTCGTCCCTGGCCTCCTTGGGCCAGGTGCTTACAAGATAGTAGTTGACGGCCGGACGGCAGGAGGCACAGCCATTGGGCGTGCGCCACTCCATGAAGCGGAACACGGCATCCGTGCTCAGCAGCTTGTGCTCGGCAATCGCATCGCGCACGGCCTGGTGGCCGTGATCGGTGCAGCCGCACATGGCCTTGGTCTTGGGAGCTGCCGAGTAGTCGCCGCCGGCCGTGAACATGATGATCTGCTCCACCAGTCCCGTGCAGGAGCCGCAGCTGGCACTGGCCTTGGTGTGCTTGCGCACATCGTCGAGCGTGAACAGGCCCTTGTCCTTGATGGCCTTGCAGATCGCGCCCTTGGTCACGCCGTTGCAGCCGCAGACCTCGTCGCCGTCGGCCATGGCCACAGCCTTGCTCTGCCCCTGGTGGCCGGTGTCGCCGAGATTGGATTCGCCAAACATCAGCTTGTCGCGGATATCGGCCACGCTGCGGCCCTCGCGCAGCAGCTTGAAGTACCAGCTGCCGTCCACCGTGTCGCCGTAGAGGCAGGCACCGACCAGCTTGTCGTCCTTGATGACCAGCTTTTTGTAGACCCCCGCATAGGGGTCGCTCATGAGAATTTCCTCGGTGTCGCCGCCGCCCTGGAAATCGCCTGCAGAGAACAGATCGATGCCCGTGACCTTGAGCTTGGTCGAGGTCAGCGAACCCAGGTAGCGGCCGATGCCGAACTCGGCCAGATGGTTGGCCAGCACCTTGCCCTGCTCGAACAGGGGCGCCACCAGTCCGTAGGCAATGCCTCGGTGTGCCGCGCATTCGCCCACGGCATAGATACGCGGATCGGTCACGGTCTGCAGCGTATCGCTGACCACGATACCGCGGCTCACATGCAGATGCATGGACTCGGCCAGCTCGGTGCTGGGCCGGATGCCCACGGCCATCACCACCAACTCGGCCGGGATCTCGCTGCCGTCCTTGAAACGCACGGCGCGCACGCGGCCACTGCGCCCGGCGTCCTCGTCGCCCAGCAGCTCCTGCGTCTGCGCCTGCATGCGGAACTGCATGCCGCGCTCGGCCAGCGACTTCTGCAGCATGCGGCCCGCCTGATCGTCGAGCTGGCGCTCCATCAGCCAGTCGCCGACATGCACCACGGTGACCTGCATGCCTCGCTTCATGAGGCCGTTGGCCGCCTCCAGTCCCAGCAGGCCACCGCCGATCACCACCGCATGCTTGAGTGTCTTTGCCGCTTCGATCATGGCCTCGGTGTCGGCAATGTCGCGGTAGGCCAGCACGCCCTCCAGGTCCTTGCCCGGGATGGGCAGGATGAAGGGCTTGGAGCCCGTCGCCATGATCAGGCGGTCGTACTCGGCGCTGGCACTCTCGCCCAGGGCATTGACCGCATGCACCGTGCGCCGGGCCCGGTCGACGGCCGTCACGGTATAGCCGGCGTGCAGCAAGATATGGTGGTCCTGGTACCAGGACCAGTCGTTGAGCACGATATCGCCGAGCGTCTGCTCGCCGGCGAGCACGGGCGACAGCAGAATGCGGTTGTAGTTGGGATGCGGCTCGGCGCCGAAGACCGTGATGTCGTACAGATCGGGGGCAATGGCCAGCAACTCTTCCAGCGCGCGCACGCCTGCCATTCCGTTACCAATCATGACCAGTTTGGATTTTTTCATCTGAGTCCCCGTGGGCATTTGCAAAGCCAAAAAAAAGACGTCTGCGCGCTTCATGACTTGCATGAACGCGTAGACGTCTTTGTCTGTGGGTTCTGGTCCAGCCTTGCACCATCCCCCGGTGACCCACCTTGGCCACGCTGAACAACACGCAATTGCTGTGCCAGCTTTTCTCAGCCTGCAAAGACTATTCCATCCTGCGGCATGCACTGCTTTTGTGCATGGCCGCTTTATTGCTGTGCAAGACAAACATGGCGCCCTGAGGCGCCATGCAGCTTGAAATCAAAAAGGCTCAGGCCGCTTTTTCCACGTGACCCTGGCGCGTGTAGAGAAAGTCGATCACCGCCTTGCGGTAGCTTTGATAACGGGCATCTTCAGCCAGTTCAACCCGGCTGCGCGGGCGCGGCAATGCCACATGCAGCACCTCGCCGATCGTGGCTGCCGGCCCGTTGGTCATCATCACGATCTTGTCGGACAGCAGCACGGCCTCGTCCACATCGTGCGTGACCATGACCACGGTGCTGTGGGTGCGAGCCACGATCTCCAGCAACTCGTCCTGCAGCTTGGCACGCGTCAGGGCGTCGAGAGCGCCGAAGGGCTCGTCCATGAGCAGCACCTGCGGCTCCATCGACAGCGCGCGCGCAATGCCCACGCGCTGCTTCATGCCGCCCGAGATTTCGCCAGGGCGCTTTTGCGCCGCATGGCTGAGGCCCACCATGGCCAGCGCCGCATCGGTGCGCTGCGCCAGCTGTGCCTTGCTTTCGCGCTTGCCGAAGACTCGCTCCACGGCCAGGTGCACATTGCCCCAGCAGCTCAGCCAGGGCAGCAGCGAATGATTCTGGAAGACCACCGCACGCTCGGGGCCGGGGCCCTTGATTTCCTTGTTGGCGCACAGCAATGCACCGCCCGAGGGAATGGTCAGGCCGGCAATCAGATTGAGCAGCGTCGACTTGCCGCAGCCCGAGTGCCCGATGAGACTGACGAACTCGCCCTTGGCAATGTTCAGGTTGATGTCGCGCAGTGCGGGAAACAGGCCCTTGGCGGTCTTGAAGGTCTGCTCCACCCCGTGGATCTCGATGTACTTGGTGCTGAGAGATGTATGCATGAGGTACTCCTTGCTTTTTTCCGAGGCCTCCGTGGCGCCGGCTGTGCCGGGCCACCGGTGGTGCCCCCTTGAGGGGGTGACGCGCCCGAGGGCGCGGCTCAGGGGTGGGTTAAGTCTTGACCTCTTCAAACGTAAAGGCCGAAGCCAGCTTGACCAGAGCCCACTCCAGCACCAGGCCCACGATGCCGATCACGAAGATGGCGATGATGATGTTCTTGACGTTGAGGTTGTTCCACTCGTCCCAGACCCAGAAACCTATGCCCACGCCGCCCGTCAGCATCTCGGCGGCCACGATCACCAGCCAGGCCGTGCCCACGGCCAGGCGCACGCCGGTCAGCATATAGGGCAGCACCGCCGGAAACAGAATGGTGGTGGCGATCTTCCACTCCGACAGATTGAGCACGCGCGCCACATTCATATAGTCCTGGGGCACACGCTGCACGCCCACGGCGGTGTTGATGACCATGGGCCAGATCGAGCAGATGAAGATGGTCCAGATGGCTGCCGGATTGGCGCCCTTGAACACCAGCAGGCCGATCGGCAGCCAGGCCAGCGGCGACACCGGGCGCAGCAGGCTGATCAGCGGGTTGAACATGCGCGACAGAAAGCTGAAGCGCCCGATCACGAAACCCAAAGGGATGCCGACCAGTGCCGCCAGACCGAAACCCAGGGCCACGCGCTGCAGCGAGGACAGCACATTCCAGCCCACGCCCTGGTCATTGGGTCCGTTGCGGTAGAACGGGTCGCTGAACACCTGCAAGGCCTGCTCCCAGGTCTCGGCCGGGGTCGGAATGCTCTTGCCGGTGGTGCTGGAGACCAGCGACCACAGGCCGACCAGCAGCGCCAGCCCCAGCAGCGGCGGCAGGGCCTGACCAAATAGCTGCTCAGCCCATTGGCGCAGGCGGCTGGGTGCCACCGCAACCGCAGCCGTGACTATCGCCTTGGGTTTGATATCTTTTTGCACTTCAGCCTTTACAAGTTCTGTGCCAGCAGCTATCTCTTTTGAAGCTTCGAGCAGCGCATCATTGGCCGCCTGGGCTGCCAGCTGCGGATCGTGCGGGGGGTCGAGTTCGAGCGGTGATTGAAGGACGGCACTGACCATGATGGTTCTCCGTTAAGGTGGCGGCCTCAGGCGGCCTTGATCTTGAAGCTGTCGGCGTACTGGGCAGGGTTCTTGCCGTCCCACACCACGCCGTCGATCAGCTTGCTGGTGCGCAGTACATCCTTGGGCACGCTGACCTTGAGCTGGCTTGCCGCCTGCTGGTAGAGGTCGATGCGGTTGATCTGCCTGGCCACGGCCAGATAGTCGGGATGAGCCTTGAGCAGACCCCAGCGCTTGTGCTGGGTGAGGAACCACATGCCGTCCGACAGATAGGGGAAGTTCACGGCCCCGTCGTTGAAGAACTTCATGTGGTTGGGGTCGTCCCAGGTCTTGCCCAGGCCGTTCTGGTAGCGGCCCAGAATGCGCTGATTGATGGCGTCCACACTGGTGTTGATGTAGGACTTCTGGGCCACGGTCTCGGCCATCTTCGTCTTGTTCTGCAAGCTGGCGTCGATCCAGCGGCCGGCCTCCAGAATCGCCATCATCACGGCGCGGCAGGTGTTGGGGTTCTTCTGCGCGAACTCGCCCGTGGTGCCCAGCACCTTCTCGGGGTGATCCTTCCAGATGTCCTGCGTGGTATTGGCGGTGATGCCTATGCCGTCCATGATGGCGCGATGGTTCCAGGGTTCGCCCACGCAGAAGCCATCCATGTTGCCCACACGCATATTGGCCACCATCTGGGGCGGCGGCACGGTGATCAGCTTGGCCTCGGATAACGGGTTGATGCCCGCAGCCGCCAGCCAGTAATGCATCCACATGGCATGGGTGCCGGTGGGGAAGGTGCCGGCGAAGGTGTATTCGCGCTTCTCCCTGGCCATCACCTTGGCCAGGCTGGCGCCGTCGACCGCGCCCTTGTCGGCCAGGGCCTTGGACAGCGTGATCGCCTGGCCGTTGTTGTTCAGGCTCATGAGCACCGCCATGTCCTTCCTGGGGCCGCCCACGCCCAGGTGCAGGCCGTAGACCAGACCGTAGAGCACATGGGCGAAATCCAGCTCGCCGTTGACCAGCTTGTCGCGCACGCCGGCCCAGCTCGCCTCCTTGCTGGGGACGATCTTCACGCCGTATTTCTGATCGAATCCCAGCACCGAGGCCATGACCACGCTGGCGCAATCGGTCAGCGGGATGAAGCCGATCTTGACCTCTTTCTTCTCCGGCGCGTCGGAGCCTGCGGCCCAGGCGCCATGGTGGCCCAGCGTGCCATAGAGGGCGGCGGCACCGGCCACGCGCAGAAACTCACGCCGGCCGCCGGCAGATACGGGCTCGGGCACAGGAGCAGTAGACGAAGGAAGGCGCTGGCTCATGAGAAAACTCCATCAAGAATCGTGGTGAAGGCGATCCGGAAAACAAAAAGGCGCCCTTCCCTCCTCGGGTGTGAGGAGAAAAGGACGCCGTTGTCCCAGGTCACTCGTAATAACGCTTTAAGCGCGACCGCCTTTGGTCTGCTTGACATCAACAGTCATGCACAAACCATGCCAGACCTTGATCAGAGGCGGAGCAGGCTTTGCGCCACCGGTGTTGGCCCATATTTGGTGCAACGCAACAAACGCAGCGCTGCCAAGCGCTATGAATTGGTGCTGCCCGGCAGCAGATCCACCGTGGCCAGAATGGCCTCGGCCACATCCAGCATGCGCCGGTTCTGGTTCATGGCCGTCTGGCGGATCAGCTTGTAGGCATCGCCCTCGCTGAGCTGGCGGTAGTTCATGAGCACGCCCTTGGCGCGTTCTATGGTCTTGCGCTCCTTGAGCGTGGCGCGTGCCTTGTCGATTTCGGTCTGCATGTCCTGCAGGCGCATGGATTGCTCCTGCACCAGCAAGACAATGCTTTTCTCAAGCTGCAACCCGTACGCCCCCTCTGCAGGCAAGGAGGCAGCTGACTGCGTGGCCCCCAGAAAGGCCGCAGCCGCTTCGGCGCGAGTCCCAGGCTGCGGCTGCATCTCCAGCAGCGCCAGTTGCTGACCCAGCGCCGCCCCCGCCTGCTCCAGCTTGCGCAGACATTGGGCCTGCAGCTCATCGGCCAGAAATGCCTCAATCTGGTGCATGGCATCGAGCCGGCTGGAACAGGCCTCGAACCACGGCGAGCTCAGGCTGCGGTCCAGCGCCATGCCGTCCCCGGCCGTGCAGCCCATACGACGCAGCCGCTCGATCACCGTCATATCGGGACAGGCCCCGCATTGCTGCTGCCAGCGCTCCATCCCAGAGGGGCTGGCGAAGTCTGCAAACACCTGAAAGCAGCGCTCCTGCGACTCGATCAGATGCAGCCAATGGCGCTGACGCTCCGACCTGCCGCCCCCTGCGGTAAACGCCGCGACCCCCGTGGCGCGCTCCTGGCCCGCCAGCTCCTTGCCCTGCATGAAATGAAACAGCGCCACCAGCAATTTCGCGATATCGGGATCGCAAGCGCTGTCCGCCGCCTCGAACACCACGGTCAGGCAGGCCGCAATCATGCGGATCAGCGCCTGCGTGCAATCCTCGGCACTGAGCTGCAGCGCATCGCGCCGACGGCGCAGCAGCGGCAGGGCTTCAAAGCCTTGCAGCGCATTGGCGATCGCATTGAACAGGCGAGCGCCATGCGCGCCCGGCGCCCGCGCGCCCAGCTCTTCAAGCGCAAGGCAGACACGCTCCATGACACGGTCCACATGCCGGCCATGATCGAGCAGGCTCTGCTGCGCCTGTGCTCCGCCGCTGACCAGAAAGATATTCGAGAGACCGCGCTCTTTTTGCAGCGCATGGACGAGCTCGGACACGCTCGCCACCAGGCTGCTGGCGCGGCTGATCTGCTCCAGCTCGGCAATCTCGCTTTGCCTTGCGGCCACCAGATAGTGCAGAGGCGTTTTCATGGGGTAGTGCTTGTCGTCATTAGGACTTACGCAAACAAGAAGGCAACAACGGCCTGCCTCTTGAGGCAGTCGCCCGGCCTGAACCCGTTTTGCGTAAGTCGTGGTCGTGTTGATGCCATGGACGATCAGCACGATTCATGCCATCTCAGGCAAGGCGACGCTGCCGCCTCTCCCAGAGCCAGTCCACCATAACGCCCACACCGATTCCCACGACATAGGCCAGCAGATCCAGGGGATCGAAGCCATTGCCCAGCACCAGATAGGCCAGCTTGTTGGCGCGCACAGCCTGCATCCAGGGGGCCTGATAGAGCTGCAGGAACTCGATGGCAAAGGCGATGAGCAGGGACCAGGCCATGAGCCTGCCGCGCGTGACGGCCGGCCGCAGCCAGGCCACGCACAGCAGCACCACCCAGGCCCAGAGCGCATCGCCCGGATAGTTGCCCAGCACGGCGGGAAAGGGCACATAGCCCCGGCGGGACGCCAGCCCGATGGCGATGACCGCCACCATGAGCAGGCTCAACACCATCCGTGAGCGACGAAAGGGCCCGGTAGCGGCCAGATGTATCAACAAGCTGTCGTCCCCTTTAGTCGATATGCGCGCCGGAGTCCTTGACCACCTGCTTCCAGTACGCCAGCTCGGCCGGCAGCATGGCCTTGAAGCTTTGCGGCGTGGACTCCACGCGCTCGGCACCCAGAGTCTTGAGGCGCTCGGCCATCTCGGGCCTGTCCAGCACGGTCTTGACGGCCTGATAAAGCCTGTCCACCACCGGCTGCGGCGTACCGGCCGGTGCAAACAAGCCGTACCAGCTGGTCACGGCCAGGCCCTTGCCCAGCACGGGAATCTCGGGCGCCAGCGACGTGGGCCTGTCGGAGGCCACGCCCAGCACGCGCAGCTTGCCGCTGCTGACAAATGGCATCACGCCGGGAAAGCTGCCGAAGGTCACCGGCAACTGGCCGGCCACCACATCGGTGGCGGCGGCCGACGCCCCCTTGTAAGGCACATGCAGCAGGCTCACGTTCTTCTGCTTTTTCAGCATCTCGCCCAGCAGATGGTTGAGCGTGCCGTTGCCGGCAGAAGCGTATTCCACCTTGCCCGGATGCGCCTTGGCATAGGCCACCAGTTCGTCCAGATTTCTGGCCGGAAAGTTCGGATTCACCACCAGCAGATAAGGCGCGACGGCCAGCTGCATCACGGCAGTGAAATCCTTGATGGGATCGAACGGCACCTTGGAATAAAGCGCCGGATTGCTGGTGTAGGCGCTTTGTGCCGTGACCAGAAAGGTGTAGCCGTCGGCCGCGCTGCGCGCCACCTGGCCCGTGCCCAGATTGCCGTTGGCACCGGCGCGGTTTTCCACGATGACGGGCTGGCCCAGCGAATTCTCCAGCCCCTGGGCCACGGCACGCGCAATCACATCGTTGGCACCGCCCGGTGCCTGGGGCACGACAAAGGTAATCGGCTTGGCAGGCCAGTTGCCGGCCTGCGCCAGTGCTTGCGTCAGAGGAGCCGCCACCACGGCAGCCACCGCCGCCAGCAGCAGCGAGCGGCGTTGGTTTGCAGAGATAAAAACAGCGTCTCGCGCCATCTCGGTGCGCGCAGCTTCTTCAAACTTCATGGCAATCACTTTCTGTGGTCGTGGACATGGACGCTGCCAGCCCACCCTGCCGGCCTGCCGTTCCATGCAACAGGCCATTGTTGCATCGCTGGCCGGGCGGCTGCAGCCGCACTCCCGCTTCGGCCATCGTCTTTGATAGGGGCAGCCTCCTGCAAATGCCGTGCCCCCAAGCCTGGCCGCAGCGGGATGCTCTCTTCACAGCAGCACCAGCCCCGGCGGCAGGCTGTCGCCCAGACTGCGCTTGTGATCTTCAGCTTCCATCTGCACCACCTGCTCGACCATGCTGATCCAGCGCTGGGGCGCGCCGGAGTCACGCATTTTTTCCAGTACCTGGGCACGTATCTCGTCGGGCAGGTCACGCGCGCGGTCGCCCGTCATGCGGGCCATCTGCACGGCGGCAAACATCGCGGTTTCGTTCTTGCGCCAGTCCTGCGCCAGTGTGGCGTTCAGGAACTCCAGCGCCGCCTCGGGCGGCATCACCAAATGGGCGTTCGCGGCCAGCGATTGGCGTGCCGCCAGGCGGCCTATGGCCCACCAGGTCTGCACGGTTTCATCCTCGCGCCTGAGGCGCTGCAGCATCCACTGCCCCATTTCCTGGCGGTACTGCCAGGGCACGGCCTCCATGGCCGCGAACAGGCGCAGCATGTCGTCATAGCTGCCATGGCTGGATTTACCGCGCGCGTTCTGCTGCACGGCCTTGTGCATATGGCCGGCCACGTCTTCGAGCAGCTCCATCTGTCGGGCCTCGTTCAGACCCGCTGCCACGCGGCGCCAGAACACCCACCACTCCGTCCAGTTGGCGGCCTCTTTGGCATGACCCAGTCCCTGGCCATACAAGGCCCAGACCTGGTCTATGCGCCAGCCATCGAGCTGCGCTCCCACGCCGGGACGCAGACACCAGCCGGCAAGGTTGAACCAGACGCGCTCATGGTCGGCCGTGCGGCGGCGGCGCCTGGCACGGGCCAGCAGCGCATCGAACAGGGCACGCAGCAGGCCCAGCTCCCAGCCCTCGCGCGGGCCGAGGACTCTTTCGAGCGACTGGCGCAGCTGGCGCACTTCCCGAGCCGTCACCTCCTGCGCCTGCGTGCCGAAGATGCGATCCACCAGCGCCACGGCTTCGGGCAGCCTGTCTGCCAAAGAGCTGGACTGTTTGGGGCCTTCAGCGCTTTGCGCATCTGCGTTGTCAGCTATTGATTCAGAAGCCGCTGCACCGCGCACGGCAAAGGGCAGCAACCAGGACTGGCCCGCATCCTGCGCGGCGACGCAGCGCACTTCCAGCGTGCCGACCTCGCTCATGCACGCTTGCAGCTGCACCTCGACCTGGGCAGCAGAGCGGCCTTCGGGCACAGGCAGAACGGTGGCCAGCGGCGGCAGCTCCACCCAGCCATCGCCGCTCAAAGGTGCAATCTGGCCGGCCTGCGCGGGCGCTTGGCTCTGGCTGTTGGCCAGCAAATTGAAGCGCACGGCCTGGCCCAGCTTGAGCGCAAAACGCCGGCCAGAGAGCACCATGCGCACGCCCTCTTGCGTGCCACGCGGCAGCAGACACAGGCCTTGCGGAGCCTCGCCCTTCTTGCCCGGCAGCAGCAACCAGTAGCTGCGAGCCGAACCGCCGCCAATGTGTGGCACCACGGGTTTGACCGTTTCCGAAGCCTGCCCAGCCGGTGCTTCAGGCGGATTGGGCGCAGCAATCTGAGCCACCGCCAGCTCGGCCTGATGGCGTGCCAGCCCGTAGGCTGCCGCACCGCGCGCCACGGCCCAGTCCGGGTGCGGATTGTGCAGCACACGCACCGGGCTGCCGCGCCAGCGGCCAAGCAGCTCCGTCAGACGCTGCACCATGGCATGGGCGTGGAACACGCCGCCGTTGAGCAACACGGTATCGGGCAGCCCCCCGCTTGCATGCTGACCGAGAAATTGCGCCAGATGACGGCTGATGGCCGCATCGGCCGGATAGGGCAGACCAAAGCCGCGCAGCGCGCCCTGCCGCCTGGCGGGCATATCGCTGATCTGCGCGACCGGCAAAAAGCCGTCGACCACCGACTGGCGCACCTGCTCGCGGGTCAGCGTGACGCTCTGGCTTGCCGCCAGCAGCTTGCTGCCGCCGCCCAGCAAGGTGATGCCGATCTGCTCGGGCGCGTTCTGCGCCAGAAGCTGCTCCTTGGCCGTGCGGCAGCGCTGCACCAGCTGGGCAAAGCGCTGCAGGGACAGCCTCTGGCCCTGCGCTTCGGCCTTGGCCGCAAACGCCGTCTCAAGCTGATGGGCCAGCGCCAGATCCATGTTGTCGCCGCCCAGCATCAGGTGCTCGCCGACGGCCGTGCGCGTCAGCGTGGGCAGGCCGCCGTCGGGCGCTGCATCCACTCGGATCAGCGTCAGATCGGTAGTCCCCCCGCCCACATCCACCACCAGCACCAGCCGGCTGTCCGCCAGTTGCGCCGCCAGCCCATTACCCTGCAGCACCAGCCAGTCGTGAAACGCGGCCTTGGGCTCCTCCAGCAGCTGCACGCGCGGCAGACCTGCCATCTGCGCGGCCTCCAGCGTCAGCGCACGCGCGCCCTCGTCAAATGAAGCAGGTACCGTCAGCACCACGCTTTGCTGGTGCAGCGGCGCTTCGGGATGCGCTTGGTCCCATGCTGCTCGCACATGGGCCAGGTAGGAGCTTGAGGCCGCCAGCGGCGATATCTTGGCCACGTCCTCGCCAGCCCCCCAGGGCAGGATGGCGGCCGTGCGATCCACGCCGGTATGCGAGAGCCAGCTTTTGGCACTGGCCACCAGCCGTCCCGGCACGGCAGCCCCCAGATCTCGCGCCCAGCGGCCTATGACGGCAGGCGCAGCTTCATCCGCGCCCTGCGGCGGCCAGGGCTGCTGCCAGGCCTCGCCCAGCTCGCCCTTTGCCGCCTGGTAACGCACCGAAGGCAGCAGAGGCTGGGCCACAAGCTCGCCAGCCGTGGTGCGCTGCGGAATATCGAGCAGCGCGATATCGCTTGTCGCACCGTCCAGCGCAACGCTTGCCACGACCGTGTGACTGGTGCCCAGGTCGATGCCGACGGCGTGGGTGGGGCGAGATGGATGCATGGGCTGAGACAAAGACACGTAAAACTCTGTCGCCGATCGTAACAAGAGCCGGATGCCCGAACCGCCTGCCGGGATGAGCCGCTGCCGCGACGACAACTGTCCAATGCAGTGCACGGTGGCTGGCACGGGATTTGCCTTGTTACCAGCGCGCAGGTTCGCGCAAGTTTCATAGCAAAGATCGAAGGCTAGTCGCTACATGCCAGTCAAAACAACAACGGTGTCTCGTGTCCTCCTCGCCGCTTTGGCCTCCGCCGGAGCTTGCGCCGCTCTCGCACAGAGCAGCGTTCAGATCTATGGCCGCCTCAACACCTCACTCGAGCATCAGAAGGTTGGAGGCAGCACCCTGACCGGTCTCTTCAACAACAACTCGCGCTTTGGCTTTGTGGGCAGCGAAGACCTGGGCGGCGGCCTCAAGGCCGGCTTCCAGCTCGAATCCGGCTTTGAGTCCGACACCGGTGCCGGCACCGGCAGCACCGGCGCCCTGGCCTTTCAACGTCAAAGCGAAGTCAACCTCTCGGGCAGTCTGGGCAAGCTGCGCCTGGGCCGTTTTGGTGCTGCCACCTATTTCGGCATTGCAGACTATGGTGCACTGGATGAGCCCAACCACGACACCGGCTCCATCGCCGATGCGCTCTACGACTACGTCATGCGCAACACCAACAAGATCGCCTACCGCAGCCCTGTGCTGGCCGGACTGACATTGGAAGCTCAGGCATCGCTACACGAAAAGACGACAGGCTCCGTGCAAAAGAACGGTTACGACCTCTATGCCAACTGGGAACGCGGCCCGTTGGCCCTGGGTGCGGGCTTTACCCAGCTGGGTGACGACAGGCAGTTTGCCCTGCGCGGCCACTACCTCTGGAATGCGCTGCAGGTCGGTGCCTACTACCAGCGCTCGGACAACGGCTCGGGCTCGCTGTGCGGCAATGGCGGTGCCGGTTGCGGCACGCGAGACGCTGCGCGCGTGACTGCGGTCTACCGGGCCGGCGCTTCGGAGCTTGCCCTTGGCTACGGCTGGGCCAGCCGATGGAGCCATGTGCCCGGCAGCAGCGCGCGCCAGTGGATTCTTGGCTACAACCACCACCTGAGCAAACGCACCAAGCTCTATGCGGCCTACACGCGCATCGACAACGGATCCGGCGTGGCCTATGGCTATAACTTCAAGGGTGGCGTGGGCTACGGGCAAGATGCCAGCAGCCTGAGCGTGGGTCTGCGCCACGCGTTCTAGAGCTCTGCTTGAGTGGCGGGCGCGTGCCATGTTGCTGGTGGGCGTGGCGCGCGCCCTGCTTCCTCAAAAAAAATGAGCTGATCGCGCTTTCCGTGATTGGGCTGGAGGCTGATCTGGCTTGAAGTCCCTGTATCAGATCGCTGCTGCCACGGGCTTGCTGGGGCGACATGCCTTGATCAGGGGCTGAAATGCAGCCGCAAACTCCAGTAGGACTTACGCAAACAAGAATGCGACAAAGGCCTGCCTGCAGAGGCAGTCGTCTTGCCTGAACCCGTTCTGCGCAAGTCGTGTCCAGAACAAAAAAAGCCCGCCAGCCAACCGGCCAGCGGGCTTTCGCCGTCAAGCAACTCAGCGGCCTTACTCGGCAGCCTCCGCAGAGGTTTCCGCGCGCACATCGAATTCCACTTTCCAGCGCTCGCTTCCGCCCACGGGCACGGCATTGAGCTCCAGGGTGCCGATATCGGTCACGCGCGCCGCCAGGGTCACGGGCACCACCTCACCGGCCGCGCGGCCGGCAGCGGGCAGATTCAGCTCGATCTCCTGCAGCTCCACCAGCTCTTCGGGCGACCAGAAGTCCAGCATGGTGCCGACCTGGTCGGTGCGGCGCACGGACGAGCCGAAGAAGCGCAGACGCACGGGCTCGCCCACGACCAGGCCGAACTCTTCGTCAGGCAGAGCGACTTCGGTGCCCTCTTCCATGCCGAACGGTGCCAGGCACAGGGCGGACAGGGGCGGCTCCATGCCGGGGATCGCGGGCATATTGCTCTCCACGCCCACGTAATAGGACTGGGCCGTGCCGCCGCGAATGCGCACGCCACGGCCGCTGTTGGCGATATGGCCGTAATAGGCCGCGCCGCGCGCCACGGCCAGATCGAGGTTGGCGCCGTCCAGCAGTCGCGCAGGCTCGCAGGCCTCGTCGTCCAGCCAGCCGTTGATGACTTCCAGGATGCGCTGCTCGATCTGGGGCGCCTTGAGCACGCCGCCGTTGAACAAAATGGCCGTGGGGTGCAGAAAAGTCGAGCCTTCGACCTGCTCACCGTTCAGACCGTCAATCTCGGCCAGCGCATTGACCTGGCGGCTCAGAAAGGCCGCCAGATGGCGCGTGACGGCCGCATCCTGCGCATAGGGCAGGCCCAGCTGCGTGAGCGCGCCGCGCGCGCGGCTCTTGGGCTTGTCGCTGACGGCCACCTTGGGGAAAAAGCCCTCGACCAGCATGGCCAGCACTTCGTCGCGCGTCACTTCGGTGCGAATGCTGCCGCCGATGAGCTTGCTGCCCCGGCTGGGCACGACCACGGGCACGGCCTGCAAGTTGGCGTCAGCCAGCAATTGCTCCTTGGCAGCGCGGCAGCCATGGGCCAGCGCGCGGGTTTGCCAGGCATCGAGCTGCTTGCCCTCGGCCGCCAGCTTGCGCGCCACGCCATAGGCCAGGGCCAGATCCATGTTGTCGCCGCCCAGCAGAATGTGCTCGCCCACGGCAATGCGCTGCAGCTCCAGATTGCCTTCGCGCTCCAGCACGGCGATCAGCGAGAGGTCGGTAGTGCCGCCGCCTACGTCCACGACGAGAATGATGTCGCCATGCTTGACCTGCTTGCGCCACTGGCCGCCGCTGGCCTGGATCCAGCTGTACAGCGCGGCCTGGGGTTCTTCGAGCAGCGTCAGCTTGGCAAAGCCCGCAGCCTTACAGGCCTCGGCCGTCAGCTCGCGCGCGGCAGGGTCGAACGATGCCGGGATGGTGACGGTAATGTCCTGCTGGTCGAACGGGGCCTCGGGGTGGGCCTTCTCCCAGGCGCGGCGCAGATGCTCAAGATAGCGGGTGGAGGCCGTCAGCGGCGAAATGCGGCTGACCTCCTCCGGTGCATCGGCGGGGAGAATGCCGGCGCGGCGATCGACGCCGGGGTGGCAGAGCCAGCTCTTGGCACTGCTGACCAGACGGATGGGCGTGGCCGCGCCACGGCTGCGGGCGAATTCGCCGGTGATGAAGTCGCCGGGCGCACCGGGCAGGCTGCGCTCGGCTTCGGTCAGCTCGCTCTCGTGCGGCAGATAGAGAAAGGACGGCAGCAGGGGCCTGGCCTCGACACTGCCGGGAGCCGTGAGCTGGGGAATGTCCAGCACGCCCTGCACCACCTTCTCGCCATCGCTGGCGATCTTGTTCACATAAGACAGCGCGCAGTGGGTGGTGCCCAGATCGATGCCGATGCTGTAGCTAGCGCCGGCAGATGCAGCATCGACTGGGCCAGCAGCGCTGCTTTGCGGCTGAGCGACAGCAGCCACGGAGTCCGCCACGGTAGCGTCCTGGGGGGCCGCACCCGATGCGGCGATGGAGGCAAACATATTCATGGTTTACAGCTCCACTTCGGCTTGGGCGATGACCTTGGCGGCCTGAATGTCGGTGAGCTGGGGGAGCCTGACCTGAGTCACCAGCCAGCCCCGGTGGGACAGCGTGCCGGTAAACGGTGGCTGGCCGACCACATTGCCCGTCAGTCGCACGGCAGCAGCGTCAAAACCGGCCTGCAACGTGATGCGTGAGCCTTCGGCTTCGCTGCGCACGGGGGAGAGCGTGAAATGCTCGCGCAGCACCTTGCGGCAGCCTTCATGCACCACGCGCGCGGCCGCGCCGATTTCGGCATCGGTATAGGGCGCGACATCTTCCTGGATGAAGTCCACAAAACGGGCCTCGCGCTGCATCAGGCCCAGCAGTTGCAGGGCGGCGCTGTCGGTGGCGACGAGCTTTTCCACCTCGACGGTTTTTTCGATCAGCTTCTCGACCGGAACCTCGACGCGCTTTTCGATGGTCTTTTCCACGATTTTTTCGACCGGTACTTCGACGCGAACCTCGACGATCTTCTCGACCGGCACTTCCACGCGTACTTCCCTGGGGGCGACGTCGGCGGCAAAAGCCTCACCGGCGCGCACACGACTCACGTCGGCGGCCAGGCGCGCGTTACCGAGAATGGCAAAGAAACTGCCGATCGCGATGGCGATGCGGCTCAGGAATGAGGGGGGGGTATTGGCAGTCATGGAGTCTGTCTCAAAACAGGTTCACGCATGCAGAGTCATTCTGTGGCGCCCTTGCGAGCTGCGCTGCGCGAACCGAAAACGGAGCCGGACCAGGCGGCAGCGACACGGCCGGCCCTGGCGGCACAAGGCTGGACGCGCCGCAAGCGATGCGCGCGGGCCTGTGCAACAGGCGCAGATATTACCCAAAAAGCCCGGTCTGCCCTGCCGCTATGGCTTTGCCGCGCCGGCTGCCGCGCCCGGACGCGCGCTGCCGGGTCATACGCCGCAAGCATGACCTTCTTCCGTTTCATCGTTATGAAGCGGCTGCTATTTGCCCGATAGTTGATGCAGTATCTTGACAAACAGGCCACCCCGGAAACGGGTCTTGCCGATTCATGGGCTGCAGGCAATGCGCAGCCCCATGGACGACCGAACAACAACTGCATTGCGTTTTCGATACGCCCACTTCCCGAGGAGACTTCCCCCATGCGCCTGATGACCGCGAACATAACGCTGGCATGTACCGCCCTTTTAGCCGCCATGGCCGCCTCCGGCGTCCAGGCCCAGACCGCCCCCGGCGGCACGCTGGAGAAGCTGCAAAAGACCGGCAAGGTGGTCATAGGCGTGCGCGAAAGCTCGGCCCCCATGGCCTATGCCCTAGGTGCCAACCACCGCTTCACCGGCTACCACGTGGAGTTGTGCGAAAAGGTGCTGGCCCAGATCGCGCCCAGCGCCAAGATCGAATACATGGCCATCACCGCGCAGAACACCATGCCGCTGGTGCAGAACGGCACGGTGGATCTGGGCTGCGGCCCCACAACCAACAACCTCAGCCGCCAAAAGCAGGTCTCGTTTGCCGTCACTACCTATGTCAGCCAGGTGCGCATGGCCGTGCGCGCGGACTCGCCCGTGACCTCGTTCAAGCAGCTGGACGGCAAGACCGTGGCAGCGTCGGCAGGCACCACCGCCGTGCAGCTGCTGCGCAAATACAGTCATGACAACAATGTGAAGCTGCCGCCCCAGCTGGGCAAGGACCATTTCGAGAGTTTTCTGATGCTGGAGTCCGGCCGCGCTGACGCTTTTGTACTTGACGACAATCTGCTGGCCGGCGTGATCGCCAACTCCAAGGACCCCAAAGGCTACAGGATCGTGGGCGAGGCGCTGGGATCGGAGCCCATCGCACTGCTGATGCGCAAGGACGATCCCGGCTTCAAGAAGGCCGTGGACGATGCCCTGGTGCGCATGATGAAGTCCGGCGAAGTGGCGAAGATCTACGACAAATGGTTTATGCAGCCCATTCCGCCCAAGGAAATGCCGCTGAACCTGCCCATGAGCGAGATGCTCAAGCAGCTGCTGCAGGCGCCCAATGACAAGCCGCTGGAAGCCTACAACAGCTGAACCGACCACTGGAGTGCGCCTGAAGTCATACTTTATTGATAGCTTGCTACGCTTGATCAGCATTAATTTCAGGTACTTTTATATCTGAATCCGTTGAAGGAGCTGCGCTGGCAGCTCCTTTTTTATTCTAGAGATGCAGAGCAAGCAAACTCCTGCGCGACCTGCTTGAGCCAGCCCTGGAAGGCCTGCAGCGGCGGATAGGTCGAGCGGCTGGTCGGCCAGGCCAGGTAGTAGCGCTCGGCACTTTCCACCTCTGGCAGCAGCGGCAGGGCCTGAACCAGATCGCCGCTTAGCAGCTCGCGCTGGATCAGAAACTTGGGCAGCAGCGCCACGCCCACGCCAGCAATCGCCGCCTGCGCCGCCGTGGCGAACTGATCGAACAGCATGCCCTGCATATCGCCGCCCTGGCAACCCTGGCTGCCGAACCAGCGCTGCCAGGCGTCGGGACGCGAAGCCAGATGCAGCAAGGGTGCGCGCAGCAGATCCTCGGGCCGGGCAAAGCCATGGCGGGCCGCCACATCGGGGCTGCAGGCCGGCACCACCGTCTCGCTCATGAGGAACTCCAGCTCCGCGCCCGGCCAGTTCGGCAGGCCGAAATGAATGGCCGCATCCACGGCTTCGAGCTGGAAATCGAACTGCGACAACCGCGTGGTCAGGTTGATGGTGATGCCCGGATGGGCGCTGAAGAACTGCGGCAGCCGCGGCGCCAGCCAGCGCGTGCCGAAGGTCGGCAGGATCGCCAGATTCAGGCTGCCGCCCTGGGGATTGGTGCGAAAGCCCAGCGTGGCATTGGAGATGCGCGCCAGGGCGGCACGGATCTCCTGGGCATAGACCTGGCCCGCAGCGCTCAGGCGCACGGTCTGGCGCTCGCGCACGAACAGCTCCGTGCCCAGGCGCTCCTCCAGCGCGCGGATCTGGCGGCTGACGGCGCTTTGCGTGAGATGCAGCTCGGCGGCCGCTGCGGTAAAGCTCTGATGCCGCGCCGAGGCCTCGAAGGCGCAAAGCAGGGACATGGGTGGCAGAAAGCGACGGGATAGCTGCATGGCGGCAAGGATATGGAAATGATTCGGGTGCAGGTTCATTCCGTGTGGGTATGACCTGCAGGCCGGATTATCGTTTGACCAAAGTCATGACGGCGCGGAACATGCTGCATATTCCTGCGGCCCCGCCAGCGGCGCGGCCATCCCTCGACCCCAAGACCCTTCTGTTTTGTCATGAGCGCCACGCCCCACGCCTCTTCCACCGCAGCCCGCTTTGTCAGCGTCGACGAGATCCGCACGCGCTTCTCGCGTGCCATGTCCGAGATGTACCGCAAGGAGGTGCCGCAGTACGGCACCCTGATCGACCTGGTGGCCGATGTCAACGCCGTGACGCTGCAGGGCGACCCCGAGCTGCGCCAGCGCATGACCAGCAGCGGCGAGCTCGAACGCCTGGATGTGGAGCGCCATGGCGCCATCCGCGTGGGCACGGCCGAGGAGCTGGCCACGCTGCGCCGCCTGTTTGCCGTGATGGGCATGGAGCCCGTGGGCTACTACGACCTCTCGGTGGCCGGCGTTCCCGTGCACTCCACGGCCTTTCGTCCCGTGCACGACGAGGCGCTGCTGGCCAACCCGTTTCGCGTCTTCACCTCGCTGCTGCGCCTGGAGCTGATTGCCGATGAGGCGCTGCGCGCGAAGGCCGCCGAGATCCTCCAGCGCCGTTGCATCTTCACGCCGCGCGCGCTGGAGCTCATTGCCCAGGCCGAGCGTGACGCAGGACTGGACAGCAGCGACGCAGACGACTTTGTGCAGCAGGCCCTGGAGACCTTCCGCTGGCACAGCGATGCCACCGTGGACGCCGCCACCTACAACGCCCTGCAAAAAGCCCACCGCCTGGTGGCCGATGTGGTGTGCTTCAAGGGCCCGCACATCAACCATCTGACGCCCCGCACGCTGGACATCGACATGGCCCAGGCCGATATGCCCACGCGCGGCATGGATGCCAAGGACGTGGTCGAAGGCCCGCCACAGCGCGCCTGCCCCATCTTGCTGCGCCAGACCAGCTTCAAGGCACTCAAGGAGGCCGTGCGCTTTACCGATGCCGACGCCAACGCGGACAGTGCCGGCGCCCATACCGCCCGCTTTGGCGAGATCGAGCAGCGCGGCGTCGCGCTGACACGCAAGGGCCGCGCCCTGTACGACGAGCTCCTGGCTCTGGTGCGCGGCATAGACAGCGCGGGCAGCGCCGCGCCCGACTATGCGCACCGTCTGCAGCAGGTCTTCACGCAGTTTCCAGACACGCACGAGCAATTGCGCCGCCAGGGCCTGGCTTTCTACCGCTACCGCCTGACCGAACAGGCTCAGGCTCAGTTGCCCCAGGGCGCTGCCGAGGCAGACCTGGAAGCGCTGATCGACCAGGGTCTGGTGCAGGCCGAGCCGATCACCTATGAGGATTTTCTGCCCGTGAGCGCGGCCGGCATCTTCCAGTCCAACCTCGGCGGCGAGGAGCAAAAGCAATACCAGGCCCATGCCGCGCAGCAGGTCTTCGAGGCCGCACTGGGCGCACGCGTGCATGACGAAATCGCCTTGTACGAGGCCTCCGAGCAGCAATCCAGGGCCCAGGTTCTCGGGATGCTGGCGGGAGCTGCAGCATGAGTCAGGACAGCGTACTGGCGCCCTTTGCCGCCGTGTTTGCCGAGCCTGCGGGGTCTCCGATACGCGAGCTGTTTCCCTATCTCTCGCGCCCCGGCATGATCTCGCTGGCCGGCGGCTATCCATCGCCCAGCCTCTTCGATGCCGAGGGCCTGGCCCAGGCCGCCCAGCAGGCCATGGCCCAGGGTCCGGGCGCGCTGCAATATGGCGCCACCGAAGGCCTGGGCGAGCTGCGCGAGGCCCTGGCGCAGCAGGCGCGCGAGCGCGGCATGCAGGCGACAGCCGCCGACATCCTGGTGACCACCGGATCGCAGCAGGCCTTTGACCTGCTGGTGCGCGTGCTCGTGGAGCCCGGCGACACGGTGCTGGTCGAGGTGCCGGCCTATCCCGCCACGCTGCAGGCCCTGCGCCTGGCGCAGGCCCGCATCCTGCCCATTCCCATGGACGAGCAGGGCCTGCAAACCGAAGCCCTTGCCGATCTGCTGGCCGCACTGCCCGCAGACCAGCGTCCCAAGCTGCTCTACACCGTGCCGAATTTTTCCAACCCGCGCGGCACGCTGCTGGCAGCCGAGCGCCGCGAAGCCCTGGTGCAACTGGCGCTGCAGCACGGCTTCTGGGTGGTCGAGGACGATCCCTATGGCGAGCTGCGCTTCGACGATCCCGGCGGTGCTCCTCAAGCCATGCCGGGCACCGTGCGCGCCGCCGGCGAGCGCCTGGCCGGGCCCGGCGCCAACCCCGTCATCTATCTGTCCAGCCTCTCCAAGACCGTGGCCCCCGCGCTGCGCGTGGGCTGGATGCTGGCCGACGCGCCGCTGCTGCGCCGCTGCACGGTGGCCAAGCAAACGGCCGACCTGTGCACCTCGCCGCTGACGCAGTCGGTCGCCGCCTGCTATCTGGCCAGCGGCCGCTACCCGGCCACCGTGCAGCGCGCGCGCCAGAAATACCAGCGCCGCATGCAGGCCCTGGTCCAGGGCCTGAACGCGGCGCCGGACAGCGGCATACGCTGCTCGCACCCCGCCGGCGGCATGTTCGTCTGGGCCGAGCTGGACCACCGCATCGATCCGCAAAAGCTCTTCGACGCCGCCGTCGCCCAGGGCGTGGTCTATGTGCCAGGCAAGGCCTTCTATCCGGCAGACCCCGACCTGCACACGCTGCGCATGTCGTTTGCCGCGCCCGAGGTGCCGCAGATCGCGCAGGCCGTGGAACGCCTGTGCCGGGCCGCAGCGCAAAGCCGCTGAGATAAAGCCCCTCTGGCCGCTTCGCGTCTTCCCCCTCTCTGGCTTCGCCTGAGGGGACGACACCGACGCTGCGGGGCGGCCCTTGCGCGGCTCCCGGCCATGCACAGAGCCATGAAATAACGGAGAAGCAGGGGGTCATCTGCACCAGAGCGGGCCGCGCGGCATAATTGCCGCTTCTTTCATGCCCCACACCATGGCCTGCCTGCACCTGTCCACCGCCGCCCGCCTGCGCCGCTTTGCCCTTGCCGCAGAGCTGCCCGCGCGTGCCTGCGTGCTGCGTGCGCTGCACACCCGCCGCCATGGCATTCCTACCGCCTTCGTGAGCCTGAGCGGTGTCACGGCCATGCTTTCCGCCGCCGTGCGGATGGCTTGAAGCACACAGCTCACATCCTCCGCACGGCCTTCCAGAACAGCATTTCCCAGGTGCATGGGAGAGGTACGTCCACGCCTTCGAGGCTGCGTACCGCCAGACGCACCGCATCTTGCTCAAAGGACGATCCGGAGGTCAGCCATGGACATGGAACTCACTCAAAATTTCTTGCGCGGCAAAAATCCCTGTGCCATGGGTTATCGCTGGTTTGTGCGCAACAACCTGGCCGGCGGCGACTACCAGGCCGCCATGGACACCCAGGTGGCCGCCGGCCGCGTGGAAGATGCACGCTGGCTGCTGGAGAACTTCGGCTCCACCAGCAGCGTGCTGGAGCTCGAGCACCTGGAGGCCGACCACTTCGTCTATGCCGGCACCCTGATCGTGCATGGCGATGTGCGCGTTCCCGGCCAGTTGCTGGTGGGCCGCAGCCTGCAGGCGGGCGGCGGCATACGGGCGGGCAAGCTCGAAGCGGGCGAAGAGATTCAATGCGGCGGCGCCATCTTCGCGGCTGAGCTGCTGCAGGCCGGCGGCAGCATCAAGGCGGCCTGGAGCGTGGAAGTCGAGGGCGAGCTGCGCGCCGAAGACCTGCGCTGCGGCTGGGAGCTGCGCGGCGGCAGCCATGTGAGGCTCAAGGGCAATGCCCATATCGGCCAGGAAGTGCAGGTGCAAGGCGATATGCACTGCGGCAAGGGCCTGAAAGCAGGCGGCGCCATCGAGGTGCAGGGCCTGCTCGATGTCGGTCACGGCATTGCCGGCAACGACGGCATCCTGTGCGGCAACCATATTCAGGCCGGCTGGGGCATCAAGGCCCAGGGCGATATCCGCGCGGCCTGCAGCATCCGCAGTGGCGAGACCCTGCAGGCCGAGGGCGAGATTGCGGCCGGCCCGGGCTACGGCGTGTTTGCCGGCATGAATGTGCAGATGCAGGCCTGGCCCGACTGCGCCTGGGTGCGTGCGCTCAAAAAGCCCGAGGCGCTGATCAGCGGCTTCTGGGAAGGCCGGCCGGCCTTCGCCTAGACGCTGGCCGGGTTAAGGGGCAAACAGGCAAAATGGCTGTTTTGACCCAAGGCCAGCGCCCGGCGCCCGCCTGTTGATAAGAGAGTCTGCCCCGTGTTTACCGGCATCATTCAGGCCGTGGCAAAGATTGCCGCGCTGCGCGACCAGGACGGCCTGCGCACTTTCATCATGGAGTTCCCCGAAGGCTTCTGCCAGGATCTGGCCATTGGTGCCAGCGTCTCGCACGACGGCGTCTGCCTGACGGTGAC
Source organism: Comamonas testosteroni (assembly GCF_030505195.1). Classification (NCBI taxonomy): domain Bacteria; kingdom Pseudomonadati; phylum Pseudomonadota; class Betaproteobacteria; order Burkholderiales; family Comamonadaceae; genus Comamonas; species Comamonas testosteroni. Next base: position 1,987,892 of record NZ_CP129672.1, read on the forward strand.
CGAGAACCTCTCGCCCACCAGCGCCAGCTTTGACGTGATGCTGCAAAGCCTGAACATCACCACGCTGGGCAGCTACAAGGCGGGCGACACGCTCAATGTGGAGCGCGCCGCCAGGGATGGTGCCGAGATCGGCGGCCACCCGCTGTCGGGCCATGTGGACTTCACGGCGCCGCTGCTGGAGGTGATGCAGACCGAGACCAACCACAAGATCCGCTTCGGCATTCCCGAGGCATTCCGCCCATATGTGTTTGCCAAGGGCTATATCGCCGTCAACGGCGCCAGCCTGACGGTGGCCGAGGTGAATCGCAAGGAAGGCTGGTTCGAGGTCTGGCTGATTCCCGAAACCCTGCGCATGACGGTGTTCGGCGACAAGAAGGTCGGCGATCTGGTCAATATCGAGATCGAACGCAGCACCCAGGTAGTGGTCGATACCGTGCGCGAAACCGTGGAAGCCAGCCTGGGCCGGCTCAAGCCCGTGCTCGAAGCCCTGCTGCAGGAAAAAGGCCTGAGCCTCGACGATTTTGTGGATGTGCCGCAACTGCCCAAGCCATAGTCCCGGATACGGGGCAAGCGTCAGAGCATCTTCCGGCGCCCGCCCCATGCCCCGCTTTCAGAGGACGGGTTTGAAGCGCTTGAGCCGCAGCGCGTTGGAGAGCACAAATACGCTGGAAAGCGCCATGGCTCCGGCTGCAAACACGGGCGACAGCAGCATGCCGTTGAACGGGTAGAGCAGACCCGCTGCCACCGGTATCAGCGCCACGTTGTAGGCAAAGGCCCAGAACAGGTTCTCGCCAATGTTCTTCATCGTGGCCTTGGACAGCGCAATCGCATTCGACACTCCCGAGAGGTCGCCCGACATCAGCACCACATCGGCAGCCTCGATCGCAATATCGGTGCCCGTGCCGATGGCGATGCCCACATCGGCCTCGGCCAGGGCCGGCGCGTCGTTGATGCCGTCGCCCACATAGGCCAGAGTCCCATGCTCGGCCTTGAGACGCTTTACGGTTTCGACCTTGCCGCCTGGCAGGACCTCGGCCACCACCTCGTCAATGCCCAACTGCCTGGCGATTGCCTCGGCCGTGTGGCGGTTGTCGCCGGTAATCATGGCCACCTTCAGGCCCAGCGCATGCAAGGCGTCGATCGCCGGCTTGGTGGTGGGCTTGATCGGATCGGCCACGGCAATCATGGCCGCCACCTTGCCGCCGATGGCGGCATACAGAGGCGTCTTGCCTTCGCTGCCCAGGCGCTCGGCCTCGGCCGCAAAGCCGTCAACACTCAGGCCAAGTTCGCGCATGAAGCGGTCGGCACCAATCTCCACCTGGTCGCCCAGCACCACGGCACGCACGCCGAAACCGGTCACCGATGCGAAGTCGCTGATGGATGGAATCTCCAGTCCCTCTGACTTGGCAGCATCGACAATGGCGCGCGCAATCGGGTGCTCGCTGCGGTCCTCAACGGCGGCTACCTGCGCCAGAACGACGGCACGTTCAAACCCTTCGGCCAGCACCAGATCGGTGAGTTCGGGGCGACCACGGGTCAGCGTGCCGGTCTTGTCCACCGCCACCACCCTGGCATCCTTGAGCTGCTGCAGCGCCTCGCCCTTGCGCAGCAACACTCCCATTTGCGCGGCGCGGCCTGTGCCCACCATGATGGAAGTCGGTGTGGCCAGCCCCATGGCGCAAGGGCAGGCAATGATGAGCACGGCCACCGCATTGACCAGGGCAAAGCTCAGCGCGGGATCGGGGCCCCAGATCAGCCAGACCACAAAGGTCAGCAGGGCCGCAGCCATGACGGCCGGCACAAACCACATGGTGATCTTGTCCACCAGCGCCTGGATCGGCAGCTTGCTGCCCTGGGCCTGCTCCACCATGCGGATGATCTGCGCCAGCAGCGTGTCTGCCCCTACCTTTGTTGCGCTGAAAGCCAGCGCGCCATTCTGATTGACCGTACCCCCCACCACTTCGGCCCCTGCAGCCTTCTCGACCGGCACGGGTTCGCCGCTGATCATGGATTCGTCGACAAAGCTGTGGCCTTCGATGACCAGGCCATCGACGGGAATGCGCTCGCCAGGGCGCACTTCGATCACATCGCCGCCGCGCACCTGGGCAATGTCGATTTCCTGCACCACGCCGCCCTTGCGCACGCGCGCAGTCTTGGCCTGCAGCTGCACCAGGCGGCGAATGGCCTCCGAGGTATTGCCCTTGGCACGCGCCTCCAGAAAGCGGCCCAGCAGGATCAGCGCGACGATGACGGCCGCGGCTTCGAAGTACACATTCACGGTGCCTGCGGGCAGCCATTGCGGCACAAAGGTCGCCACCACCGAATAGGCGAATGCCGCCGAGGTGCCCACTGCGACCAGCGAATTCATGTCGGGCGCTGCGCGCAGCAGCGCGGGCACGCCCTTCTCGAAAAAGCGCCGACCCGGCCCGAACAGCACCACGGCCGTCAGCGCGAACTGGATGTACCAGCTGTTCTGCGTGCCGATGGTGCCCGCAATCCAGTGATGAAACGCGGGCACCATGTGAGCGCCCATCTCCAGCACAAACACGGGCAGTGCGAACACGGTCGCAAAGATCAGCGAACGCTTGAGCGATTCGCGCTCCTGCGCCTGGCGCTGGGCTGTGGCATCCTCGCCAGTCGCGCCGGCGTTGTGCAGCACGGCGTGCGCTTCATAGCCGGCCTTTTCGATCGCTGCAATCAAGCGGCTCACATCCACGCTGCCCTGCAGTTGCACGCTGGCACGCTCGGTCGCCAGATTCACCACTGCACTCTGGACACCAGGCACTTTCTTGAGCGCACGCTCCACACGGCCCACGCAGGACGCACAGGTCATGCCGCCCACCTGCAGATCCACGCTTTGCGCGGGCACCGCGTAGCCCGCTTTTTCAATCGCCGCTACGGCCTGCGGCAAGATGGCTGCAGCCTGCGCCGGATCGGCCACGGTGAGGCTGGCTTTTTCCGTGGCCAGATTGACCACGGCCTCCTGCACGCCGGGCACTTTCTTGAGCGCGCGCTCCACGCGGCCCACGCAGGAAGCGCAGGTCATTCCCTCCACAGACAGCTCAAAGGCTCCGCTTTTGGTCAGTGCATTCATCGCGTTCTCCATTCACGTTGAAGGCCACTGTAGAGATTGACATCATGTAAATGTCAAGCGCCCGGCAAAAACCTCTGCTGCAAGGGTGCAAACATGCGGTGTTTCAGCCTGTGTGCGGTGCCAATCCGAAATGCTCCAGCAGGTACGCCTCGGCCTGCACAAACATGTCCTGCAGGCCTTGCAGGGTGGAACTGGCCATATGCGGCGTCAGCACCGTGTTGTGCAGCTCGATCAAGGCATCTGAGACTTGCGGCTCATGCACAAACACATCGAGTGCCGCAGCCGCAATCGTGCGTTCCTGCAACGCTTGCTGCAATGCCGCTTCATCGACGACGGAGCCGCGCCCCACGTTCACCAGCACGCCCTGCGGGCCCAGGGCCTGCAGCACTTCGGCATCGATCAGGCCCCGGGTTGCAGGACCGCCGCTGGCGCAGACCACGAGAAAATCCACCTCGGCGGCCAGCTCCAGCACGCTGCCACACCAGCGGTACGGCACATCGCCCTTGGGAGCGCGTCCCGTATAGGCAATCGACATATCAAAGGCCTGCGAGCGCCTGGCCACGGCACGGCCGATGCGCCCCAGGCCGACGATGCCCATGCGTTGCCCCGAAAAGCGCAGGGTGGGCGGATACCGCCCTTGCAGCCAGCGCCCCTGCCGCACAAACTCATGGGCCTGCACGATTTGCCGCGTGGCAGCCAGCAGCAGGGCCAGCGTGTGATCGGCAATGTCCTGGGCACAGACATCGGGCGCCTTGCTCACCTTGATGCCCAGTTCTGCGGCTGCGTCGAGATCGATGCCGTCCCGGCCCACGCCGATGACGACGATCAGCTCCAGCGCCGGCCACTGCCGCATCTGTTCGCGGCTGACGATGGACTGGGCATTGCACAGCATGGCTCGCACCTGAGGGCACAGCTCGCTGCGGCGGGCGCTGCCGATCCCGGCCGCCTCAAGCAGCTCGAACTGCAGCTGCAGTCTCTCGTGCATGGCTGGCGCCAGCGCCGTGTGAAGCAGCAGCCGGGGACGCTGCGGGTGCGGTGATTCATGGATGGACATGGGAGGGCTTTCGGCAGATCGACAGATGCAGTCCTGGCTTGCTGCCCGCAGAGCGCGCAGAGCCAGGCTGGGCTTAGTCCAGCACGCAGGGATCGCGGCGGATTTCCTCGCGGCACATGGCCTCCCAGAGAAAGGGAAAGCCGTTGAGGTCGGTGCGCGCTCCGGTCGCCTGGATCACGGCATCGCTCAAGGGGGTGCCGCCACCGAGCGCCTGCACCCGCCAGGCCAGGCGGCAGCGCCACTCCAGCGTGATGGCACGCAGATGCGCCTGCCGAATGCTCTCGCCCACCACCAGCGCACCATGATTGGCCAGCAGCGCCCATTTGCTCTGGCCCAATGCGCTGGCCACGGCATTGCCCAGCTCGCGCTGCTCTACCGTGCCCCGGTATTCGTCATAGACCACGGGGTCGGTATCGACCAGGGCCGAGGTCTGGTCATAGACCGGCGGCACCTTGCCCGTGGCCGACCAGACCGAGCTCCATTCGGGATGGTTGTGGATGACCACGCGCACATCGTGGCGCTTTTCATGCACGTCCATGTGCAGCCGGATGGCCGGAGTGATGTTCCAGTCGCCCTCGATCACCTGGCCTTGTGCATCCAGTCGCAGGATGTCCGAGGCCGTCAGCTCGCTCCAGGTCAGCTCCCAGGGATTGGCAAGATAGCTGCCGTCGTCCAGGCGCAGGGTGATGTGGCCCGCGATATGGTCGTTATAGCCTTCGCGTGAGAGCACGCGGCACAACAGCGCAAGCTGCTGGCGATCACTGAGCGCCGGCAGCAGCGGCTTGCGACCCGGGCGCGGCGCGTATCTGGACAGCAGCTCCTGGTTTATTCCGTCGTGGCGCATGCTGCCTCCTGTTCGTGGTGCATCCGGGCGACAGCGCCCTGGCGAGCAAACACCGATGCACGATGCATGCGGCGCTGGTGCGGGGCGTAGTCCATGATGGCGTTGTGCACCACGCTGCGGTTGTCCCAGATCACCATATCGCCCAGCGCCCAGCGGTGCTTGAACAGGAACTCCACCTGCATGCAGTGCGCGTGCAGATAGGCCAGGATGGCATGGCTTTCGGCCTGCGGCAGGCCGTCTATATGCGTGACATAGGTGGGGCTGACGTACAGCGCCTTGCGCCCCGTGAGCGGATGCACGCGCACCATGGGGTGCAGCTGGCGACGGTTCTGCGCGACCACTTCCACATAGCGCTCGTGCGTGCAGATGCCATGCTGCAGCGCCGCCGTCATGGGCCTGTTCATGTCATGCCAGGCACTCAGGCCGTCGAGGTACTGCTTCATCTGCGGCGACAGCGCATCGTAGGCACTGGTCATGCTGATCCAGCAGGTATCGCCCCCCGTGGGCGGCAGGATGCGCGCATGGGTCATGGTGACGATGGGCGGACTGGGCAGAAAGCTCTCGTCGTGGTGCCACATATCGGCGCGGTCGCCGAGCTTGGAGTCGATGACTGTGATTTGCTCATAGCCCTGCCCCAGATTGGGATAGAAGGTATGGACTTCGGCCTCGCCAAAATGCCGGGCAATCGCCAGATGCTGGTCGGGCGTCATATCGGGCACATGCAGCACCAGTGCTTCGTGCCTGAGCAAGGCGGCTTCCAGCGCCTGCAGGGTTGGCGCAGACAACGGGTCTGCCAGGTCCAGTTTCAGCACTTCGGCACCGATGCGCGGGCCGAGAATCTGAACCGAGATGGGGGATGACATGGGCTTTCTCCTCTATGCAATGTCTTGCCCGAGTGCCGTGCTTCTTTCTCCTGCACAGCGTCTGCCTCAGGCTCTGTCGGGCCGCTCCTTGGCGCTAGGATGGCGAGCAGCCTGATACAAAGTCTAGGCAGAGGGAGTGCGTTTTTCCACTCGCATTCCGACTCCCTCAAAGACGCTGCAAGTCATTGATGGAAAAAGAAAAAATCAGCACCCACCGATCAACCGAAGACAGGACTTGCATTTCATGGACGCGCCCACCACCCCACGCCCCAAGGACCAGTTGCCGCAACCGCGCAAGCAGCCTGTGCAGGCACGCTCCAGAGCGCTGGTCGATGCCATTGCCGAAGCCTGTTTGCGCCTTCTCGAAAAAGAGGGCGAGGACGCTCTCACGGTCAATCGCATTGCAGAAGTTTCGGGTGCTGCCGTGGGCTCCATCTACCAATACTTTCCCAACAAGGAGTCCATGATTGCGGCGGTGTATGAACGCCTGCTCGATCAGGAGTCCGAGCAGCTTTTCCAGATGCGCGAGCAGTTGCAGGGCCTGTCGCTCGAAGCCATATTGCGCCAGATCTTTGCGAACATGATCCGGGTCGAGCAGCGCCTGCATCAGCTCAGCCATGCTTTCCACACGCGCTATCGCTCGGCCTTGCATCTGGGGCTGTGGCATGCACCACAGGCCAGCCGGGAAGAATTCATCAACACCACCTGGCTGCCGCTGCTGCAGATGCATGGCGCGCAGGTGCAGACCGACAACCTGCCACTGGCTGCCTATCTGCTGGGCCAGGGCCTGCGCGAGATCATCCACAGCGCCGTGCACGATGTGCCGCAGCAGGCCCGCTCACCCGAGTTTCTCGATGCACTGGTGGCCATGGCCATGAGCTGTGTGAAGCAAAGCTAGAAAAACAAAGCGCGACCCAGGGGTCGCGCTTCAAGCGGGGCTGGCCAAGCTTATCGGATATGCGCGATCACGGCGCTCAGGGTCTGCGCAGTGCCTGCCTGGGCGGCCAAGGTGACGCGGCCGCTCTTGTGGGCCGAGACCTGCATCTCCATTTTCATGGCTTCCATCACGGCGATCACATCGCCTTCCTTGACCTCGTCGCCATCGGCGACCTTCCAGGCATGCAGATTGCCGGCAATGGGCGAGATAACCGCATCAGGGTCCACGCTTTGCTGCGCGGCGGCCTGAGCCACGCCCGTCGTCGGCGCAGACAGACCTTGCAGCAGCATGGCGGGCAGGCCCAGCTGCACGCGGCGGCCGTCGATCTCGATGGCGGTGCGCAGCAGGCTGGTGTCGGCCACAGGTTCGGCGCGGGCGGCTGCGGCCAGTGGCTCGGCAAACTCGGTTTCGATCCAGCGGGTGTGGACATTGAAGCCATTCGTTCCCACAAAGTCGGCCTGATTCAGAACGGCCTTGTGAAAGGGCAGCACCGAGGCCACGCCCTCGATGCGGAACTCGGCCAGTGCGCGGCGCGCACGGGCCAGGGCCTGCTCACGCGTGGCCCCCGTGACGATGAGCTTGGCCATCATGGAGTCGAAGGAGCCGGGAATCACCGAGCCGGTTTCGACGCCCGAATCGAGTCGCACACCCGGCCCCGAAGGAGGCGCAAAGCGCGTGATCAGACCCGGTGTGGGCAGAAAGCCGCGCCCCACATCTTCGGCATTGATACGGAACTCGATGGAATGGGCACGCGGCGCCGGTGTCTGCGTGAAAGACAGCGGCAGGCCGTCGGCCACACGCAGCTGCTCCTGCACCAGATCGATGCCCGTGGTTTCCTCGGTCACAGTGTGCTCGACCTGCAAGCGGGTATTGACCTCAAGGAAGGAGATGGCGCCCTCTCCCTTAGCGTTCTCGCTGAGCAGAAACTCCACGGTGCCGGCGCTGACATAGCCGGCTTGCGCGCAGATAGCCTTCGCCGCGCTGTGAATGCGTTCGCGCTGGGCCTCGGTGATGAAGGGGGCCGGCGCTTCTTCCACCAGCTTCTGGTTGCGGCGCTGCAGCGAGCAATCGCGCGTGCCCAGCACCACCACATTGCCATGCGTGTCGGCAATCACCTGCGCCTCGATATGGCGCGGCTTGTCGAGGAACTGCTCCACAAAGCATTCGCCGCGGCCGAAAGCCGTCACCGCCTCGCGCACGGCAGAGGCATACAGCTCGGCCACTTCGTCCATGCGCCAGGCGATCTTCATGCCACGGCCACCGCCACCAAAGGCAGCCTTGATGATGATGGGCAGACCATGCTGCTGGGCAAAGGCCAGCACTTCGTCGGCATCCTTGACGGGATCGGGCGTGCCGGCCACCAGCGGCGCTCCGACCTGCAGCGCAATCTTGCGCGCCTCGACCTTGTCGCCCAGCTTGGCAATGGTGTCGGGGCGCGGGCCGATCCAGATCAGACCGGCATCCAGCACGGCCTGCGCAAAGGCTTCGCTCTCGGACAGAAAGCCATAGCCGGGATGAACGGCGTCGGCACCCGAACGCCTGGCGATCGCAATCAGCTTGGCGATGTTCAGATAGGTGTCCGCGCTCTTGTCGCCATCGAGGCCGTAGGCCTCGTCGGCACGGCGCACATGCAGGGCATCGATATCGGCATCGGCATAGACGGCGACGGATTTCACGCCATAGTCGGCACAGGCGCGTGCAATGCGCACAGCGATCTCACCACGGTTGGCAATCAGAACTTTTTTCATCAACTCACTCCTCATTGCGCGCTTGCAGGCACCAGCTCTGCAAAGGCGCGGATGGGGTTAAAACGAATCCAGGCACCTACGGGGATCTGCCCCGCAAGGTCCAGATGATGGGGGGCCACGCAGCCGATGACGGGATAGCCGCCGGTCAGGGGGTGGTCGGCCAGAAACAGCACGGGCTGGCCGCTGGCGGGAACCTGGATGGCCCCCAGTGGCGTGCCTTCGCTGGGCAGCTCGCTGGTCACGGCGCGCGTCAGCGCCTGCTCGCCGGCAAGGCGCAAGCCCACGCGATTGGACTGGGGCGTGACCTGCCAGCGCTGGGCAGCCAGCAAGGCTACCGCCTCGGGCGTGAACCAGTCGGTGCGCGGGCCCAGCTCCACATCCAGCACCACCTCGCCGTCCGGGGCCGGCAAGTCCTGCTCCGGCAGGGCAAACTCGGCCACCACGGCATGGGGGGCCGGCAGCACCGCCAGCAACTGGCCGCTGTGCAGGGCGGGCGGGCCGACATGGGCCAGGGTGTCCGTCGAAGCACTGCCCAGCACGGGTGCCACTTCGTAGCCACCGCGCACCGCCACATAGCAGCGGGCACCGGCCACGGGTTGGGCAAGGCTCAGCGTGTCGCCATCGGCCAGCGCAACTGCGGCGCAGCGTGGCGCAGACCAGCGGCGTCCGTCGGCCGTGGTGATGCCAAGAGGTGCGTCCGCGCCGGTCACGGCCACCACGTTCTCGCCCACGCTTTGCAGCGACAGGCCGCCGCCTACCGTCTCCAGCACCGGCAAATGGCTGGCATTGCCGACCAGCCGGTTGGCCGCCTTGAACGCCGCCTGATCCATGGCACCTGAGGCCGACACGCCCTGGCCGGCCTGGCCATGGCGACCCCGGTCCTGGAACAGCGTGAGCAGGCCTGTGGCGCGCACACGCAAGGCACCGGCATTCGCCTCAAAATTCGTAGCTGCTTGCGCATGTTCCTTATTGATTTCAGATACTTTTCTATCTGAAATCGAATTATGTAGAGCGCTAGCAGCTTCCTTTTGCATAGCAATATCGACAAACTGAACGCGATAGCCGGGCTGCAGCAAGGCCGGCAGATCACGCGCCAGATCCCACATCGCGGCATCGGTCACTCCGATGATCTGCCAGCCGCCGGGGCTGGCCTGTGGATACACCGCGCTGAAGCTGCCGGCCAGCGCCACGGCACCCGCAGGCACCTTGGTGCGTGGCGTGGCCCGGCGCGGCACATTGAAGACGGGGTCGCCGCCGCTCAGATAGGCAAAGCCCGGCGCAAAGCCGGTAAAGGCCACCGACCATTCGCTGCCCGTGTGGCGGCGCACCACCTCTTCGGCGGTGATGCCCAGTATCTGGGCGACTTCAGCCAGATCCTCGCCGTCATAGCGCACGGGAATCTGCACCAGCACGTCCGAGCGCTGCACGCTGCCGCTCAGATCGCAGGCAGCAATGCGCCGCACCAGTTGCGCCGCGCCGATGATATGGGGCGCGAACTGAACCAGAATGGTGCGCGCGGCAGGCACCAGCTCCTGCACGCCTTCTATGGGACTGGCCTGCAAGGCGCCCAGCAGCACCAGCGTCTGCTGCAGGTCGGCCAGCTCCACCAGGATGGCGTGGCGGTTGACGGGCAAAAAGCGCATGGCACTCATGGCGCGGTGTCCACAAAAGAGGTGATCTGCACGCCCTCCTGCTCGAAGCGCTGGCGGATGTTGCGCGCAATGGCCACGGCACCGGGGCTGTCGCCATGCACGCAGATGGAGTCGGCCTGCACACGCACCAGAGTGCCGTCCACGGCCTCGATCACGCCCTCACGCACCAGGGTCAGCATGCGCTGGGCAATCAGGTTTTCATCGTGCAGCACGGCACCGGGCTCGCGGCGCGAGACCAGGGCGCCGCCCGGCGTATAGCCGCGATCGGCAAAGGCCTCGGCCACCACGTTCAGGCCCGCATCGCGGGCCCACTCGATCAGGGGCGCACCTGCCAGCGCCATCAGCACCAGCCTGGGATCGATGGCCTTGATGGCATTGATCACATCCATGGCCTGACGTCTGTCCTGGGCAATGGTGTTGTAGAGCGCGCCGTGCGGCTTGACGTACTGGACGCTGGTGCCGGCCGCCTGCGCAAGGCCCTGCAGAGCGCCGATCTGGTAGATCACATCGGCCACCAGATCGCCGCTGGCCACATCCATGTTGCGACGCCCGAAACCCGACAGATCGCGGTAGGCCACATGTGCGCCGACGACCACGCCGCGCGCCTTGGCCGCCTTGAGCGTGGCCAGTATCCCGGCCGCGTCGCCGGCATGAAAGCCGCAAGCCACATTGGCGCTGCTGACGATGTCCAGCATGGCCGCATCGTCGCCCATGCGCCAGGCGCCGAAGCTCTCGCCCAGATCGCTGTTCAAATCCATTTTCATCATTCGTCTCCCGGTCAGCATCAATGCAGCTGACCTGCGTGTTCCAGCAAATCCTGCTGCACCGTCATGGCCGTATGAATGGCAGCGCGGATGCCCTGAATCTGTGTGTCCAGCGCCATGCTGGCCATGCCGGGCTGGCGCGCGGCCTGCTGCGGCAGCGCGGGTATGTGAATAAAGCCCCCGCGCACGCCGGGGCCCGCACGGCGCGACAGCCTGTGCATCAGGGCATAGAACACATGGTTGCAGACAAAAGTGCCCGCCGTGTTCGATACCGAAGCCGGGATGCCCGCGTCCCGCAGATGGCGCACCATGGCCTTGATGGGCAGGGTCGAGAAATAGGCCGCAGGCGCATCGCGCACCACGCTCTGATCGACGGGCTGATGGCCCGCGTTGTCCGGAATGCGGGCATCGTCGATATTGATGGCCACGCGCTCGGGCGTGATTTCCGATCGCCCACCGGCCAGCCCCAGGCTGATGATGAGCGAGGGCTGCAGCCGCGCCAGCGCCTCGTCCAGCGCCTCCATGGCCGCGCCGAACACACAGGGCAGTTGCACAGCATGCACCACGCCATCCGCGATCAGCTCGCCGTCCAGCGCGCGCGCCACTTCCCACGAGGGGTTGACGCTATCTTTATCGAAGGGCTCAAAGCCGGTCAGCAGGATTCGGTGGGCAGCCTCGGTCATGGCAACTCTCTCTTATCGGAACATCAGGAAGTTGAGCAGGAACACATTCACGATCAGCAGCGTGATGGCCGTGGGAACCTGCGCACGGATGACGGCATTTTTGTCAATTTCCAGCAGTGCTGCGGGCACCAGGTTGAAGTTGGCCGCCATGGGCGTGAGCAAGGTGCCGCAGTAGCCCGACAGCATGCCGACTGCCGCCATCACGGCCGGGTCACCATGGTAGACGCCAACCAGCACGGGCACGCCCACGCCGCCCGTCATCACCGGAAATGCCGCAAAACCATTGCCCATGATGACGGTGAACAGCGCCATGCCGATCACATACACGGCCACGGCCACAAAGCGCACATCCATGTTGATGTAGGTGGTGGTCACATAGGCCACGGCCTTGCCCACGCCGGCATCCGAGAACACCAGACCCAGCATGCCCAGCATCTGCGGCAGCACCAGGGCCCAGCCCAGTGCGTCGATCAGGCGGTGCGACTCGCGCAGGCCCTGCACGGGGGTCTCGCGTGTCATCTTGCAGGCCAGCACCAGCGCAATCACGCAGCCGATGCCCAGACTGACCAGCGTGCTGTTCTTGGGGTCGATCAGGGGAGTGCCGCCAAAGACCAGATGCTTGGCCGACAGCGTGCCCACCATGGTGATCAGCGGGATGGCCAGCGCCGGCACGAACAGCTTGTTGCCCAGGCGCTTGGCGCTTTCCAGGTACTGCGCATCGGTGCGCGGCTGATGCTTGCCGCCCATCACGCCGCCGAAGCCGGCAATCAGGGCCATGACGACCGCGACCGCCCCCACCCATACGGGCGGCAGCAGATCACCGACGAGGAACACCAGCGCGTACAGCGCCCAGAACAGGCCCGCCGAGAAACGGCGCGGGTTGCTGCCGTCGCGCAGCGTCATCAAGGCCGTCACCGCCAGCACCAGGCCGACGAGGTAGTACAGGTATTGAATGGTGATGGTCATGCCTGTTCTCCCTGAGCAGCTTTCTTTTCCGCAGCAATGTCACGCGCCAGTTGCTTGTCCAGGCGGTGCAGGCGCAAGGCATGGATGACAAAGGCCGAGAGGGCCGTGGGAATGCCCCACAGCGCGACATGAATCGGCTCGACCTCAATGCCCGCCTCCTTCAGGAAGGTGGTCATCAGCACGATCGCACCGAAGGCCACGAAGATGTCTTCACCAAAGAACAAGCCCACGTTGTCCGTGGCAGCCGACATGGCACGCAGCTTCTCGCGCACCTTGCCCGACAGCTTGCCGTAGCGGTTTTCGGTCGCGCCTTCGGCCATGGGGGCCAGCAGCGGACGCACCATCTGGGGATGCCCGCCGAGGCTGGTCAGCCCGATGGCTGCCGTGAGCTGGCGCGCTGCCAGGTAGACGATCAGCAGGCGACCGGCGGTGGCCGACTTGATGGAGCTGATCCAGTTCTGCGCATGCTGACGCAGGCCATGACGCTCCAGCAGGCCGATCACGGCCAGCGGCAGCAAGATGATGAGCGGCAGATTGCGGGTCTTGATGAAGCCGGTCCCGATGGCGGCCAGAACCTTGTCCAGCGGAAAGCCCGCCGCAAAGGCCGTGCCGATGGCGGTCACGATGACCACCAGCATGGGGTTAAAGCGCAGCGCGAAGCCGGCAATGATGATGAGCACGCCGATCAGCGGCCACAGGTTTACGTCTACAGGCATGGAAGCCTCCGGAAATCACGCCCTGATCCGCTGTGCGGCGGGCTCTACCAAAGACGGGAACGCTATCGGCACCCCCGCCCAGCTCTTTCGAAGAAGGTTGATCAGCTCTGTTTCAGATCTGCTTCATTCCTCAAATTGTTGAACAATCTATTTAGATTGATTCCACAAATGAAATTGTTTGCAGAACAAACAGACTTTGTAATAGAGCAAACCCTAGGTCTCACCACTCTTTTGAACTTCTCTGGGTCAACAGAACGATGGCTACACTCTGGCGACAGCCAAAAGGGAATGCCATGAAAGTCGTCGCAGAGGTCCAGAACCTGACCGAACGCATCGCCGAAGAAATACGCAGCCAGCTGGTCAAGGGCGTGCTGAGCCCGGGCCAGCGACTGTCAGAAGCAGCACTCAGCGAAGCGCTGGATATTTCGCGCAACACCTTGCGCGAGGTGTTTCGCATGCTGACCAAGGAAGGTCTGCTGGTACACGAGCCCAACAAGGGCGTATCGGTGGCCGTGCCCAGCATGGCGTCCATCATCGATATCTATCGCGTGCGACGCATGATCGAGTGCCAGGCCCTGGCACAGGCTTACCCCATGCACCCTGCACTGACGCGGATGCGCGAGGCCGTGGAAAGCGGCCAGCGGCACAGCGAGGCCGAGGACTGGTCCGAGGTGGGTACCGCCAATATGGCGTTTCACAAAGCCATCGTGGCCCTGGCAGACAGCGAACGCCTCAACGAGATGTTCTCGCATCTGCTGGCGGAGTTGCGCCTGGCTTTCGGCCTGCTGCGCGACCCGCATTTTCTGCATGCCCCCTATGTGGGCATGAATCTGAAGATTCTGCAGATCTTCGAAGCCGGCAGGCCTGCGGAGGCGGCACAGGAGCTCAGTGCCTACCTGGTGCATTCGGAACGCATCATTCTGGCCGCCTATGCCCGACGTCTGGCAGAGGCGGGGATCAAGGCACCTTGAGGGATCTTGTTCAACAAAATGACATTTTCAATAGAAACAAAGCAATAAAACACCCTACGTTTCTTTGAAACTCGTTGAAATCCCTCATGGATGTTTGTTGAGACAAATGCTACTTTTGGCACAACTCTTGCCTGAGTTCATTTGTCCGCATCTCTTATCTGAGGAGTTCTCATGAAGCGTCGCATCTTCTGCGCCACCGCAACCTTGCTCGCCGGCATCGGCATTGCCGGTCATGCCATGGCACAAACCAAGTGGGATTTCGCCACCGCATACGGGCCTGGAAACTTTCACTCCAAGAACAACGAACTGTTCGTGAAGGATGTGGATGCCGCCACGGGCGGCAAGCTCAAGATCACGCCGCACTTTGGTGCATCGCTGTTCAAGATGCCCGAAATCAAGCGTGCCGTGCAAACCGGCAATGCACAGATGGGCGAATTCTTTCTGGTGAGCTTTCAGAATGAGTCGCAGATCTTCGGTGTCGACGGACTGCCGTTCCTGGTGAGCAACTATGACGACGCCTACAAGCTCTATCAGGCTCAGAAACCCGCGCTGCAAAAGCTGCTGGACAAGCAGGGGCAGGTACTGCTGTATTCCGTGGCCTGGCCTCCCCAGGGGATCTACACCAAAAAGCCCGTCAACTCTGCGGCCGATCTCAAGGGCATGAAGTGGCGCGTCTACTCCCCGACCACTGCCCGCATTGGCGAGCTGATCGGCGCCCAGCCCGTGACCGTGCAGGAGGCCGAGCTGTCCCAGGCTCTGGCTACCGGCGTGGTGGATGGCCTGATCACCTCCAGCGCAACCGGTGCCGACAACAAGCTGTTTGAAAGCCTGAAGTACTACTACAACGTGCAGGCCTGGATTCCCAAGAATGCCGTGACCGTGAGCA
The DNA here is from genome assembly GCF_030505195.1 of Comamonas testosteroni. Lineage (NCBI taxonomy): Bacteria > Pseudomonadati > Pseudomonadota > Betaproteobacteria > Burkholderiales > Comamonadaceae > Comamonas > Comamonas testosteroni. The sequence goes on from NZ_CP129672.1 coordinate 2,003,070, forward strand.
AGAAGGCCTTTGGCGCACTGGACAAGAGCACACAGGAGGCCGTGCTCAAGGCCGCTGCCGCCGCCGAGCAGCGCGGTTGGAAAGAGTCCAGGGAAGTGGATGCGCGCTCGATAGCAGCCCTCAAGCAAGGCGGCATGCAGGTCGAGCAGCCCTCCGCCCAGCTCAAGGCAGACCTGGGCAAGATCGGCGCGACCGTGATCAAGGAATGGACGGACAAGGCCGGTGCTGACGGCCAGGCCATTCTCGACGGCTACAAGGCTGGCAAGTAAGGCGCAGATTGCATCTGGCCGCCCGGCCCTGGTATTCGGGGCCGCGCGGCCGATGACCTCATCCGCTCAGGAAGACAAGTATGCGCAAGTTACTCAACGGCCTCTATGACGGCAGTGCCTGGCTTGCCGGCATCGCCATGATCGGCGTGTTGGCGATGGTGCTGCTGACCATCACCAGCCGACTCTTTGGTTTCAGCGCCCCCGGCACCGATGCCTACGCAGGCTACGCCATGGCCGGGGCCGGCTTCATGGCCCTGGCCAGCACCTTGAAGAAAGGTGAACATATCCGCGTCACCCTGCTGCTGGGCGCGCTCAAGGGCAAGGCCTACAAGGCGCTGGAGCTGACCGCCCTTGGCATCGCCACCATTCTTTCGGCCTTTCTGGCTTTCTATTCCACGCGCCTGGTCTGGCAGTCCTGGGAGATCGAAGACATCTCCGTGGGCATCGACGCCACACCGCTGTGGATTCCGCAGATTTTCATGGCTCTGGGCACGATTGTTTTCTGCATCGCGTTCTGCGACGAACTGGTGCTGGAGCTGCTGGGCAAACGCAAGGCGGTAGAGAAGGAGGGAACCCCTCATGAATGAAATCACCGCAAGCATTGCACTGATCGTGGTGCTGCTGATCCTGCTTGGCGGCGGTGTCTGGGTCGGACTGACTCTGGCAGGCGTTGCCTGGTTCGGCATGGAGTTCTTCACCGCGCGCGCAGCGGGCGATGCCATGGCCATGACCATCTGGAGCTCTGCCAGCAGCTGGACCTTGACGGCTTTGCCGCTGTTTGTCTGGATGGGCGAGATTCTCTACCGCACCAATCTGTCCGAGAGCATGTTCCGCGGTCTGGCACCCTGGGTCAACGCGCTGCCGGGCCGCCTGCTGCACACCAACGTCATCGGCTGCACGATTTTTGCCGCGGTGTCCGGCTCCTCGGCCGCCACCTGCGCCACCGTGGGCAAGATGAATGTGCCCGAGCTGCGCAAACGCGGCTATCCCGAGAACATGGTGATCGGCTCACTGGGCGGCCCCGCCACACTGGGTCTGCTGATCCCGCCCTCCATCATCTTGATCGTCTATGGCGTGTCGGCCGAGCTGTCGATCTCAAAGCTCTTCATGGCTGGCGTGCTGCCGGGCATCATGCTGGCACTGATGTTCAGCGGCTGGATCATGGCCTGGGCCTTGATGAACCCGGACAAGGTGCCCAAGGCCGACAGCTCCATGAGCTTCAGGCAAAAAGTCTACGAGTCGCGGCACCTGATCCCCGTCGTGCTGCTGATCTCGGGCGTGATTGCCAGCATCTACAGCGGCATTGCCACCGCGACCGAAGCGGCCGCCATCGGCGTGACGGGAGCGCTGATTCTGTCGGCCCTGCAAGGAGCTTTGACCTGGAAGAACTTCAAGGAATCGCTGTTCGGAGCCACCCGTCTGTACTGCATGATTGCGCTGATCCTCGCCGGTGCAGCCTTCATGACCTTGTCCATGGGCTATATCGGCCTGCCACGCCAGCTGGCCGAATACGTGGGCAGCCTGAACCTGTCGCCTGCCATGCTGATTGTGGTGCTGGGCCTGTTCTACATTCTCATAGGCTGCTTTCTGGACGGCATCTCCACCATTGTGCTGACCTCCAGCGTGGTTCTGCCCATCATCCAGGCCGCAGGAATCGACCCCCTGTGGTTCGGCATCTTCCTCGTGATCACGGTGGAGACCGCCCAGATCACGCCACCGGTAGGCTTCAACCTGTTTGTGCTCCAGGGCATGACGGGCAAGCAGATCACCTATCTGGCCCGCGTCTGCGCGCCGTACTTCCTGCTGATGGTGCTGGCACTCGTGATACTGTGGTTCTTCCCGCAGATCGTGACCGCGCTGCCCAACAATATGTAAGCAAAATCGCTTGGCACCAACGCCCCGAAAGGGGCGTTTTTCATGGGCGAACCAGGATGGCTGGATGCATGCCAGCCCATGTAGGCGTCAGCTCCGGGATGTGGATGCCGAATCCCGCTGACAGGGTGTTACGGAAAATGCGCACTACGCTGTTAGATTAGTCGGGTTAGCCATCCAGACACATCCAATGAAAGAAAAAATCAACTTCATTGAGAGGGAGCGCCTCTACCGACATGAACTCAAACGCCGCCGCGTGAAGTTTCTGCCCATGCAGGTACTGCGCCGGGTCTTCAAAGCGGCAGGAGTCTAGCCAGCGCTGAAGCCAGCCATCCACCGGCCATGCCATAACAAAAAAACGCTCCCATGGAGCGCTTTTTCGTGGCACTGACTGAAGCAAATAAAGTCCGTCGGGTTGTGGGCTGTAAGCAATTGATTTCTCCAGGCTCACTTCACGAGACAAAGTCTGTCGAAGATTTGTGAAGCAAGCGTAGCTGAATTTACAAAGTCAGTCGTTCCCTATGAGGGGTCTTACTATTTAGCCTGGGAGGCGCGGTTGCATAAATTGCCCCTACCGTCGGGTAGCCTCGGGCGATGAGTCAGCCCCGGTATTCCAAGCCCCCGCTATCGCACAAACAACCGGGAACAGTACAACGCTGCGCTCAAGGCGCAAGACTGCCTGAATATCTGGTTTGCCGCTGTTAGCGGCAAACGCGGGCGTAGCCCGCAGTTCTCTGATGCGACTATCAAGTTCTGTCTGACCATCAAGAACCTGTTTGGCCTGGTCTTAAGACAGACCGCCGGCTTTTGCAATCGCCGATGGCCTTGTCTGGACTTCAGTCTGCCATGTCTCAGACAACGCAGCCTGGATGTGCCAGTGGCGTATCGCCCCGGTTCGGGTGGACTAGACCTACTGCTCGATTCCACGGGCATCAAGTTTCTGAACGAAGGCGAATAGACGTGCAAAAAAGTTGGCGCGGAACATCGGTGTCAACGACGCAAGCTGCACATAAGTATTGATGCCCAGAAATTGCAGGTGCGAGCCGTCTGCGTCACCTCCAACAACATCAGCGATGCAACGGTGGCGCCTCAGTTGTTGGGACAACTGCCGGTTACTGAACCACAACTGACCGTCACTGGTGAATGCGCTTATGAAACACAACCGGTACATGCCCCAGTGCTGGAGCTCAATGCCATACCCATCAGCCCACCACAATGCGGCGATTGCTGCAGCAGGCGCTTTGCGCCTGTTAAGGAAGAGTTGGAGTGAGTGTCACCAGCGCAGCGTGGTGGAGACCAAGATGCACTGCATCAAATGACTGGGCGAGAGAGCGATATGTCACGCACGTTCGAGCGGAAGGTTCATGAGCTGGATATCCGAGCCTCCATTCTCGACCGACTCACTGAACTGAGCTGTACGCAAACGGTGGCAGCGGCCTAGCCACTTCTGTGGTCTGGGAAAGGATGACCTAGCACTGATTTATGTAACAGCCCCTCCAATCGGGAAGGTTTCCATACAGGCAACTCTAAGCGGCGAAGCTTAGAAATGCTCAGTTTCATTTTTATATGTTTTGTTACTCTATTGTGAGATGTACCTATGGGGATAGGCGTTCGTAGGCTTGAGGTATGCCCTCGAGCCTTGAGATGCCTGTGAAGCCCAAGGAATTCGCAGCGCAGCCCAACCGATTCTCCATGAACAAAACCACCGCCAAGACTCAATACAAACTCAGCACCCGCAAAGGTGAACTTATCTTGCAGGCCGGTCAGGCCCAAGCGCACAAGGCGGTGTCTGGCGAGAGCTACCGCGTTCTCAAGCGCCGTGAGGGCGATGCTGGCGATGAATTGGCTGGCGACGTAGTGGCACAGCGCAGTGGTACAGACCTGCAACTAGATTATGCGGACGGAACGCGGTTGACGCTGCAGGATTACTTCACTGAATGCAAGCCCGGAGCCGACTGTGCTGTCACCCTTGCTGGCGATACGCCTCAGGGCTGGCAGCTCACCGCCTCAGCCAATGACGGTGCGGGACTGGCCGACGGCAGTACCGTGCTGTATGCCCATGGCGCCCCTGAAGCGCTGGCCAGCATGGTGCCGACCCACCCTGGGTTGGAGCAGCCATTGGCTGGGCTCAAAGGTGATCTGGTGACCTATGTTCCGCAGGATTCGAGCAGCGTGGGTTGGCTTGCGGGCGTGGGAGCGGGTAGCGCTGGTCTGCTGTTCGCCGGTGGCGGCGGCGGTTCGGCAGCCGTTGCCACCGCCAGCGTGCACAACCTGGTCACGCTCAGTTTTGTGGGTGGCCCCGCTCTTAAAGACAACGATCTGAGCGTCAGCGTCTACCAGGCTGATGGCAAGACCTTGCTGGGCACGGGCAAGCTCGGCGCCGACGGCATGGTGACCGTGGATGTCAAGGACTATCAGGGCGCGGTCATCGTCAAGCTGGTCAATGGCGGCAGTGCCTCCGATTACCTAGACGAATCCACGGGCATCGGAAAGGATCTGGACACTACTCTCTATTCAATGGGCGTCATCACCACGCCTAATTCCACGTTGAGCCTGAATGTCAACGTGCTCACCACCATCGCCTATAACAAGGCTCAGGAGGCCGCAGGCGGCACGCCCGAAAATCCCAGTCTTTTGACAGCGGAGCAAGTCAGTCGGGCCGCCAGTGCCATCAGCAAGGTGTTTGGCGTGGACGATATGTTGCACACCCCCGTCATTCCCACCAACGGAGGTCAATACAACCCCGGTGATGGCCTGAGCCCAGGAGAGACATATGGCTCGCTGTTGTCGGCCTTCTCGGGAGCTGACAAGAACGGTACTGGCAAGGTGCAGGACACTCTGGACAAGGTGCTCGCTGGCATCACCGTGAGTGGTGGCATGACTGTAATCAGCAAAGAGGCTCAGGACTTGCTGATTGAAGGTTCCAAAGTGGGTCAGATTCCAGGTGCTGATCAGAATAATCCCACCGGCGGCGTGGGAGGCATCGTCGATACTTTTGCACCTGTGTTCAGCTCCGGTGCAAGCGCTACCGCAGCCGCTATCGAAGAAAACATTGGCGAAGGTCAAGTAATCTATCAAGCAGTGGCCATGGATTCCAACAGCGTGCGCTACAGCCTTGCCGAAGGCGGCGATGCCGCCGCTTTCAGCATCGACGCCCAAACCGGCAAGGTCACGCTGATTGCCAACCCGAACTACGAGAGCCAGTCCAGCTATAGCTTCACGGTGGTGGCCACCGATGCAGCAGGTCACAGCAGCCAGCAAAACGTGACGCTGGCCGTCAACGATGTGGATGAAAACCCACCGGTGTTCAGCTCGGGCGCCACAGCCCAGGCGATTGCCGAGAACAGCGGCGCCGGCCAGGTGGTCTACACGGCCGTGGCGACCGATGCCAGCGAGTTCCTCTACAGCCTCAGCGGCGAGGATGCCGCCGCTTTCAGCATCAATGCCCAAACCGGCAAGGTCACGCTGCTTGCCAACCCGGACTACGAGAGCCAGTCCAGCTATAGCTTCACGGTGGTGGCCACCGATGCGCTGGGCAACCACAGCCAGCAAAACGTGACGCTGGCCGTCAACGATGTGGATGAAAACCCACCGGTGTTCAGCTCGGGCACCACAGCCCAGGCGATTGCCGAGAACAGCGGCGCCGGCCAGGTGGTCTACACAGCCGTGGCGACCGATGCCAGCGAGTTCCTCTACAGCCTCAGCGGCGAGGATGCCGCCGCTTTCAGCATCAATGCCCAAACCGGCAAGGTCACGCTGCTTGCCAACCCGGACTACGAGAGCCAGTCCAGCTATAGCTTCACGGTGGTGGCCACCGATGCGCTGGGCAACCACAGCCAGCAAAACGTGACGCTGGCCGTCAACGATGTGGATGAAAACCCACCGGTGTTCAGCTCGGGCGCCACAGCCCAGGCGATTGCCGAGAACAGCGGCGCCGGCCAGGTGGTCTACACGGCCGTGGCGACCGATGCCAGCGAGTTCCTCTACAGCCTCAGCGGCGAGGATGCCGCCGCTTTCAGCATCAATGCCCAAACCGGCAAGGTCACGCTGCTTGCCAACCCGGACTACGAGAGCCAGTCCAGCTATAGCTTCACGGTGGTGGCCACCGATGCGCTGGGCAACCACAGCCAGCAAAACGTGACGCTGGCCGTCAACGATGTGGATGAAAACCCACCGGTGTTCAGCTCGGGCACCACAGCCCAGGCGATTGCCGAGAACAGCGGCGCCGGCCAGGTGGTCTACACGGCCGTGGCGACCGATGCCAGCGAGTTCCTCTACAGCCTCAGCGGCGAGGATGCCGCCGCTTTCAGCATCAATGCCCAAACCGGCAAGGTCACGCTGCTTGCCAACCCGGACTACGAGAGCCAGTCCAGCTATAGCTTCACGGTGGTGGCCACCGATGCGCTGGGCAACCACAGCCAGCAAAACGTGACGCTGGCCGTCAACGATGTGGATGAAAACCCACCGGTGTTCAGCTCGGGCACCACAGCCCAGGCGATTGCCGAGAACAGCGGCGCCGGCCAGGTGGTCTACACAGCCGTGGCGACCGATGCCAGCGAGTTCCTCTACAGCCTCAGTGGCGAGGATGCCGCCGCTTTCAGCATCAATGCCCAAACCGGCAAGGTCACGCTGCTTGCCAACCCGGACTACGAGAGCCAGTCCAGCTATAGCTTCACGGTGGTGGCCACCGATGCGCTGGGCAACCACAGCCAGCAAAACGTGACGCTGGCCGTCAACGATGTGGATGAAAACCCACCGGTGTTCAGCTCGGGCGCCACAGCCCAGGCGATTGCCGAGAACAGCGGCGCCGGCCAGGTGGTCTACACAGCCGTGGCGACCGATGCCAGCGAGTTCCTCTACAGCCTCAGTGGCGAGGATGCCGCCGCTTTCAGCATCAATGCCCAAACCGGCAAGGTCACGCTGCTTGCCAACCCGGACTACGAGAGCCAGTCCAGCTATAGCTTCACGGTGGTGGCCACCGATGCGCTGGGCAACCACAGCCAGCAAAACGTGACGCTGGCCGTCAACGATGTGGATGAAAACCCACCGGTGTTCAGCTCGGGCGCCACAGCCCAGGCGATTGCCGAGAACAGCGGCGCCGGCCAGGTGGTCTACACGGCCGTGGCGACCGATGCCAGCGAGTTCCTCTACAGCCTCAGTGGCGAGGATGCCGCCGCTTTCAGCATCAATGCCCAAACCGGCAAGGTCACGCTGCTTGCCAACCCGGACTACGAGAGCCAGTCCAGCTATAGCTTCACGGTGGTGGCCACCGATGCGCTGGGCAACCACAGCCAGCAAAACGTGACGCTGGCCGTCAACGATGTGGATGAAAACCCACCGGTGTTCAGCTCGGGCGCCACAGCCCAGGCGATTGCCGAGAACAGCGGCGCCGGCCAGGTGGTCTACACGGCCGTGGCGACCGATGCCAGCGAGTTCCTCTACAGCCTCAGCGGCGAGGATGCCGCCGCTTTCAGCATCAATGCCCAAACCGGCAAGGTCACGCTGCTTGCCAACCCGGACTACGAGAGCCAGTCCAGCTATAGCTTCACGGTGGTGGCCACCGATGCGCTGGGCAACCACCGCCAGCAAAACGTGACGCTGGCGATCAGTGATGTGGAGGAAATACCTCCGACGGTGAGCTCTGTCAGCATTGGTGCAACTGGTGGTCAGAACAACACACTGAATGCTGGCGATATTGTCAATGTGACTGTGACCATGAGTGAAGACACGCTGGTTGAAACCAACAACGGCGTTCCGCGCATTGCGCTCAATCTGGGAGGCAACACGGTATATGCAGACTATGTCTCTGGCGGCGGAACATCTAGCCTAGTCTTCCAATATGTCGTACAGGCCGGCGATGTTGATGCAGACGGCATAGCCATACCTGCCGATGCATTGCAGCTCAATGGTGGCGTTCTCAAGGACGCAGCTGGCAACCATGCGCTATTGAATCATCCACCGTTGGAAGATGAATCGGCATACCGAGTCGATACCGAAGCACCTTCAGCCCCAGCGCTGAGCCTTGTCAACGATACCGGACGTGCTGACGGAGTCACCAGCAATGCGACGCTCAGCACCAGTGGTACCGAAGCTGGAGCGCTTGTTGAGTACCGTATTAAAGCTGGCTCGGGAGATTTTGGTGGCTGGTCCGCGAACTATGTGGCGCCCACGGTTGATGGTCTATACACGGTAGAAGTGCGTCAGGTTGATGCAGCTGGCAATGCTTCCGAATCCGGACGTTTGGAGTTCGCCCTCGATACCACTGCTCCAGCAGCCCCGAGCCTTCAATTGCTTGCGAGCAGCGATAGCGGACGTTTCGATAGTGATGGCATTACCAATGTTTCGGTTCCCACGTTGCGGGTGTCTTTGGCGGGCAGTGGCGCCACGGCCGCAGTCGCTGGCGATGTAATTAAGGTATTTTTGGGCGGATCGAATCAGGTGGGTACCGCAACCCTGACGGCGGACGATATTTCAGCAGGCTATGTGGAAATAGCCACCAGCAGTCTTGGAGCAGACGGCGTCAAGAGCCTGACGGCCACACTGACCGACGGTGCCGGCCATACCAGTGCAGCCAGTGCGGCGCTGAGTTTGACGCTGGACAGCATTGCCAAGCAGTTGGTTGGAGAGGGACAATTTAACCAGCAGACCGGGGTGACCAATCCATTTGCAGGCGTATCTGCCGGGCAATGGGCTTTTCCTGCACTGGGCGACCTGAATGGCGATGGCCGGCTTGACCTGGTAGTCGGTATGGATGGCAGTTCCAATCGGGTTCGGACCTATTTTCAGCAGGAGAATGGCAGCTTTGTGCTGGCCAGCGGTGCCAACGATCCCATGGGGGGAGCGATCTTGCCTGCCCCTGTCTATGATTCGTTCCCAGCTCTGCTGGATGTCAATGGCGATGGCTTGCTGGACATGCTGGTTGGAGTCGGTGGCGGGGCCGTCAAGTATTTCAAGAACACCGGAACGGCCAGCCAGCCACAGTTCACGGAGCAAACGGGTAACAACAATCCCTTTGCCAGTATCGTGCGCCAGTCCTATTCATTTCTGGCGGCAGGAGATGTCGACGGAGATGGTGACGATGATCTGGTCGTGGGACAGTTCGGGCAAAGTGGCGGCGCCATTCAGCTTTGGCGAAACGACGGCAGCGGCATTTTTACGCAGATCAGCGGAGCGTCCAATCCCTTCAACAGCCTTGAAGGTACTAGTTCATCTCCCCATTACTACATCCCATATCTGGGGGATTTCAATGGCGACGGCAAGCTGGACTTTGCTGTCTATGGCAAAGAAGGGAAGATCTGGTTGTACCAAGGCAATGGCCAGGGACAGTTTGTCCAGGAGGTCGCAGGCAACCCGTTCAAAAATTTGACGTTTAACATTCCCTTTGCTGCAGCTGGGGATATAGATGGCGATGGTGATGCCGATTTTCTGATTGGTGACTCAGGAGGAACCATCCGCTATTTCCGCAATGATGTGACCTTTGCCCTGCGTTTGGCAGATGATCAAATCAACACCGGCAAGGGGACCAGTTCGGTCTCAACCTATGTTTCGCAGGATCTCAAACTGAGTGGTTCGGGTGCTGAGGCCAATGCGCTCATCACCATTGCATTGCAAGGCAGCAACACACCTATCGGCCAGGCAACTGCCGATGCGACCGGTAAATGGTCCTTCACCTGGACCGAAGCCCTGGCTCCGGGAGAATATCTGCTGAGCGTGAGTCAAACAGATGTCGCTGGCAATACCTCTATCGCTTCTGCACCCTATAGCGTGGTCGTGCAGCATATTCCTACGCCCCAAGTCACGCTGATTCAAGACACGGGCGTTGACGGTAGCGACGGCATTACCAGCAGCGCAGCCTTGGCTGCCGCAGGGCAGCTCTCCGGCTTTGTGATGGAGTACCGCGTCAAGGAAGGTTCCGGCGCATTTGGCGAATGGAGCTCCTCTTATACAGCACCCACTGCGGACGGTTTGTATACCGTGGAAGTACGCCAGCGCGATGCGGCCGGCCACACCTCAGGCGTCGCCAGCCTGGATATCACGCTTGATGCGCACAATCCAGTCTTCAGCTCCGAGACCGTTGCGGCCGCAATTAACGAGAACAGCGGTGCGGGCCAGGTGATCTACACCGCAGCAGCCACTGATGGTCACGCGGTGGCTTACAGCTTGAAGGCAGATGGCGATGCAGCCGCCTTCAGCATCGATTCAGCGACCGGCCAAGTTACGCTGACAGGTAATCCTGATTTCGAGGCCAAAGCCGGCTACAGCTTCACGGTGGTAGCTACCGATTTGGCAGGCAACCACAGTCAGCAGTTGGTGACGTTGGCCATTAATAATATGGACGACACGACGCCCACGCTAGTGACTGCCAACCCTGCCGATGACGCCAGCAATGTGGCGGTGGGTGCCGATATCGTGCTGAGCTTCTCCGAAGCTGTGCTGGCGGGCACAGGCTTCATCCGCATCGTCAATGATGACAATCCGAACCTATCGTTGACCATTGATGTGCTCGACAGCAGCCAAGTCAACATCAACGGTGCGACGGTGACTGTTAATCCGAGCAGCGATTTTTTAGCTGGCGGGAACTACCACATTGAAGTGGACAGCGGCGCGCTCAAGGATGTGGCGGGCAACAGCTATGCGGGCATCAGCGGCGGCACTGCACTGAATTTTGCGGTCACTGCGGGCGAACCCTTAAGCCGCACGTTGATGGTGTATAGCGAAGGGGTGTATGTGGACCAGGACGGCAATGGAGTGTTCAGCCAGGGCGACATGGCTTTGGTGACCAAAGGTGCCATGGGCTGGGAATACACCGAGGCGGCTATAGGTACACCGGGTTTTCATGGAGTAACGGGCAATGCAGTGATCAATGGACTTCAAGATGGCACTGGTCATACGATCGATCTGGCTAACGACGCTTGGACAGTGAAGTTCATGAGCGTCGTCGGCCCCAAACTTGACTTGAATGGTTTGGGTGCCAATGACTTCCTGGAAGTTGTCATGGACGACAGCACTGTCTACAACAACACGGGCATGGGGTTGGACATGGGGGAGCTGAATCAGAGCTACGCTTACTGGCAGCAAACCGACGAAGGCAACTATTTCAGAGAAGTCACGCACTACTATTACGACGGCAACTCGGGCGGCGCGGATGCAGAACTGCGCGTGGAGGTGGATGCCCAGGGTGTGCATGCTATGTACAGCAAACCGGACGATAGCGGTACGCTGGAGCTGGCTGTCGGGATTGGCTCAGGGTTTGATTTCGAGAACCATCTCGCCTTCTGGACGCCCATGCCTACGTGATTTTTAGGTCTTCGAGTGACGGCATTTCGTCGTCGCTTTAATAGCGTCCAACGCTTTGTTGAAAAGCGTTGGACGCTATTTTTATACATACCTCAATACCGGCGGGACTCGCTTCATGTTCTGCCCTGTTCGGCATAGCGCGTATCAAAGTCAGCTTTCGATGAGCTTGACTGGGAGAAGATCCAAAGAGTTGGGGGAGCAATCTGCACTTCTTGGCCACTGGGGTTTGAGCTTGCCAGACTGCAAGAGTCCAAAGGGCCGGTACGAAGGCACAGCCTTGCCTGAAGTTCAAGTGCGCCGGAATGAAAAAGGCAGGAGACCCCCCCTGCCTGATAGTACAGTCCTACGGGTTCATGGCATCTAGTGCCACTCGCCGCAGGTTGATGCGTCATCGAGGCCTGTTGTACTTTGCGTTAGCTTTTGAGGGTACGCACCATGTTTTCTGCATCCCGCATGATCTGCCGGCGATAGAGCTTGGCGCACTGCCTTGATTGGCACAAGGAAAAGCGTTGCTATGAATATAGGCAACGCGTCCGTGTGTGTTGTAATTCAACGCTCCTTGAAGGACTCGCTGATCGTCTTGTTCAGCGGCTTGAGCAGATAGTTCATCAGCGTGCGCTCTCCGGTGCGTATGTCCAACTGCGCGGTCATGCCGGGCAAAATTTCCAGCGTGCGTCCGGTGCTGCTGACCACGGGCTGACCCGGCTTGGGCATCTGAGGCCGCACGTGAACGCGATAATAAATTTCTTCGCCGCGCGGCGTATTTTCCTTGAGCGTGTCGGCACTGACATAGGTCACCTCGCCCTGCACGGAACCATAGATGGTGTAGTCGAATGGATCCAGGCGCACCGTGGCTGGTAGACCTACGCGCACGCGCGCAATGTCGGCGGGCAGTACCTTGGCTTCAAGAATGAGTGCATCGTCCTGGGGCACGATCTGCATGATTTCCTCACCCGCCCGCAACACGCCGCCCAGTGTGGTGACGCGCACATTCTTGACAATGCCGGAGCCGGCTGCGGTGAAGATGCTGTCATGCACTTCCTGACGGCGGCGGGTTCTCAACTGGCTGACCTGGCTGAGTTCGTCCTCGGCCTTGCTCAGGTCGGCGCGGGCATCCTCCAAAAATTTGTTGCGCCGACCAATAAGTCTGGCCTCGGCATCGTTTACGCCGCGCTGTGCGCGTAGCGCTTCGGCAGTACTAACGTCACCGGAGCGCTGCAGCCCTTCCACCAGCACCAGCTCCTTGCGAGCCAGGTCCACGGCGGTTTGCAGGGTGCGCAGATCTTCCTGCAGGCCTTGGCGACGCTGCACGAATAAGGCGCGCTCGATGGCGGCCTGCTCGCGCAGGCCAGCGCTGACCTGGCCAGGGAATTGTGGTGCGGCCAGGCCCATGGCTTCTGCGCGCAGTCTGGCGATTCTGGCTTGCAGGCCGGCAATGCGGGCATCGACTTCGCCTGCGGCCGCTTCCAGCCGCGTGGGGTCCAGCCTAGCCAAAAGCTGGCCGGCACGCACCTGATCTCCTTCTCTAACATTCAGTTCGGACAATACGCCTCCATCCACGGACTGAATGATTTGCACCCGGCTGCTGGCAATGACCTCGCCGCGCGCCTTGGCAACTTCGTCGATCTGGAAAAACATGGCCCACAGCACAAAGCCGACCAAAGCAAGCGCAATGCCCCAGATCAGACCGGCAGCTGCGCGGCTTTGGTGGTAGTTTTTGAGGCGCTGCACGCGGGCGGAGTCAGCGCTCTCTTCTTCAAACAGGTCTATGGGCATGCATTACTCCTTCGTCTGTGCCGCCATGCCGCCAAGCGTTGCAGCCGGAGTGCTGGTGGGGGTGGCATGCGCCGCAGTCTGAGGCTGCACACGTACTTGCCGCAACTGCATCGCTGAGGGCTGCTGAGGCGCTGCAGCGTCGGGCATAGTGACCGGGGCACCACCAGCACGAGCCATCAAGCCGGGCATGACTTGGTCAGGCCGACCATCACGACTGACTTGACCCTGCTGCAGCACGATGACGCGGGTGGCCAGCGCCATGGCGGCCATGGGCCGATGTGTGGACACAATAAGAATGTCCTCTGGGCGCAGCAACTGCTGCAACTGCTGCCAGACACGAGCCTCGGCATCGCCGTCCAGGGAGGCAGTGGGTTCATCGAGCAGCCAGATGCGGGGACGAGCCATCAGCACGCGAGCCAGGCCCACGAGCTGCCGTTGGCCGCCGGACAAGCCTTCGCCGCCTTCGCTGATTTCCATATCCATGCCTTGCGGGCTACCGGCCGCGACCTGGTCCAAGCCAAGTGCGCGCACAGTTTCAAGCATGGCGGAATCACTGACGGCACCAGACAGTGATAGATTGCTGCGCAGCGTACCCTTGAACAATTGCACGTTCTGAGGCAGGTAGCCGACCTGGGTGCTGACGAGCTGAGGGTCTATCTCCCACAAGTCAGCATCGCCCAAGCGTACGCGGCCTTCGCTGGGGCGATATAGGCCGGCCAAAACCTTGAGTAAAGTGGATTTACCACCGCCCACGGGGCCGAGCAGCAGCACGCGCTCACCGGACTTGAATTCGAGACGTGGCAGATTCAGCAGTTGAAGCGGGGAGTTGGGAAAGGCAAAGCGCAGTTGCTCGACGGCCAATCTCTCGGGCTGGCGCTCGGGCAGAAGCAAGGTCTGGTGAGGGCGGCGCTCGGGGTTGAGTTTCAACAGGCCATTCACCATTTGCAGCGATTCGCTGACCTGCTGCCATTGCACCAGATATTGCACCCCCTGGGCGATGGGTGCGATGACTCGCCCGCCTAGGATACTGCAGGCGATCATGCCGCCCATAGTCAGATGTCCGGCTTCGACCTGCCAGACGCCAACGACGATAGCGGCAACATAGGCCAGCGTGGATAGACTGGCTGTAGTGGTGGCACTGAAATGAGCCAGGGATTTGTGCTGGATGCTATAGCCAGCAATCGACTGGCTCAGCTTCTGCCAGTCCTGGGCAAAGCGCCAGCCAGCATGACTGGCACGTATGCTTTCCGCACCCCGAATGCTATCCACCAGCAGGCCCTGGCGCTCGTTGCTGCGCATCATCTGCTGGCGGGTCAGCCGACGCAGGCGCAACCGGGTGTACAGACCTATCAGCAGCGCCACGGGCAATATACCGGCATAGACCCAGCCGATATGCCCGCCAATCAGTGCGATGAGGCCGATGAAGAGCAGCGCAAATGGCAGATCTACCAGCGCGAAGATGATGCTGGATGAGAAAAACTGCCGTACCGAGTCCAGCGCTCCGACCTGCGCTGCAAGTGTGCCGAGGCTTCGCGGCTGTTGATCAAGCTGTAAGCGCAGCAGATGTTCATAGACCCGCTGGGACAGGCGCTGATCCATGCCACAGCTCACACTGTCCAGGATATGGGCGCGCAACGTCTTGAGCAGCCAGTCCAAACCTATCATCAGCAACATGCCGACAGTCAGGGTGGCCAAGGTCGCGTAGGCCATTGTGGGAACGACGCGGTCATAGACCTGCATGGCGAAGATAGAGGTCGGGATCGCTAACAGGTTCACCAGCAGAGTGGCGACCACCACACGTGGAATCCAGCCCCGGCTGCGCAGCAATTCGTGCCAGACCATATGCAGTGCCGGGTTGCTTGGGTCTTCTTCTGCGTCGTCTCTACTGTGCCTAGCCGGGGCACGTAGCCACAGCACCTCGGCTTCATGCAAGGCATCTTCAGTGCACTCACACTGTGCGGCGCCCTCACGACTCAGGCTGATCCGTCCGGGAGCCGTGCGCTCGGCAAGCCACCATTCCTCTTTAAACCAGAGCAATGCTGGTAGCCGGCGTGGATCCAGACGGCGCCAAGGCAGTATGGCTGCCTGGATATCCTTCAGGCCGGCCTCCACCAGCAACTGCCTGAGTTGCTCCAGTGGGTGTACCTGTGTCCGGGTTTTCGATGCGTGGCCGTAGGCCTGGGCCAGTTCTGAGGCGTTGGCACTGATACGCAATTTGCCCAGCAGGGCCTGCAGTTCGGGCAGGGATACGGGTTTCATGGGAACTTATCGAGGTTGCGAGAACATGGCAGGCATGGCACCTGGGGGGTCCAGCCGCCCCATGCGAGCAGACAGGCGCAAGCTGTTGACGCGCCAGCTGGCTTGCACCTGGGCTTGCTGCATTTGCTGATCTGCCAGCTCACGTACGGCGTTGAGCACGTCGAGCCAACTTTTGTAGCCGGATTCGTATTGGCGGCGAAACGATGCCAGGGTGCTCTCCAGCGTCATCACCGATTCGGCATAACCAGCCAGCAAGGTCTGGTCGGAGGCACGACGGTCCAGTAACTGGAGCAGCTGGATCTGCTGTTCGTGGCGCTGCTGGGCCAAGTCCTGGCGTGCGGCTTCGACGCGTTCCAATGCAGCTCGCTGTTGCGCCTGATTGGCCAACCCCATACCTTCCAAGCTGGCTTGCATGACGATATTGAGCGTCGTACTGCTGGTTTGATTGGGCAGCCTTGCAACCTGGTTGCGCCCGGCCTCCAGAAGCACCGTGGGCATGTTGGCGGTACGTGCGCGCTGCACATCGGCCTCGGCCAGAGTCACCATGGATTCGCGCAGGCGCACAGGTGCACTTTGCCCCAATACCTGCTCGTTGATCACTGGTTCGCCAGGAAGATCAAGCATGAAGGAAGGCGCTGGCAGATCGCTGGCCACCGTCAATTGAGTTAGAGCCAATAACGCAGCCTCGGCATTGCGCAGATCGGCTCCAGCGGTTTCGCGCTGGGCACGGGCTTGTAGCAGCCGGGTCTGAGCCATGCTGACATCCACTGCAGAGGCCAGACCACCGGTAGCACGGCGCTGGATTTGCTGCTGCAACTCCTGATGACGAAGCACGCTTTGCTCCGCAACTGCAAGACGCTCACGCGCGCCTTGCACGTTGGAGTAGCTAACGGCGGTTTCCTCCAGCAGCTGCCGCATGGTGAACCAGACTTCGGCCTGCTGCACCTGAACATCCTGGTCGGCATAGGCGATTGCGTTGTCGATACGACCGAATGCCCACAGGGGCTGTCTAGCGTTAATCGTGGCGGTACTAGCGCCGCTGTAGCCTGAACTCTGACCGGTGCCGATCGAGGTACTGAGCGTGGGGTAGCGTGCGGCACGCGCGCCATCGGCAGCGGATTCCTTGGCTCTAACCTGGGCTTGCTTTCCAGCCAGAGCGGGGTGGTTTTGCAGCATGCTGCGCAGAGCCGCCGGCAGACCGGAGGGTAAATCGGTTATGGCTTGAGCAGATGCTGAAAAGGCTAGGCAGCAAGCCATGCCTGCGGTCAGAAGAAGGGTGCGATGCATGATGGGGCAATGGCCGACCTGTAGTTAAGGACGACACAGTCTGACAAAGCGCTCGGCAGCTCGCGATCGTGGAGCCATTGATGAAATTGGCTCAAGATGGCGCCTTGGCTGCCCGGCAGCTGGTTATAAGCGCATTAAAGGTAGCCAATCTGAGGGATTCTGAGCAGAAGTGGCTTAACTGCAGGTTGCGGATAAAGTTTCTGCGTGAGTGCTGGGCGGCGTTCAGATGCTGACGAGCGCGTTCGCATGGAAGCGATAGCCCACATTGCGCGCCGTGATGATCGGCAATGTCAGTCCGCTGCATTCGTCGACCTTGCGACGAAGGCGGCGCATCTGGGTATCCAATCGCCGCTGGTCATAGCTGAGGTAGTCCTCGTCCAGAGCTTGAATGATCTGTCTTCGGCTAACGATATGGCCTGCATGGCGCATCAGCTCTTGTAATACGATCAAGTCCTGCTCGGAAAGAGCGATGGTTGGTCCGCTTGGTGGGTGCAGGCTGCGGGGTCCCGGTTTCAGCACCCAGGTGTCTGCCTTTTTGGTGCTGGGTGCGTTCAGCCGTCTGGACAGTGCCGCCAGGGTTGCGGCCAGCTCGTCCAGATCTGAGGTTTTGGAAAGGTAGTGGTCCGCTCCGGCATCCAGGCCGCTGACGCGGTCGCGTGCACTACCACGCGCTGTGAACACCACAATGCCTAGATTTTCGCCGCGTGTACGCAGTTCCTGGATCACAGCTAAGCCATCGCCGTCGGGCAGCCCAAGGTCGAGCAGTGCTAGGCCGTGGCGATTCGGATCAAAGCGCCTACGAAAGCCAGCCAACGAGGACTCTGCGTCGACGCGATAGCCGCAGTCACTGAGAAAGTCGCACAGTTCGTCACGCAGCACCGCTTCGTCTTCGAGCAAGATCACATCAAACATGAGTGTAGGGTAGGTCGCAGGGAGTGCGCCAATCTGAGCATTGGTCGGTATTGTGCTACAGGCAGCAGCTCCCGCAGTCCGGGCACACATCGTTCGTACACCGATAATCTGCGCCGATGTGGACCCTGATATTGTTTCCATTGGCACGGCTGGCCCAGCACAGGTTGTGGGTGTTGATGACGGTACTGTTGCTGGCTCTGGCCTGCCCTTCCGCCTATGCTCAGCCCGTGTTGCAGCTTGAGGTTGGCGACAGCATTTCGGCCAATGGCTATCTGGCGCTTTTGCGCGATCCAGGTGAATTAATGGATGCCGATGCAGCGGACGCGGCAGCTTCGTGGCGAGCTCTGCCCGGCTCTGTGAATCTGGGCTATACCGATGATGCGGTATGGCTTCGCCTAAGCGTGCAACGTGGCAGAGATGCTCCTGCCCGCTGGCTGCTTAAGTTCAGCAATGCATTGCTTGACGATGTACGCTTGTATCGGCGTGATCGTTTCGGGTATTGGCAGTTAGTGCAGCATTCCGGCGAGGAGCAAGATCGCCGACTTTGGCCTATCAATGCAAGGAATCCTGTGCTGCCGCTGCAACTGGACAGCGCAGCTCCCGAATCCCTTCTATTGCGCGTACAGACACGCAATGCGCTGACGACACGCCTGGAAATTGCCACGCCAGAGTTGCATGGATCCGAATCGCAGCGCGAAAGCTTTTATTACGGGCTGGGCCTTGGTTTCGGACTGCTGCTGATCCTATTTCATGCGTTGTTCTGGTTTAAGACGCGCGAGACGGTTAATGCCTGGTACGTGGCTTATGTGGGGATTGCTTTGCAAAGCGAGTGGCTGACTTCCGGCCTGGCCCAACAGACCTTCGGTCTGCCGGGATGGCTTTCGGACTATTGGCTGAGCTTGGTCTTGTGTGCGGCCTTACCTGTAGGGGTGTTCTACAGTGATATGCAACTGGGGCTGGCACAGAGAATGCCGCGCTTCAGTCGGGGCTTGATTGTCGTCTTTACCGCGATAGGGCTGATTGCAGCGACGCTGGTAATCGCAGGTGACTTCGGCTCCGGCATGCTGCTGATGCAGCTTTCTGCCTTGGCGGCCATGCTCATCATGATAGGGACGGCTATCTGGATGCTGCAAAGAGACGATGGCCGGGCACGCGCATTTCTGCTGGTGTTTGGTATCTATTACGCTGGCGTGATGGTCTCCTTCTTGCGCAACCTAGGGCTGGTTCCAAACTCAGTGATCTCTCAGAACGCCGCAGCCTTGGGTACTCTGGTTCACATGGTTGTGATGAGCGTTCGGCTCAGTGGGAACTACGACAGCATGCACCGAGAGAAGGAAGCCGCGCAGCAGCGCGTTGTGGCGTTGGTCGAGCAACAAAACGAGCTGCTGGAGCAGGAAGTACTTCGTCGAACTGAGGCTTTGCGTCAGGAAATTGGACGAAGAGAGTATCTGGAGACAGAACTGCGGGCGGCACTGGAGACAGAGCGCCGGACCAGGCAGTCACAACTGGATTTCATCGCAATGATTTCACATGAGTTTCTCACGCCGTTGGCCATCGTCAACACGACTGCTCAGCAGATCGCTCGCAATATTGATGCAGCGCGTGAAAAGACGTTGGCACGATGCGTAAATCTGCGCAACGCAGCCAAGCGGATGATGGCACTGGTCGATGAGTATTTGAGCACCGATCGCATGAACACCGAGCATGCACCGTTTCAACCGCGGGAGTGCTCTGGCGCGGAGTTGCGCGAACTTTTGGATGAGTTGGTATCAGACTGGCCTGAAGAAAGAGTGAGACTGCATGACGCAACCATTCCCGATCGGCTGTGGTGCGATTTGCAGCTTATGAGGGTGGCGATCCGTAATCTGTTGGCGAATGCCGATCGTCACACAGCGTCTGGCCTGCAGTTCGATTTGGAGGTCTTGAGGCAATCTCAAAGCAGAATTGCCTTTCGGGTCAGTAACCCTGGTACTGAGATACCTGTCGAAGAAGTGCCCTATCTGTTCGAAAAATATTTTCGAGGCCGGCAGGCTCAACAATCTCCAGGGGCAGGGCTGGGCTTGTACTTGGTTCGCCGGATCGCAGAGCTACATAACGGAGAGGTAGTGCTGGAAGACTTGAGAAAGGATAAAACCGTACGGTTCCTAATAAGTATTCCTGTATGAGTCAGTCAAACTCAAGCGGTGATCTTGCTCTTCCCCCGGGACAAGGTCCATCACTTGCACACTGATGGACTGCGCATATGAACGGCAAGCCTCTTCCTTTTGAGAAAAATTTGGACAACCCGCAACAGGTGTTTGATCCCACGTTTTGATGGTGCAATTTTTTCCCATGAATGGAAGGAAGCACTATGAGCCAGGTACTGCACGTGAGCGCCACAACGACAGAGGCAGTCCGTCGAGCGATACAACATAGTCAAGAGCGCTGAAGAGCACTATCCAAGCGCTACGGGATCAGTCAGAAGACGGTGGCGAAGTGGCAGAAGCGAACCTCGGTCGCCGATCTGCCAACAGGGCCGAGGCAGCCGTGCTCCACCATTTTGTCCGTTGAAGATGAGGCGGCGATCATCGCCTTTCGCAGGCATACCTTGCTGCCGCTGGACGATTGCCTCTATGCACTGCAGCCGAGCACCCCGCATCTGACGCGCTCGTCGCTGCATCGATGTCTGCCGCGTCATGGCATCTCGCGGCTGCCAGAGATTGAAGGCAACAAGCCTGTCAAGAAGAAGTTCAAGAGCTATCCAATCGGTTACTTCCACGTCGACATTGCCGAGGTGCAAACAGCCCAAGGCAAGCTCTATCTGCTTGTGGCCATTGACCGAACTTCCAAGTTCGCTTTTATCGAACTCCATGCCAAGGCCGGCAAGATGATTGCTGCACAGTTCCTGCAGCATCTGGTCAGCGCAGTGCCATACACCATCCATACGGTGCTGACTGATAACGCACTAAATGCAAGAGGTCTTCTGCCAAACGACAACAGCATCGTGCACCGGTCTGGCATCCAGTTTATGAACCGTGCGTGTGATCGGTGGGCTAGCGATCATATTTTTGGCCGCGTCTGCACCGAGCACAACATTGAACATCGCCTTACCAAGATCAAACATCCTTGGACCAACGGGCAGGTTGAGCGAATGAACCGGACCATCAAAGAAGCTACCGTCAAGCGCTTTCATTACGACGATCACGAGCAGCTGCAGCAGCATCTGGCTGACTTCATCGCTGCCTACAACTTCGGGCGAAGACTCAAGACGCTCAAGGGCTTGACGCCGTATGAGTTCATTTGCAAGCAGTGGACATCCGAGCCCAAACGCTTCAAACTCGCTCCGCTCCATCAAATGCCAGGACTAAACACCTAGTCGGCGAAATCTGCATAAATCACTGGTGGCGTAACCACCTCTTGCGGTTGCAAGCGACAAAACAGCCCTGCGCGTGAGTTGGATGTGCGCCGACTGAGGCAGAACACGAGATCATCGAAATAGACATTTGGGCGCTCGGGTTGCACGGAGCCGTGCCCCCGCACCTGATACCGCGCCAGTGCGGCTAACGTGGTGTTCAGCGGCGCTATTGGGATCTATGACACTGGCGTCGACCTTGTCGATCCTTGTTCGACTGCTTTGCGACACCACCATCAACCGCTTGCAGCCTGAAGCAAGCGTCTAAACTCGACAAGCCTTCGAACCATCCTCCGACCGAAATACAAATTCGTCACAGAGCAGCATTCCGACAAAGGAGTCCTGCCCAGGAAGAGCGGTGAAACTCTGGACACAAAAAAGCGCTCACATCCGAGCGCTTTTTTACTGCTGCTAACTCAAGCAAAAAGTGGGACACCCAGCCCTACTAACTTTATTCGCGTCCGACAAAATTTATTTACTCTTGTCAGCACGAAGCCATTGGCTTATTCCACCGTGACCGACTTGGCCAGGTTGCGCGGCTTGTCCACATCGGTGCCGCGTGCCACCGCAGTGTGATAGGCCAGCAGCTGAAGCGGCACCACGTGCAGGATGGGGCTCAGCGCACCATAGTTCTCGGGCATGCGAATGACATGCATGCCTTCGCTGCTTTCGATATTGGTCTTGGCATCGGCCAGCACATAGAGAACACCGCCGCGCGCACGCACTTCCTGCATATTGCTCTTGAGCTTTTCCAGCAGTTCGTCGTTGGGGGCCACGGTGACCACAGGCATCTGGCTGTCCACCAGCGCCAGCGGGCCATGCTTGAGCTCGCCGGCGGGATAGGCCTCGGCGTGGATGTAGCTGATTTCCTTGAGCTTGAGCGCACCTTCCAGTGCAATGGGGTAGTGAATGCCGCGACCCAGGAACAGTGCGTTTTCCTTCTTTGCAAAGTCTTCAGCCCAGCTGATGATTTGCGGCTCCAGCGCCAACACGGATTGCAGGGCCACGGGAAGGTGGCGCATGGCCGTCAGATATTGCTGCTCTTTCTCTTCCGTGAGACGTCCCTTGGACTGAGCCAGCGCCAGCGTCAGCAGGAACAGGCCTGCAAGCTGTGTCGTGAAGGCCTTGGTCGATGCCACGCCGATCTCCACGCCGGCGCGCGTGATGTAGGCCAGCTCGCACTCGCGCACCATGGCGCTGGTGGCCACATTGCAGATGGTCAGGCTGTGCTTCATGCCCAGGCTCTGGGCATGGCGCAGGGCCGCCAATGTATCGGCGGTCTCGCCCGACTGGCTGATGGTCACGATCAGGGTCTTGGGATCGGGCACGCTGGTGCGGTAGCGGTACTCGCTGGCCACTTCCACATTGCAGGGAATGCCGGCAATCGCCTCTATCCAGTACTTGGCCGTGCAGCCGCTGTAATAGCTGGTGCCGCAGGCCAGAATCAGGACCCGGTCGATCTCCTTGAACACGCGCCAGGCAGCAGCACCGGTCTTGCCTTCCGAAGTGACCCCGTCAAACAGCTCGGGGGCAATGTTCTTCAAGCCCTCCAGCGTATCGCCCAGTGCGCGCGGCTGCTCGAAGA
This sequence comes from Comamonas testosteroni, assembly GCF_030505195.1. Classification (NCBI taxonomy): domain Bacteria; kingdom Pseudomonadati; phylum Pseudomonadota; class Betaproteobacteria; order Burkholderiales; family Comamonadaceae; genus Comamonas; species Comamonas testosteroni. Next base: position 2,025,718 of record NZ_CP129672.1, read on the forward strand.
TTTCCTTTTGCATGTAGTGGCGATAAGGGCCCAGCTCGGCTGCGCCGCTGTGCGCCATCACGGTCCTGACCGGACGCTGCTGCTCTGTCAGGCGCTCGCCGCTCTTGCTGATGACCCAGTAGCGTCCCGGCTGCAGATCGATCAGATCGCCCTCTTCAAGGTACACGATCTGGTCGGTCACACCCGCCAGCGCCATGGCATCGCTGGCCAGGAAATGCTCCGCGCCGTCCTTGCCCACACCCAGAATCAGCGGCGAGCCGGCACGAGCACCCACCACACGGCGAGGTTCGTCCCGGTGCATCACGCCAATCGCATAGGCGCCATGCAGGCGAGCCGTTGCGGCTTGCACGGCGTCGAAAAGATCGCCGTTGTAGAGACTGTCCACCAGATGGGCGATGACCTCGGTGTCGGTCTGACTGGCAAATACATAGCCCTTGGCCTGCAGCTCGGCACGCAAGGCTTCGTAGTTCTCGATGATGCCGTTGTGCACCAATGCCACGCGTGCCGGTGCATCGGCATCAGCCACGGGCGAGATGCCGGGACCATGGCTGAAGTGCGGATGGGCATTGCGCACCGCAGGCTCGCCGTGAGTGGCCCAGCGGGTATGGGCAATGCCGGTGAAACCTTCCACATGCTCGGTCTTGACCTGCTCCATCAACTCGGCCACGCGGGCTGTAGAGCGCGCGCGCTGCAAGCCCTGGCTCAAGCCGTTGGCATCAGCGGCCTGTACAGCCACACCACAGGAGTCATAACCGCGATACTCGAGTCGCTGCAGACCCTGGACCAGAACCGGAACGATATTGCGATGAGACACCGCAGCAACAATGCCACACATAGAGGTACACCTTAGGTTGTTTGAGCGAGCATGCTAACGGCTACAATAAAAAATTTTCAATCAATAAAAACAACGAAATGATTGAAAATTTCACCAAACAAGAATATTGATTATTTATTCAATAAAATTCATATAAATGAATGAAAATTCCATCAATCTGGACGATACCGACTTGCAACTGCTACAGCAATTGCAGCTGGATGCCAGCCTGAGCAACCAGGCCCTGGCCCGGCATCTCGAGCTGTCTGCCCCTACCTGCCTGCGCCGGGTCAAGCGCCTGCAGGAGCTGGGCCTGATCGAGAAACAAGTCGCCATTCTGAGCAGCGAACACATCGCCCGCCTCACCGGTCATGGCCTGCAGGCCATTGTGGAAGTCTCGCTGGACCGACAAGACAGCAGCTCACTGCTGCAATTCGAGCACAAGGCAGTGGCCGAACCCGGCGTGCAGCAATGCTGGCGCGTCTCTCCCGGCCCCGACTTCATCCTCGTCATTGCCTGCATCGATATGCCGGCCTACCTGGCATTGAGCCAGAAGCTGTTCACGCAGGATGCCAATGTGCGCAATGTCAAAGCCTTCTTCAGCATCAAGCGAGCCAAATTCAGTACCGCACTGCCCTTGCCCGTCCCCAATCATTAGGGACTTGCACGCCTTTATTTTTGAACCGCCATGTGTGGTGCGGACGCCGCGCAAGCCCCTCAATAATTGATACAAATTGTATTAATTCGATTATTCTCGCAGCCTTGACTTAAGCCAATCCCACCAGATGCCCTTGCATCGAGATATTCACCGCCGGACCTACCCTCTACGCGCCTCTTATATGGCACTGGGCGGAGCAGTGGTGGCTGCGAGCCTGTCATATCTCCCGACCAATCTCGCATGGTGGGCATTCACTGCGGTCAGTGCGCTGCTATGGCCGCATATTGCGTTTTTGCATTCGAGTCGGCAACAGGATCAGTTCCATGCGGAGTATTTCAATTCTCTGATAGATGCGCTGATCGTCGGCTGCTGGATTTCTCTGATGCACTGGAGCCTGCTGCCCAGCATCTGCATTCTGGCCATCGGCGTGGCCGACCGCTTCTATACCGGTTTGAAGCGCCGCTGGCTGCCTTCCCTGATCGCGCTGCTGTGCGGCATGCTGTTCATGGGCATCGCCTTAACGCCCACTCCGCAATGGGACGCACCACTGGCGGTGCAGCTCAGCCTGCTGCCGCTGATCATTTTGCACAGCGCCTATGCCAGCTGGTCCAACAGCCGGATGCTCAAGGCTCTGGCCAGGCAGAACCTGCAGCTCAAGCTATTGGGGCGCATTGATCCGCTGACCACGGTATACAGCCGCGATTACTGGTGGAAGAAAGCCCGTGTCGCGCTGCACCAGCACCGCACCGTCAAGGAGCAGACCTGCCTGCTGGTGATTGACATTGACCGGTTCAAGAGCGTGAATGATCTGTACGGCCATATTGTGGGCGACGATGTTTTGAAAATGATCGGGCTGGCGATTAGAAGCAGCCTGCGCAACAACGATATTGCAGGGCGCTACGGCGGCGATGAATTCACCGTGCTTTGCAAGCACACCACGGCCAAGGAGGCATATTCGGTCGCCATGCGTATTTGCGAAAAAATTGCTCATATACGCATTCGCGAATATCCACAGCTGCACCTCAGTGCGAGTATCGGCGTTGCGGCCGCCGATCACAGTTTTGGCTCGGTGACCGAGTGGATCAAAGCGGCCGACAGTGCGCTTTACAGCGCCAAGAGCGGCGGGCGCGACCAGGTGATGGATGCCACGCAGCAACCCGAGCGGCAGCACAGTCCCTCGACCATGCCCATGCGACCGGAATCCACGCGAATCAGCCCGTCGAGCGCCGGGCAGGAAAACCTGGACCGCGACGTGGTCTGAGCACTCAGGGCAGGCAGGTTGGCCAGTGCATCTGCAACTGGCATCCCGCATTGGGCCGGGCTTGAATTTCCGCCTCGCCACCATGGCGACGACATATATCGCGCACCAGTGCCAGACCGACACCGAGGCCCTCGAACTCGGCCTCGCGATGCATGCGCTGAAAGACGCCAAACAGCTTGCCCGCGCGCGCCTGCTCGAAGCCGACTCCGTTGTCCGTCACCGAGATGCAGCAACCGCCTTGCCCGTCGCGCTGCACATCGACCTGAATGCGCGCCAGAGACATGGTGCGCGTGAACTTGACGGCATTGGCGAGAGCCGCACTCAAAGCCTGCTCCAGCAGATGAGGATCGGCCAGCAACATGGGCGCTGCCGCAGGCAGACACCACTCGATGCTTCGGCCTTCCGAGCCAGCCTGCAAACGCTGCCGAATACCGGGCAGCAAGGCCTGCAAGTCCACGGGCTGCGGCCGCAGCACATGGCTCTGAGCCCGGTTCAGCTGCAGCAAACCGTCGAGCATGGCCGCCATGCGCTGGGCGGACTGGTCCATGGTCTGCAAAAAGCTGCGCGCTTCCTCCAGGTCCTCGACACCCGGGCTGGTGGACTGCAGCAACTCGGCAACCAGCGGATTGAAAGCCAGCAGATGGCGCAGCGGCGCCCGCAAATCATGCGAGACGGCATGCATCCATTCCTGCTGGGCCGTGCGCAAGGCGGCCAGCTCGGCCTCGCGCCTGGCCAGCAGCGCCAGCGCCTCGTCCAGGGACTGAGGCGCCAGGCTCTCCAAAGCTTGCTGCACTTGTTCCATCAGGCTTTGGGCAGCTTTTCAGGGCGCTTCCAGTTGCGGATGCTGACCTGCCTGCCACGTCCTACCGTCAACGCGCCTGCCTCCGTATTCTTGGTCACGGTAGAGCCACCGCCCACCGTGCCGCCGGCGGCAATCGTCACCGGAGCCACCAGCACGCAGTTGCTGCCGATATGCACATCGGCCTCGATCACGGTGCGGTGCTTGTTCACGCCGTCATAGTTGGCAGTGATGCTGCCTGCACCATAGTTCACGCGCTCGCCCACCGTGGCGTCGCCCAGATAGGCCAGGTGGTTGGCCTTGGCGCCATCGGCCAGGGTGGAGTTCTTCACTTCCACGAAGTTGCCGATATGCACTTCGCGGCCCAGTCTGGCTCCGGGGCGCAGGCGGGCAAACGGGCCGATCAACGCGCCCTGACCCACTTCCACACCGGCCTTCTCGCCATCGATATGCGTGAAGGGGTGGATCACGGCATCCTCGGCAATGCTCACATTGCTGAGATGGCAGTTGGCGCCGATCCTGGCGCCGGCGCCGATCGTCACCTTGCCGGCAAAGATGCAGTTCACGTCGATTTCCACATCCTGGCCGCAGCTCAGGCTGGCCTTGGTGCCGCGAGCATCGTCACGCAGGTCGAAGCGCGCAGGATCGGCCATGCGCACGCCCTGCTCCATCAGCTGGCGCGCCTGGCGCAGCTGGTGGGCGCGCTCCAGCTCGGCCAGTTGCAGCGGGCTGTTGACGCCCGCCACCTGCAGCGCATCGGCAATGCGGTGGCCCACCACAGGCACGCCGTCGGCCACGGCCATGGCGACGATATCGGTCAGGTAGTACTCGCCCTGGGCATTGTTGTTGTCGAGCTTGGCAAGCCAGGCCGTCAGATGCCTGGCTGGCACGGCCATGATGCCGCTGTAGATCTCGGTGATGGCACGTTCGGCTTCGCTGGCGTCCTTTTGCTCGACGATGCGCTGCACCGTGCCGGCATCGTTGCGCACGATGCGGCCGTAGCCCGTGGGATCGGCCATGGTCACGGTCAGCAGCGCCATCTTGTCGCTGCCTGCGGCATCGAGCAGACCTTGCAGCGTGTCGGCCTGGGTCAGCGGCACATCACCCGACAGCACCACGACCAGACCATCGTCCTTGAGCGCAGGCACGGCCTGCTGCACGGCATGGCCGGTTCCCAGCTGGGGCTCCTGGCGCACAAACCTCAGATCCATTGCACCATGGGTGCCATCCGCGCCACTCGCGCCATTGGCAGCGGCGATGGCCGCTTCAACTTCTGCAGCACCATGGCCCGTCACCACCACCGCCGAGCGCGCCTTGAGCTGCGCAGCGGTATCCAGCACATGCTGCAACAGGGCACGACCGGCCAGCTTTTGCAGCACCTTGGGATGGCGGCTTTTCATGCGGGTGCCTTTGCCGGCAGCCATGACGACGATGTCCAGAGGTGCAGTCATATTGATTTGTGGGATGAAAACCGCCTGATTATCGACCCATAGCCGCTGCCGGCAACTGCAAGCGCAGGCAACAGTGGCCGCAAACGCCTTATGCTTTGCCTGCCATGCCTCATGCAACCACCAGCCCCACTCCGCTGCTTCGCACCCGCGCCGTCGGCGCAGGCCATCTGCGCGCCTTTGTGGCCGTAGCCCGACACCTGAATTTTCGTGCCGCAGCGAACGAGCTGGCACTGACCCAGTCTGCCGTCAGCCGCCAGATCCAGTCGCTGGAAGACGAGGTCGGCATTCCGCTGTTTCTGCGCCATTCGCGCGCCGTGGAGCTGACGGGTGCCGGTGCCCAGCTGCTGCATGCCGTGCAACCTGCGCTGGAGTCGATCGACGCCACCGTGCGCCAGATCCGCCAGACTGTGGGCCGCAAGAGCGTGGCCATCACCACCTGGGCCAGCTTTGCCGCCATGTGGCTGATTCCGCGCCTGGAAGCTTTCCAGCGCGCCCATCCCGATATCGACATTCGCATCGACACGGGCGACGCCGTGGTCGATCTGGAGACCACCGATGTGGACCTGGCCATACGCTACAGCGCCGGAGTCTCCGATGCTGCGGCCAAGGCCCTGTTTGGCGAAGAGCTGGTGCTGGTCGCAAGCCCAGCCCTGCTCAAGAGCGGCCCCGCCGTGCGCAGCCCCGCCGATGCGGCCCGCTACACGCTGATTGAAACCGGCGACGTGCACCGCATGCCCCAGCTGGAGTGGCTGAGCTGGCAGCGCTGGTTTGCCGCCAACGGCTGCGACCAGCTGCAGCCGCCGCGCTGGCTGTACTTCAACTACGCCCACCAGATCGTGCAGGCCGCGCTGGCGGGCCAGGGCCTGGCCATTGCGCGCCTGCCGCTGGTGGCCGATGCGCTGGCGGCCGGCACCCTGGTCGAGGTATTGCCAGAGCATCGCCTGGCATCGCCCCTGTCGTACTGGCTGCTGCAAGGCCCGCGCAGCAGCGAACGGCCCGAAGTGCAGGCCTTCTGCCAATGGCTGATGACCGAAGCCCTGCAGACCCGCAGCGCCATGCAAGCTGCGAGCCACAGCGAGCAATAAAAAAGAGAGCTACCCACGCATGATCTGCAACGGTTTCAAATACAAAATGATTTGAAACGCATATGTATCAAGCGTAAACAGCTCTCATTTTTACTACCCCCTTCTTTCGGCGACGCCACAGCGGCAAAGGTCTTGCCCTGTGGCGCGAAACACAAAAGAGGCGAATGGGGCGAATGGGGCAAGACGCCCCAGGGCCCTCAGCTCAGCGTGACGCGCGCAAACTTGCGCTTGCCCACTTGCAGCACAAAGGTGCCGGCATCCAGCTTCAGAGCGCGGTCGCTGATGACGTTGCCGTCAACGCGCACACCGCCGCCATCGATCAGGCGGTTGGCTTCGCCGGTCGATGCAGCCAGGCCGGCCTGCTTGAGCAGCGCGCCAATGCCGGCGGGCGCACCCGACAGGCTCAGCTCGGGGATGTCGTCGGGGATGCCGCCCTTGGAGCGGTTGATGAAATCCTGCTCGGCCGCATCGGCGGCTTCGGCGCTGTGAAAGCGCGCGGTGATCTCCTTGGCCAGCGCCACCTTGGCATGCTTGGGATTGCCGCCGGCCTCGATCTCGGCCTTGAGCGCAGCGATCTCGGCCAGGCTCTTGAAGGACAGCAGGGTGTACCAGTCCCACATCAGCTCGTCCGAGATCGACAGCACCTTGGCGAACATGGTGTTGGCGTCCTCGGTGATACCGATGTAGTTGTTCTTGGACTTGGACATCTTGTGCACGCCGTCCAGACCCACCAGCAACGGCATTGTGAGCACACACTGCTGCTCCTGACCATACTCGGCCTGCAGATGACGGCCCATCATCAGGTTGAACTTCTGATCGGTACCGCCCAGCTCCAGATCGGACTTGAGCGCCACCGAGTCATAGCCCTGCAGCAGCGGATAGAGAAACTCGTGCAGGCTGATGGAGCTGCCGTCGGTGAAGCGCGTATGGAAGTCGTTGCGCTCCATCATGCGCGCCACGGTGTACTTGGCCGACAGCTGGATCATGCCGCGCGCGCCCAGCTGGTCGCACCACTCGCTGTTGTAGCGCACCTCGGTCCTGGCCGGATCCAGCACCTTGGCGGCCTGGGTGTAATAGGTCTCGGCGTTGAGCTTGATCTGCTCGGCCGTCAGCGGCGGGCGCGTGGAGTTGCGGCCCGAAGGGTCGCCGATCAGCGTGGTGAAATCGCCGATCAGGAAAATCACCTGATGGCCCAGATCCTGCAACTGGCGCATCTTGTTGAGCACCACGGTATGGCCCAGGTGAATGTCGGGAGCTGTCGGATCCAGACCCAGCTTGATGCGCAGGGGCACGCCGGTGGCTTCGGACCTGGCCAGCTTCTGGACCCACTCGTCCCTCGGCAGCAGCTCATCGACTCCACGCAGAGTGACTTCCAGCGCCTGGTTCACTCTGTCGGTCACGGGAAAACTTGTAACAGCAGATTGATTCATAAGGGTTTTTCGGCAGGCGAGGTAGGACGCGGCCGATATACTTGGAGGTTTGGTGTTACGGTCAATTCTAGACTGCTCCCTCATAAAGACCTCTTTGGATGGACTTATGGCACGGTAGAGCTGCTGGAGACGTGTCAGTCGTAACAAATACCAACTCCACCGACACGCTTTCCCAAGGATTTGATGTTTTGATGACTGGCTTGAAAAATGCCGGCGGTGCCCTGCTTGCACGGCTGACATCGGCTCTGCAAAAACACCCCAAGCGCGCCACGGCGGCGCTGGCGACTGTTTTGCTGACCGGTGGCAGCGGTGCCTTCGCAGTGGCCAGCCTGGGCCCCGACCCCGCCGACCTCCCCGTACGCACACTGACCGAACCCGTCGCCTCCCTGGCCGCCGGCCAGGATCTGGCCGATCTGACGGATCTGCAGTCCTTCTCCCTCTACCGCTCCGAATACACCCGCAGCAACGACACCACCGAGTCGCTGCTGCAGCGCCTTGGCATTGCCGACCCGCAGGCCGCAGCCTTCATGCGCAGCAATGAAGCCGTGCGCCAGAACGTGCTGGGCCGCGCCGGCCGCCTGGTGTCCGCAGAGACCACGCCCGACCAGCAGCTGAGCCAGCTGACCGTGCGCTGGGCCCCCGGCGAAGACGGCAGCTTTCAGCGCCTGACCGTGGAACGCGTGGACGGCAAGCTGCAGTCCAAGATCGAGACCGGCAAGCTCACGGCCAGCCCCCGCCTCGCGGGGGGCGTGATCCGCTCCTCCTTCTTTGCCGCCACGGATGCCTCCGACATTCCCGACAGTGTCTCCATGCAGATGGCCGACATCTTCCAGGGCGAGCTGGACTTCCGCCGCGGCCTGCGCAAGGGCGACCGCTTTGCCGTGGTCTATGAATCGCTGGAAGCCGATGGCGAGCCGCTGCGCGCCGGCCGCGTGCTGAGCACCGAGTTCTACAACAATGGCAAGTCGCATCAGGCCATGTGGTTCCAGGAAGCCGGCAAGAAAGGCGCCTACTACACGCTGGACGGCAAGAGCCTGCGCCAGGCGTATCTGAACTACCCCGTGGAGTTCTCGCGCATCAGCAGCGGTTTTTCCATGCGCGTGCACCCCATCCAGAAAACCTGGCGCGCCCATCTGGGCACCGACTTCGCGGCACCCACGGGCACCAAGGTGCGCACCGTGGGCGACGGCGTCGTGTCCTTTGCCGGCGTACAAAACGGTTACGGCAATGTGATCTTTGTCGATCACGCCAACCAGCACACCACCGTGTATGCCCACCTGAGCCGCATCGACGTCAAGCGCGGTCAACGCGTGGACCAGGGCGACATCATCGGCGCCGTGGGCTCCACGGGCTGGGCCACCGGCCCTCATCTGCACTTCGAATTCCGCGACAAGGGCGAGCAGCGCGACCCGCTGACCATTGCCCAGATCACCGATGCCGCCCAGCCCATCTCCAAGGCCGCTCGCCCGGCCTTCGAGCAGCAGGCAGCGCAGATGCGCATCGAACTCAACGCCGGCACGCAGGCCTTCGCCGTGGCCAGCGCGCGCTGATCCATCGCCGCGAAACAACCTGAGGGCTGCACATTGCAGCCCTTTTTCATTTCCGCATCAGGATCGTTTGCAGCCACCGCCAGGAAAGCCGCAAACGCTACAGCTAAGATAGTAAACCGCACGCCAACCCGTCTGATCTGCCATGCCCAATGCCATTGAACAAGCCGCTCAAAGCTCCCTCTATATCGGCCTGATGTCCGGCACATCGCTGGACGGCGTCGACGGGGTTCTCGTGGACTTCAGCCAGGCAACGCGAGTGCTGCAACATGCCAGCTGCGGCTTCGACGCGGCCTTGCGCGCCGAGTTGCTGGCCCTCAACACCGCTGGCGGCCAGGACGAGCTGCATCGCGCGGCCCTGGCTGCCAATGCACTGGTGCGCCACTATGCACAGGTGGTACAGCAACTGCTGGCTGCAGCCGGCGTCCAGCCCGGGCAGATCGCGGCCATAGGCGCCCATGGCCAGACCGTGCGCCACCGTCCGCAGATGTACGATGGCACGGGCTACACGCTGCAGCTCAACAGTCCCGCCCTGCTGGCCGAGCTGACCGGCATCACCGTCGTCGCCGACCTGCGCAGCCGCGATGTGGCAGCGGGCGGCCAGGGTGCGCCGCTGGTGCCGGCATTTCATCAAAGCGTGTTCGGCAAGCCCGGGGAAACAGCCCTGGTGCTCAATATCGGCGGCATTGCCAATCTCAGCGTGCTGGATGCCGACGGCTCGGTGCTGGGCTTCGATACCGGCACCGGCAATGCGCTGATGGACGGCTGGTGCCTGCGCCATACCGGCAAGAGCTATGACGACAGCGGCCGGTGGGCCGCCAGCGGCAAGGTCCTGCCCGAACTGCTGGCCGCCATGCTGGGCGATCCCTATCTGGCCCAGCAGCCGCCCAAGAGCACGGGGCGCGATCTGTTTCATGCCGGCTGGCTGGAGCGGCATCTGCAGCAACATGCGGCGCAGGCTGCCGCGCTCGATGTTCAGGCGACCCTGACCGAATTCACGGCCGCCAGCTGCGCCCATGCCGTGCAGCGTATCGGCAGGGGCGGCACCGAACTGCTGGTCTGCGGCGGCGGTGCACTGAACACCTATCTGATGCAACGCCTGGCCGCCCTGCTGCCGGGCGTGACAGTAGCCTCCACGGCAAAGCGCGGCCTGCCCCCGCTGGAAGTGGAAGCCGCAGCCTTTGCCTGGCTGGCACGCCAATGCCTGCTGGGCCTGCCCGGCAATCTGGCCAGCGTGACGGGTGCCAGCGGCCCGCGCATTCTGGGCGCCATCCACCCCGCTTGACAGCGCGTACGCCGGTCTGACTGCAGGCCTGTTCCGCTCTCGCGGTCGCTGTGCAACAGCCCGCGCTTGCGCAAAATGGGCACGACCTCGCTTGGCCAACAGCTCCAGCAGCTGCTGGATGAGCGCGGCATGCTCAGCCCATGGCCCATGGCCCATGGCGCGGGGAGTGCAGCGCCGGTGGCATGACGCCAGGCTGCCGAAAGCCGGCCGCCCGCAATGCAAAAAGCAGCCCGACCCACCAGTAGCCGGACTGCTTTTCGCATCTTGGATGTCCTGCCCGGCTGGCTCCATCGAGCCAGGCCGGGTTCGATCAGCGCATGAACGCTCAGTGACCGCCGACGTAGATGAACTTGAACAGGAACAGGGCAGCAATCACCCACATGATCCAGTGCACCTCCTTGACCTTGCCCGTGCACAGCTTGAGCACCGCATAGGTGATGAAGCCGAAGGCCAGACCGTTGGCGATGGAGTAGGTGAAAGGCATCATCAGCGCAGTGACGACTGCCGGTATGGCTTCGGTGGTTTCATCCCACTGCACTTCCGTCAGGTCACGCAGCATCAGGCAGGCCACGAACAGCAAAGCAGGCGCAGTGGCATAGCCGGGGACCACACTGGCCAACGGTGCGATGAACAGGCAGGCCAGGAACAGCATGGCAACCGTGAGAGCCGTCAGACCGGTACGGCCGCCGGCCTGCACACCGGCAGCGCTCTCCACATAGGCGGTGGTGCTGGAGGTGCCCAGGATGGAGCCCACGAAAATCGCGCCCGAATCGGCCAGCAGCGAGCGGTTGAAACGCCCCATGCGCTCAGGCACCAGCAGGCCGGCGCGGCGCGCCACGCCCATCAGCGTGCCGGTGGCATCAAACAGCTCCACCAGGAAGAACACCAGCACCACATTGAGGAAGCCCGTGGTCAGCGCCGTCTTGATGTCGAGCTTCATGAAGGTGGGCTCGATGGAGGGAGGTGCCGAGAAGATGCCGTGAAAGGTATTGCCGCCGAAGAAGAACGAGGCCACCGTCACGGCCAGGATGCCGATCAGCAATGCGCCCGGCACCTTGAGACGGTCCAGCACCACGATCAGCAAAAAGCCCAGCAGCGCCATGATGACCTCGGGCTTGTGCAGATCGCCCAGCGTCACATAGGTATTTTGGTCAGCGGCAACCACACCGGCGGTCTTGAGCGCAATCAGCGCCAGGAACAGTCCCAGCCCGACGGTGATGGACACGCGTATGGACTGCGGTATGCCCTTGATGATGAGCTCACGCAGGCCCAGCATCGTGCAGATCAGGAACAGACATCCCGAGATGAACACCGCCCCCAGAGCCGCCTCCCACGTATAGCCCATCTTGAGCACCACCACGTAGGCAAAATAGGCGTTCAGCCCCATGCCCGGCGCAAGCGCGATCGGGTAGTTGGCATACAGCGCCATAATGGTCGAGCCCAGCGCTGCGATCAGGCAGGTGGCGACAAAGACCGAGCCTTTTGGCATGCCCGCATCCCCCAGAATGGAGGGGTTGACGAACATGATGTAGGCCATTGAAAGAAAGGTCGTCAGTCCTGCGACCAGTTCGGTGCGCACATTGGTGTTGTGCTCCCTGAGTTTGAATATCCGCTCTGTCCAATTCATTGCATAGTCTCCGTGTTGTTTTGCATGCAAGGCGCAACGCGAGGAACGCGCCCGGTCCTGCGCCGCCAAATGAGCGGCGCAGCACATGGCCTTGCCCCGCGGCAAACAGCCATGACTCAAATGGCTGCCGCCCCGCAAGGCGACAACACCTGTGAGGAAAAACTAGTCAGTGTGCCCTTGAACGGCTTCCACTGCGCGCAGGATGGCTTCTGACGTGGCAGGTGCCTGCAGTGGAGGGTTCATCCGGTGCTCGCCGGCGGCAGACACCGCATCGCGAATCGCGAAGAACACCGAGAACGGCAGCAGCAGCGGCGGCTCGCCCACGGCCTTGCTGCGGTGGATGGAGTCTTCATAGTTGTCACCCTCGAACAGGCGCACATTGAAGACCGGCGGGCAGTCATTGGCAGTAGGAATCTTGTAGGTGCTGGGCGCATGGGTCGTGAGCTTTCCGGTTTGCGGATGCCAGACCAGCTCTTCGGTGGTCAGCCAGCCCATGCCCTGGATAAAGGCGCCCTCCACCTGGCCCACATCGACGGCCGGGTTCAGCGAGCGGCCCACGTCATGCAGCACATCGGCGCGCAACAGCTTCCATTCGCCCGTCAGCGTATCGATGACCACTTCGCTGACGGCTGCACCATAGGCAAAGTAGAAGAAGGGGTGGCCCTTCATGCGCTTGCCATCCCAGTGCAGGCCAGGCGTCGCATAGAAGCCATCCGACCACAGCTGCACACGCTGCAGGTAGGCGGCGCGCACCAGCTCGGCAAACGGCACATTCTGGCCATTGACCTGCACCGCATTGTTGGCAAAGCGCACGTCATGCGCTTCGCCGCCATGCAGGCGCGCTGCGCATTCGGCCAGACGCTCGCGCAGCTGACGTGCGGCATCCTGTGCGGCCTTGCCGTTGAGGTCGGCCCCCGTCGAAGCCGCCGTGGCCGAGGTGTTGGCCACCTTGCTGGTATCGGTGGCCGTCACACGCACATTCTCGAAGGCCACGCCCAGCTCATGCGCCACCACCTGGGCCACCTTGGTGTTCAGGCCCTGGCCCATTTCGGTGCCGCCATGGTTCACGAGAATCGAGCCATCGGTATAGATATGGACCAGTGCGCCGGCCTGATTGAAGTGGGCCACATTGAAGGAGATGCCGAACTTCAGCGGTGTCAGCGCCAGGCCGCGCTTGAGCACGGCACTGCCGGCGTTGAAGGCATTCACGGCCGCGCGGCGCGCACGGTAGTCGCTGGACTCCTCCAGCTCGGCCACCAGCTCGTGAATCACGTTATCGGTCACGACCTGCTCGTAGGGCGTGATGTTGCGCTCGCCCTTGCCGTAGAAGTTGACGCGCCGCACATCGAGCGGATCGCGCCCCAGGCTGCGGGCCACCGTATCCAGAATGTTCTCGATGGCAATCGCGCCCTGGGGGCCGCCAAAGCCACGGAAAGCCGTATTGCTCTGGGTATTGGTCTTGCCCATATAGCCATGCATGAGCACATCGGGCAGCCAGTAGGTATTGTCGAAATGGCACAGCGCACGCGTCATCACCGGCGCCGACAGATCGGCAGAGTGACCGGCGCGCGAGACCATGGAGATCTCGGCGCCCAGCACGCGGCCCTCATCGTCATAGCCCACGTCGTACTCATACCAGAAGCAGTGACGGCGACCGGTGATCATGAAGTCGTCGTCGCGGTCCAGGCGCAGCTTGACCGGCTTTTGCAGCCGGGTGGCCGCCACGGCCGCCACGCAGGCAAACAGCGCCGACTGCGACTCCTTGCCGCCGAAGCCGCCGCCCATGCGCCGGCATTCCACATGCACGCAGTGCGAAGCCACGCCCAGGGCATGCGCCACCAGATGCTGCATCTCGCTGGGATGCTGGGTGGAGCAGTGAATATGCACGGCCCCGTCCTCCTTGGGCGTGGCGTAGCTGATCTGCCCTTCCAGATAGAACTGCTCCTGCCCGCCCACATCGAAGGAGCCCTTGAGGCGGTGCGGCGCGGCATCCATGGCGGCGCGCGCGCCGCCTTCGCGGGTGCTGCGCTCCAGGTGCATGGGCGGCATCACGTACTGGCCCAGCTCATGGGCCTGGCGCGGCGTCAGCACGGGCGCCAGCTCACTGATGGTGGCGGCCGCCTTGGCCAGGGCAGCCGCACGCCGCGCCGCATCGCGCGAGCGGGCAATCACGGCGAACAGGGGCTGGCCTACGTAGCGGATCTCGCCATCGCACAGGATCGGGTCGTCATGAATGATGGAGCCGCAGTCGTTGACGCCGGGAATATCGGCTGCCGTGATCACGTCCACCACTTCGGGCATGGCGCGCACGGCCTCCAGCGCCAGCGCCGTCAGACGGCCGTGAGCCACGGGCGAGAGCCCCAGGGCGCAATGCAGCGTGCCTTCCAGCTCGGGCAGGTCGTCGATATAGGCGGCCTCGCCGGCCACATGCAGGTGTGCGGACTCATGCTTGCGGCTGACACCCACGCGCGCGCCCTGGTCATGGGCCTTGGCCTCGGTCACTTCGTCGATCCGATAGGCCTGGTTCTTGCGGTAATCGGCAAAGGCTTCTGCCACCAGTTCATTCGTCAATTCAAGGGGGTGGTTCATTTCAGACTCCTTGCTCCACGGCGGCAGGAACAACATGGGGCATCACGCTCCAGACACTGGTCGCCTCGGTACTTTGCGGCTGCTCGGCACGCGTTTCCAGCCACAGACGCTGAATCAGGTTCTGTGCCACCTTGAGGCGGTAATCGGCGCTGGCGCGCATATCGCTCATGGGCTTGAAATCCTGGGCCAGCGCGGCCTGTGCGGCCTTCACGTTCTCAAGGCTCCAGGGCTTGCCCAGCAGGGCCGCTTCGGCGCCCGCCGCTCTTCTGACCGTGGCCGCCATGCCGCCAAAGGCCAGTCGGATGGATTGCACCACCTCGCCATCGAGCTCGATGGCAAAGCCGGCGCACAGGGCCGAGATATCGCAGTCGAAGCGCTTGCTGATCTTGTAGCCGCGCACCTGACGCTGCATGGTCGCCAGCGGCACCGCCAAAGCCTGCACGAACTCGCCCGCCTCCAGCTGGTTCTTCATATAGTCCAGATAGAACTCCGTCAGCGGCATGCGGCGCACACGCTCGCCCTTGCGCAGCTCGATCTGGGCGTCCAGCGCCATCAGCACGGGCGGCGAATCGCCGATCGGCGAGCCGTTGGCCACATTGCCGCCCATGGTCCCTGCATGGCGGATGGGTGTGGAGGCAAAGCGCAGCCAGACATCGGTCAGACTGGGCCAGCGCTGCACCAGCGCGCTCCAGGCGGACTCCAGCGACGCACCCGCGCCGATATACAGCTCGCCGCCCTCGGCGTCGGGCCGCACTTCGATGCGCTTCATCTCGGCCACGTCGCCGACGTAAATCATGTCGCCCAGATCGCGAAACTGCTTGTTGACCCAGAGCCCCACATCGGTGGAGCCGGCCACGATGCGCGCCTTGGGCTTGGCCTCGCACAGGCCGGCCAGCTCTGCCAGCGTGCGCGGAGCGTGGAAGAAGTCGGTGCGCAGGCCCTGGGGGGCCGCATAGTTCAGCCCTGCATCGCCAGCCTCGGCCTTCAGCCCCTGCAGCGCAGCCACCACGGGTGCCGTATCCAGTCGCGCGGCAGGCAGGTCGAACATGCGCTGACCGGCATCGAGAATCGGGCGGTAGCCCGTGCAGCGGCACAGATTGCCCGAGAGTTCGTCGGCCAGCTGCTGGCGCGTGGGCTCGCTACCCTGCTGCTGGTGATGCTCATAGGCCGACCACAGCGTCATCACGATGCCGGGCGTGCAGAAGCCGCATTGCGAGCCATGGCACTCCACCATGGCCTGCTGTACCGGATGCAGGCTTTGCGGGCCTGCCGGCTTGCCGGCGCAGGCAGACTTGCCCGCGCACTGGCTCTTGAGGTCTTCCACCGTGAACAAGGCCTTGCCATGCAGACTGGGCAGAAATTGAATGCAGGCATTGACGGTCTGCAGGCGCAGGCCGTTGATGGCCTCGGTATCGCCGGCTTCGGCCAGCTCGCCGATGACGACCGTGCAGGCACCGCAATCGCCTTCGTTGCAGCCTTCCTTGGTGCCGGTGCAATGGGCATCCTCGCGCAGCCATTGCAGCACGGAGCGTGTGGGGTGCGGGCCTTGCACTTCCACCACCTCGCCGCGGTGGAAGAAGCGTATCGGTTGAGAGTTCTGACTGGTGCTCATGATCGTGGGACTGGGTGAGATTGAATGCCTGCATGCAAGATGCATTCCAAACGCAGCATTCGTCAAGATCGAAGGCTACGCCTGCAGGGGCAGCTTCTCATATGGACGCGCTCATAGGGGCTATGTAGTGCGTCATATATCCATGACCAAAATCAAGGGAGAACCCGTACAAAACCCGGTTGCCTACGGGTAAGTCCCAGGAAGTGGGAGCAGAGTAACGCTCCCACATTAATAGCTAATAGCACTTTCCAATCAACAATTTCAAAGACAAAACTATCTGAAATCGTTTATTGACAAGCGCCACCAGCTATCAAATTTTTCAGGCATCGCCGCCATCCGGAGCCGGGCGCACGGGCTCGTCGGCATCGAGCTGGCTGAACACCAGCGTTGCCGCCAGCGTCATCAGAGCCACCGTCACAAAGGTCGCGCGAATGGCCTGCATGCGCTCGTCGCTGTGCGCCGGCCACATATCGCTGAAGCCCGTCAGCAGGGCGCCGGCCAGGGCCACGCCCATGCTCATGGCCAGCATCTGCACCATGGACAGCAGGCTGTTGCCGCTGCTGGCCGACTCGCCCTCCATATCCTTGAGCGTGACCGAATTCATGGCCGAGAACTGCATGGAGTTGAAGCCGCCGAAGATGAACAGCTGCACCAGCAGCAGCCAGACCGGCGTTCCCGGCACCACCAGCCCGAACGAGGCCAGCATCAAGGCCAGCATCACCGAGTTGACCTGCAGCACGCGCTTGTAGCCGAAGTGCTGCACCGTGCGCACCGCGACGCGCTTGACCAGCATGCTGCCGGTGACCGTGGCCAGCATCATCAGACCCGCGTTCATGGGCGACATCTTGAGGCCGACCTGCAGCATCAGCGGGATCAGGAACGGCGCGGCGCCGCTGCCGAAACGGGTGAACAGATTGCCCAGCAGCCCCACGCGCAGCGAGCGCACCTTGAACAGGCCCGGCGGGAACAACGGCTCATCCACACGCAGCGCATGCATCCAGTAGCTGGCCAGGCTGGCCAGGCCGAACACCATGAGCACCACCACCAGCGCCATGCCCAGCCCCATGCCGGACAGGCCGTCCAGCGCGATGGAAATGGCCACCATGCCGAAGGCCAGCATGGCGTAGCCCGTGCCGTCAAAGCGGTGCACGGGCACGGGCGCGCTGCGCGGGAACCAGCGCCAGGTCGCCCACAGCCCGATCAGGCCCACGGGCACATTGATCCAGAAGATCCAGTGCCAGCTGGCGTACTCCACCATCCAGCCGCCCAGGGTAGGCCCCAGCAGCGGCCCGACCTGGCCGGGAATGGCGATAAAGCTCATGGCGCGAATGAACTCGCCACGCGGATAGGTGCGCAGCACGGCCAGCCGCCCCACGGGCAGCATCATGGCCCCACCCACGCCCTGCACCACGCGCGCCGCGATCAAAAACGGCAGGCTGGGCGAGAGCGCGCACAGCACCGAGCCCAGCACAAACAGCCCTATCGCCCAGCCATAGACGCGCCGCGTGCCAAAGCGGTCGGCCACCCAGCCCGTGGCCGGAATCAGCATGGCCGTGGTCAGCGCATAGGCCACGATGACGGACTGCATCTTCATCGGACTCTCGCCCAGCTCGGTCGCCATGGCCGGCAAGGCCGTGTTGAGAATGGTCGCGTCCAGCGACTGCATGAAAAAGCCTATGGCCACCAGCCACAGCAGTCTTTCTTTATGGGGGGCACTATGGTGCGCGGCGGGCATCTCACCCATGGGCAGCTCCGGAACAAGGCGGCACGGCAACAAAAAAGCCGCTGACAGGCAGCGGCTTAAGCAATATGCAAGCGCCAGACCAGAGCGGCCGGCGCGCAGACAATCATCTCACTCAGACCGAGAAGCTGGAGCCACAACCGCAGGTGGTCGAGGCATTGGGGTTCTTGATCACGAACTGAGCGCCCTGCAGGTCTTCCTTGTAGTCGATCTCGGCACCCACCAGATACTGATAGCTCATGGAGTCGATCAGCAGCGAGACACCGTTCTTGGTCATGGTGGTGTCGTCGTCGTTGGTGATCTCGTCGAAGGTGAAACCGTACTGGAAACCGGAGCAGCCACCACCTTGCACAAAAACGCGCAGCTTCAGATCGGGATTGCCCTCTTCGGCGATCAGGTCGGCCACCTTGGCAGCAGCGCTGTCGGTGAAGACGATGGGGGAAGGCATTTCGGTGGTCGTGGTTTCAGCAACGGCGCTCATGGCATTACTCCGTAGTTTCTTGATTGGCTGAAATGGTACAGCAAGGGGCTCGGGAATACCGGCCGTATCTGTTTGTCGCCAGAGCAAGTGGGGGCTTTGCGCAAGCGCTGGACAAGGCGCAGGCCGCCCATGAAAAAACCGCCTGGAACTTGCATTCGAGGCGGCTTTTCTTGAAAAGACTCCGAAGAGTCTTTCCTGCAGGGGACGCGGATTAACGCTTCGAGAACTGCTTGGCGCGGCGTGCGGAGTGCAGACCGACCTTCTTACGTTCGACTTCACGAGCGTCGCGAGTCACGAAGCCGGCTTGGCTCAGTGCAGGCTTCAGAGCTGCGTCATAGTCGATCAGGGCACGAGTGATGCCGTGACGGGTTGCACCGGCTTGACCGGATTCGCCGCCGCCATGGACGTTCACTTGAATGTCGAAAGTCTCCAGGTTCTCAGTCAGAACCAGGGGTTGCTTTGCGATCATGATGGAGGTTTCGCGGCCGAAGTACTGCTGAATGTCTTTGCCATTCACAGTAATCTTGCCGGAGCCCTTCTTCAGAAACACGCGAGCGACGCTGGACTTGCGACGGCCTGTGCCATTATTCCAATCACCAATCATCTAGGTCTCCTTAGATTTCCAGAGCCTTAGGCTGCTGTGCGGTATGGGGGTGCTCAGCACCGCCGTAAACCTTCAGCTTCTTGATCATGGCGTAGCCCAGAGGACCCTTGGGCAGCATGCCCTTGACGGCCTTCTCGAGAGCACGGCCAGGGAACTTGGCTTGCAGGTCGCGGAAGTTGGTAGCAGTGATGCCACCGGGGAAACCGGAGTGACGGTAGTACACCTTGTCCAGGTTCTTGGTACCAGTGACCTTGAGCTTGGAGGCGTTGATGATGACGATGTAGTCACCGGTGTCAACGTGAGGTGTGTAAATGGCCTTGTGCTTGCCGCGCAGACGGAGTGCCACTTCGCTGGCGACACGTCCGAGCACCTTATCGGTGGCGTCAATCACAAACCACTCGTGTTGCACCTCAGCGGGCTTTGCGCTGAATGTAGACATGAGTTTTCTCTTTCAAGAGGGTTTGGCGGTCCCTTTTCCGCGGTCGGTGCTTCTTCTTGAAAAAGACAGGTCTTTTAAAGGAAGCCTCTTAGGCGGGGTTACTCGGACCCATTTAAACTTGGCCCAAGCCTTCGCCGCGGGAACCATAAAATCGCTGCGAAGCCCGCCATTATACAAAAACGCCAGAATCTGCGTGTTTTCGTGCAGCAGCCTGTTGTGAAACAGCCCCCAGTGCCTGTTTCTCCCTCTGCACCCAGGCGACGACAGCCTTTAAAGACCACAGGGTAAAAAGTGCTGTTCCCCTCTTGCCCTGCTGGTTACCATCCATTTCTATGTTCAGTTACCGCCACGCCTTCCATGCAGGCAATCACGCCGATGTGCTCAAGCACACCGTTCTGATTGCCACCGTGCAATACCTCACGCAAAAAGAGGCTGCGCTGACGGTGCTCGACACCCACGGCGGCGCAGGCCTGTACCGCCTGGACGGCGACTACGCCAGCAAGAGCGGCGAGGCCGAAGAAGGCGTGCTGCGCCTGGCTGCCGCCAAGGAGGCCGAGCTGGCCCCGGTGCTGCAGGACTATCTTCAGATGGTGCGTCGCTTCAACCAGGGCAATGCCATACGCAACTATCCCGGCTCGCCCTTCATCACCCAGGCACTGCTGCGCGGTCATGACCGTCTCAAGGCCTTTGAGCTGCACCCCACGGACATGCGCTCGCTGATCGGCAACATGGCCCAGCTGGAAGCCAGGCGCCAGGTCGTCATCCTGCACGAGGATGGCTTTGAAGGCGTGAAGAAATTCCTGCCTCCGCCATCGCGCCGCGCCTTGCTGCTCTGCGATCCGAGCTACGAACTGAAGACCGACTACGGCCGCGTGCTGGACATGGTGGCGGACGGCCTCAAGCGCTTTCCCACAGGCACTTACGCCGTCTGGTATCCCATC
Organism: Comamonas testosteroni; assembly: GCF_030505195.1. Classification (NCBI taxonomy): domain Bacteria; kingdom Pseudomonadati; phylum Pseudomonadota; class Betaproteobacteria; order Burkholderiales; family Comamonadaceae; genus Comamonas; species Comamonas testosteroni. The sequence goes on from NZ_CP129672.1 coordinate 2,046,082, forward strand.
ATCCCGCGCCCCGACGCCCATGATCTGCCCAAGCGGCTCAAGACCATGGCCACCAAGGCCGGCAAGAGCTGGCTGCATGCAACGCTCACGGTCAAGAGCAACAAGACCTCCGAGCGCGGCGGCCTGCCCGCCAGCGGCATGTTTTTGATCAACCCGCCGTTCAATCTCAAGGATCAGCTCAAGCCCGCCATGCCGCAGCTGGTCAAGCTGCTGGGTCAGGACAGCAATGCAGGATTCACGCTGGAGTCCGGCGGCTAACAGAGCAGTTGCGGGTCGGCCCTTGCCGACCTTTGCCGGCGCTTTGCAGTCCCTTTGCCGTCCAGGCGCACCAGCTGCGCAGGCGGCGCGCCGCCTTCAACCGGCAATGATGGTTCAGCGCTTGCGCTTGGCGGCGTGGGAGACCTTGCGCGCGGGCTGATTCGCGGATGCCGCGCGCGTCTTGGCGGCGGCAGCTCCCTGCGCCACGCTGGGGTGACGCTTTCGGCTCGACGCATTGAGCGTGGCCGGGCACTCGTCTTCATCGGCGTCCAGCTGCCACAGCTCCACGGGCTTGATGCCCAGGCCCAGCATGCCCAGCTCCTGGGCGGCGGCCTTGCTCAGGTCGATGACGCGACCAGGCGCGAAGGGGCCGCGATCATTGATTCGCACCACCACGCTCTTGCCGGTCACGGAGCTACGCACGCAAACGCGCGTCCCGAAGGGCAGGGTCTTGTGCGCTGCCGTCAAGTCCATGCTGTCAAAACGCTCGCCGCTGGCCGTCTTGCGGCCGTGGAACTGCTCGCCATACCAGGAGGCCAGGCCCGCCTGGTCGCTTTCACGCGGCGGGCTCAGCTCGTACTTGGTGCTGTCTTCGGGCAGGTCTGCCTTGTCGGCATCCGCAGGCTTGTTGGCCTTGACGCCCAGGCCTTTGTCGCGATAGTTGCTGCGCGCATAGGCGTCGGGCAGCAGGGGGGCGGAGACCGTGGGCTGCGCGCCCTTTTTTCGGGGCTGGCTCTGAACGACGGGAGGCTGTTCCTCAGGCTTTTGCGACAGTGGAGCACAGCCGGCCATGGTCGCGGTGACGACGGCAAGACCTATCCACTGACAACAACGCAAGCGCCAAAATTTCGGTTGCACGGGCGCAATCTCCTTGAAAGCTCAAGTGAGAGCCGCCCAAGACCGGCCGCCTCGCGGCCGGCAAGCTTTTGGCTTACAGGCCCAGACGGTCGCAGATCTCCAGAGTGGCGACGCTCTGGTTCATCGTATAGAAGTGCAGCCCGGGAGCACCCTGGCTGCGCAACTGCTCGCATAGATGAGTCACGACATCCAGACCGAACGCACGAATGGAAGCGGTGTCATCTCCGAACGCCTGCAGACGCAGACGAATCCAGCGCGGAATCTCGGCACCACATGCATCCGAGAAGCGCATCAGCTGCGTAGAGCTGGTAATGGGCATGATTCCTGGCACGACCGGCACGTCGAGCCCCAGAGCCTTCACCTCATCGACAAAGCGCATGTATGCGTCGGCATTGTAGAAGTATTGCGTGATGGCGGAATCTGCACCAGCGCGCACTTTAGCAACAAATGCGTCCAGATCGCTGCGAGGGGACTTTGCTTGGGGGTGAGTTTCGGGATAGGCGGCCACTTCGATGTGAAACCAGTCGCCGAACTCCTGGCGTACGAATGCCACCAGATCGCTGGCGTACTGGAACTCGCCGCCCAGGCCGTAGCCGCTGGGCAGGTCGCCGCGCAAGGCGACGATGCGCTTGACGCCCATGGCCTTGAGTTCGCTCAGTTCGGCGCGCACTTTCTCATGCGTGGCGCCGATGCAGGAGAAGTGCGAGGCCGCGCCCACACCTTCGTTCTGGATGTCGCGCACCATGGTGAAGGTGCCGGCCTGGGTGGAGCCGCCCGCGCCATAGGTCACGGAGCAGAACTCGGGCTTGCGCGCATACAGGGCCTGGCGCACGCCCACATGCTTGGCAGCGCCTTCGGGCGTCTTGGTGGGGAAAAACTCGAAGCTGACGGGAAAGCTCATGGCGGTCTATGTCTCTGAATCCTGGGTCATGGGCGGGCGTCGAAGGCTCGGCACCCGCCACGCTTTTTTACTCAACGCTCAACGGTCGTTGCGCTTTTTCTGCTTGCTGCGGGCCGGGCCGGGCTGACCGAAGCTAGCCACCTCGGGGTCTTCGTAGAGCTCCTGCTTGGCGCGCTGGGCCTTGATGTCGGCACGCGAAGGGCGCTTGGCGGCCGCCTTGACGGCTGGCCTGGCCGCAGCCGATTCGTCTGCAACAGCCGGGGCCGGAGCCTTGACTTCAGCGCCCTGCTGGGCCCAGACAAAGAATTCGTGATTGCCGTCGCCGCCTTCAATGGACGAGTCCAGCCACTGCTTGACGCTCAGCCCCAGATCGCCGAGGCAGTCGCGAATGCGCTTTTCGACCTCGGCGTACAAGGCCGTGTCGCGCACAATGCCGCCCTTGCCGATCTGGCCGGGCTGCAGCTCGAACTGGGGCTTGACCAGCATCAGCAGCTGGCCATGGGGCTTGAGCAGTTGCACCACGGCAGGCAGCACCAGGGTCAGCGAGATGAAGGACAGATCGCCGGTCACGAAATCAAACGTCGGGCTGATGTCGATATGCTCGGTGCCGGGCTTGCGGCGCAACTCCACCGGAGCCAGCCCTTCGGCCCGGGCCTTGGCCTTGGCGGCGCGCTCGGCCTTGAAGCTCTCGACTTCCTGCTCCTTGGCATCGTCGCTGTCGTCATAGTCTTCATCGACCTGACCGCCGTTGCGCATCCAGGCATAGGGAGCGACGGGCTGGGTGTCGTTGTCCTCTTCTTCCTCGATGACTTCGCACAGCGCCTCGTCGCAGGCCTTCTCCAGCAGCTCGGGCGTCAGCGCGCGGGCGTTGAAGCCCTCGACGCAGACCACGCGCTCGTCACTTTTCAGGCGCTCGTGCAGCTGGCCATGACCCACGTCGATGCCGATGACCTGGGTCGCACCGGCCTGCAGCAGGCAATCGGTGAAGCCGCCCGTGCTCTGACCCACGTCCAGGCAGCGCAAGCCCTTGACGCTCAGGCCGGTCGCGGCCAGCGCGCCCTCGAGCTTGAGTCCGCCGCGCGAGATGTATTTGGCCTCGGCGGCGTCCAGCAGCTGCAGCTCGGCACCGGCAGGGATCTCGTCGCCGTTCTTGGCCACTTTCTTCCATGGCGCCAGCGGCGTCAGGCGCCACTCCACACCCGAGGCGATCAGGCGCTGGGCCTGGGAACGGGTGGCAGCATGACCTGCTTCAACCAAAAAAACATCTGCGCGCATAGCGTCGCTTCCTTTGAAATAAACCGGCGCCAGGCGCTGCACAAAGATGCAGCGGGCAAAAGAAATCTTTTGAGATAGCAGCCTACGCTTGATACATCTTGATTTCAGATAAATATTCACCTGAAATCTATATATGACGTGCGCAAGCAGCTATAAAATTTAAACCACGACAGCCGCTCACTAATACTGGCAGAGCCTAGCAAAGTGACAGCGAGCAAGCGCCGCCGCGCAGCAAAGCTGTCGTCCCCCTCCGGCGCAAAGCGCCAGAGAGGGGGAAGCGGCGGGGCCGCCGCTCAGGGGGTGCTTAATAGCGATAAGTTTCAGGCTTGTAAGGGCCTTGCTTGCTCACGCCGATATAAGCGGCTTGCTCGTCGCTCAGCTCGGTCAGCTGGGCGCCCACCTTCTTCAGGTGCAGGCGTGCGACCTTCTCGTCCAGCACCTTGGGCAGCACATAGACCTTGCCCACTTCGTAGGCGTCGGGGCGGGTGAACAGCTCGATCTGCGCCAGGGTCTGGTTGGCAAACGAGTTGGACATCACGAAGCTGGGGTGGCCGGTGGCGCAACCCAGGTTCACCAGGCGGCCTTTGGCCAGCAGGATGATCTTCTTGCCGTCGGGGAAGGTGATGTGGTCGACCTGGGGCTTGATCTCTTCCCACTCGTACTTCTCGATCGAAGCGACATCGATTTCGTTGTCGAAGTGACCGATGTTGCAGACGATGGCCTCATCCTTCATGGCGACCATGTGCTCGTGGCGGATGATGTCCTTGTTGCCGGTGGTGGTCACGAAGATGTCGCACTTGTCGGCGGCATATTCCATGGTCACGACCTTGTAGCCTTCCATGGCGGCCTGCAGTGCATTGATGGGGTCGATCTCGGTCACCCACACTTGAGCGCGCAGCGCAGACAGCGCCTGGGCGCAGCCCTTGCCCACGTCGCCGTAACCGGCGACCACGGCAACCTTGCCGGCGATCATCACGTCGGTGGCGCGCTTGATGCCGTCCACCAGCGATTCGCGGCAGCCGTACAGGTTGTCGAACTTGGACTTGGTCACCGAGTCATTCACATTGATCGCGCGGAACAGCAGGCTGCCGTTGGCAGACATTTCGTTCAGGCGGTGCACGCCAGTGGTGGTTTCTTCGGTCACGCCCAGGATCTGGGCCGACTTGCGGCTGTACCAGGTGGGGTCCACGGCCAGCTTGGCCTTGATGGCGGCGAAGACGATGCGCTCTTCTTCCGAGCCGGGGTTGGCCAGCACGGACAGGTCCTTCTCGGCGCGCTTGCCCAGGTGCATGAGCATGGTGGCATCGCCGCCGTCGTCCAGGATCATGTTGGGGCCTTCGCCTTCGGTGCCGGCGGCGCCGAATTCAAAGATGCTGTGGGTGTAGTTCCAGTAGTCTTCCAGCGACTCGCCCTTGATGGCGTAGACAGGCACGCCGGTTTCGGCGATGGCTGCTGCTGCGTGGTCCTGGGTCGAGAAGATGTTGCACGAAGCCCAGCGCACTTGTGCGCCCAGAGCCGTCAGCGTCTCGATCAGCACGGCCGTCTGGATGGTCATGTGCAGCGAGCCGGTGATGCGCGCGCCCTTCAGGGGCTGGGCAGCGGCGAACTCTTCACGCACAGCCATCAGACCGGGCATTTCGGTTTCGGCGATCCTGATTTCCTTGCGGCCCCAGGCAGCCAGGGAAATATCGGTAATGGCCGAATCAGCGGGGTTGAAGCGCACGGCAGCGTTCATGGTTTTCTCCAAATCTTGAATGAAAAACCACGTTCTGCAGCAGAGGGGGAATGAACCGGCTCACCGCACAGAAAGCGTGGGCGAGCGTCGTTGCGGGATGAAATCCGAGCCTCACGCCCCGCGCAGACCAGCTCATGGCTGGCCGGGGGAACGCTGCAACGCTCCTCGGATGGAGGGCGATTATAAAGGAATCAGCCTTCCAGGCCCACCAAGCGATAACCGACTTGCAACTCGGTTACCAGATGCCGGGGCTGGGCCGGATCGCTCTCTATCTTCTGGCGCAGGTTGGCCATGTGCACGCGCAGATAGTGAGGTCGGTCCAGATACTCCGCCCCCCAGACCTGCAGCAGCAGCTGGCGATGCGTCAGCACCTTGCCATGACCGGCAATCAGCGTCGCCAGCAGACGAAACTCAATGGGTGTGAGGTGCACGGCCGCTCCGTCACGCTTGACATCGTGCGCCGCCAGATCCACCACCACCGTGCCGAAACGCGCACAGTTGCCGGGCTTGTCTGCCCCCGAGGCCTGCTGGCGGCGGCGCAGCATCACGCGCAACCTGGCCAGCAGCTCCGGCACGCCAAAGGGCTTGGTCAGGTAGTCATCGGCACCGGCGTCCAGCGCCGCCACCTTCTCCTCTTCCCGCTCGCGCGCGGACAGGATCAGAATCGGCAACTGGCTCCAGCTGCGCAGCTCGGCAATCACGGTCTTGCCATCCGCATCGGGCAGCCCCAGGTCCAGCACGACGGCGTCGGGCTGGCGGCTGGCGGCCTCGATCAGGCCGCGCCTGGCGGTTTCGGACTCGAACACCTGCCAGCCTTCGTCCTCCAATGCCAGTCGCACAAAGCGGCGGATGCTGGCGTCGTCTTCAATCAGCAAAATGCGGGGGGCGGTGCTCGTCATGTCGGAGTTTCAATGGATGCACGGGATTGTCGGCTCATTCGTCCATGGCCGGTTGCTCGGGCACAGGCAGGTGCACGCTGAAAATGGTGCCCGGCCCGGGATCTGCCGCCGCGACCCGCAATCTGCCGCCATGGGCTTGCACAATGCGCTGAGCCAGAGCCAGCCCGAGCCCCATGCCGAACACGGCACTCTCCGCCTGCCCGCGGGTAAAGGGCTCGAACAACTGCTCGGGCGAAAGATGCACGGGCAGGCCCGGCCCCGTGTCCTGCACGCTCAGCACACAGTCGCCATCGGCCACGCTCGCTGTCACGGTGATCGTCGTGCCTTCGGGCGTGTACTTGATGGCGTTGTCCAGCAGATTGACCAGCACACGCTCCATCAGCACGGCATCGAGCTGCAGCAAAGGCAGATCGGCCGGCAGCGAGGTCTGCAGCACATGAGCGGCCAGTCGCTCGCGCATCTGCGCCAGCGCGCTGCCCACCAGCTCGTCCACCGGCAGCCATTCGCGCTTGAGCTGCACGCCGCCTTGCTGCAGGCGCGCCATGGCCAGCAGGTTGTCCACCAGTTGCTGCAGCGCCTGTGCCTGATTGCGAATCTGCACCAGCATGTGATGCGCCGGCCCCTGGGGCGCATGCGGCAAGGCCGCCTGGGCCGCGCCCAGGATGCCCGTCAGCGGCGTGCGCAGATCGTGTGAGACGGCCGAGAGCAAGGTGTTGCGCATGCGCTCGCCCTCCATGGCGATCTGGGTCTGCTGCGCCACCTCCACAAAATGCACACGCTCCAGTGCCAGGGCAATCTGGCTGGCACAGGCGTCGAGCAGGCGGCGCTCCTCGGGCACCCGCAATTTCTGCGGCGCACGCAACTGCAGTACCAGCACGCCGCGCGAGCGCACGGGTGCCATCAGCGGCACATAGAGCGCCGGCGCGGCGGCAAGGGTATCGGTGCCGTGGCCGGCCATCTGGCCATGCTCCATGCTCCAGCGGCCCACGCTGGTGTCGATCTGACCTTCGCTGCCCTTCGCCAGCTGCAAGCGCTCATCGGCATCGGGCACCAGCAGCCCGGTCTGGGCATCAAAAACGCCTGAAATCGTAGTCAGCGCGATTTGCGTGACCTGCTCCTGCGTCAGCGCACCCGACAGGTCACGCGCCAGCCTGGCCAGCGCGCCGGCCCGCCTTTCGCGCTCTGCGGCCACGCGCGCCTCGTGGCGCAGCCGCGCCGTCAGCTGGCCGCAGACCAGGGCCACACCCAGCATCAGGCTGAAGGTGAACAGGTATTGCGTATCGTTGACGCTGAAAGAGTTGCGCGGCGGCACAAAATAGAAGTCGAACAGCAGCACTGACAGCAGGGCCGCCCATGCTCCGGGACCGCGCCCCCAGCGCACGGCCGACAGCACCACCACCAGCAGGAAAAGCATGACCACATTGGCCGGGTCGAACACCTGCAGCAGCAGCTCCGCCACCGCCGTAGCGGCCAGACATGCCAAGGTCACGCCCGCATAGCCCTTCCACGGAATGGTCTTTTCACGCGCCACCGGCAATCGCAAGGTGCTGTCATTCTTGCTTTGCTTCACGGACAGCAGCAGCACGTCCAGGCCGGGATCCAGCGCCGCAATCTGCTCGGACAGGCTGGGGGCACGCCAGCGCAGCCAGCGGCCCAAAGGTTCATGCACACGTGCCAGCACCAGATGACTGGCATTGCGCTCACGCGCAAAGTCCACCAGCGCCTGGGCCACACGGGCGCCGGGAATGGTGGCCGTGTCCGCGCCCAGACGCGCAGCCAGCGCCAGTGTCTTGAGCACGGCCTCCTGCGCCGCCCGGGGCCGATGCTGGCGCTCCGGCGCATCCACATAGACCACCACCCAGTCGGCCTCCAGCCGCCTTGCCAGGCGTGCCACCTGGCGCACCAGGGCATCATCACCGGCGCGGCCGCCCACGCCCACCAGCAGACGCTCGCGCGTGGGCCAGACATCGCCGATGGAGCGCTCGCGGCGGTAGTCGCGCATGTCTTCATCGACACGATCAGCCGTGCGGCGCAAGGCCAGCTCGCGCAGCGCCAGCAAATTGCCCTGGCGAAAGAAATTGCGCGAAGCCCGCTCGGCCTGCTCCAGCGGGTAGACCTTGCCCGACTTGAGGCGCTTGAGCAGCTCCTCGGGCGGGATATCGACCACGATGACCTCGTCGGCATCGTCAAAGATATGGTCGGGTACGGTCTCATGGACCTGTATGCCCACAATGCCACCCACCACATCGTTGAGGCTTTCCAGGTGCTGAACGTTGAGCGTGGTCCACACCTCGATGCCCGCCTCCAGCAGCTCCTGCACATCCTGCCAGCGCTTGGGGTGGCGCGAGCCGCTCACATTGCTGTGCGCCAGCTCGTCGAGCAGCAGCACCTCCGGGCGGCGTTGCAAAGCTGCATCGAGGTCGAACTCGTCCAGCTGCCTGCCCTGGTAGGCCAGCGTGCGCCGCGGCAGCAGCTCCAGGTCATGCAGTTGCTGCTCGGTCTCGGCACGGCCATGCGTCTCCACCAGCCCCACCAGAACCTTGCGCCCGGCCTGCCGCTCGCGCTGCGCGGCCGCCAGCATGGCATAGGTCTTGCCCACTCCGGCATTGGAGCCGAAGTAGATGCGCAGCTTGCCGAGATGGGCGCGCTGCCGATCTGCCTGCAGTTGAGCAACCAGCGCGTCGGGGTCGGGGCGCTGCGCGGCGGATGAAGGTGTGGATGAAGGCATCAGACGATCAGCGTATCACTCAAGTGCGGTCAAAACCCGGCACTCAGGCCCAGCAGCCAGCCGCTGCGTGCCAGATCACGCCATTGGCCACGACTGTTGACAGCGCTGTAGTACCTGGCATCGGCCGAGGTACCCGCGTAGGCAAGCGATGCGGTCCACGGGCCCCAGGCCCTGGACAGCGAGATGCGCCAGTCGGCATAGGAAACATCGCTGTAATTGCGCACCCAGGTATAGCCGCCATGCAGACCCAAGGTGGCGAGATCGCCCAGCGGATGCTGATAGTTCAGATCCAGATACTGGCTGCCGCGGCTGCTGCCCGCTGGCCGCAGCGCAGTGGCGAACGCCGAGTCGGCGGTACTCTCGCCCAGGCCGAAATAAGGCGTCAGTGCCACAGACCATTTGAGGCTCAGGCCACCATGGGTCGCCCCCAGATAGAGCTCGGTGGTGTCAAAGCGTTTGCTGCTGCCATCGCTTGCGCCCAGCCGTGCGCCGGGATAGCGGTACTGCAAAAGCCCGGCATCGAGCAACCAGTCAGGCACGAGCTCGCCGCGCCAGCCACCATAGATATCGTGCTCCAGCCCCTGGCCCCGGCCGTAGCTGTTGGTAGAGACATTGGACAGCGACGTGCCCACATAAAAGCCCTTGGGCAAGGCCAGCTCCACTGCGCCCTGCACTGCCGCACCTTGCCAGGTCTGCGAGATGCCGCGAAAGCGGTAGTCACTGATCAGGCTCAGCGAGCCGGTCAGGGAGGACTTGCTGTCGGCCGGCACAGCCGCTGTGGTTTCAGAAGCAGATTGCGCTTTTGCCTCCTCGGCAGCAGAGGAATTGGCCCAGCTCAAAGTTGTCATCAACAACGCAGAGCTGATGACCCAGGAACGCGATGCGTGGAATGTTTTTTGGGGGAAAGAGAGACGCATGATGGTGAAGCAAACAGATCAGACTTGCCGCGCCCGCAGGGAGCGCGGACAAGTCACAAAGACGAGAAAGCAAGGCCTGGATAGGACTTAGACGAGGCCCAGCACGGTCAGCAGCATGTCGATGAGCTTGATGCCCACAAACGGCACGATCAGCCCGCCCAAACCATAGATCAGCAGGTTTCGGCGCAGCAGCAGGGCCGCACCCACGGCGCGATACTGCACACCACGCAAGGCCAGCGGCACCAGGGCGATGATGATCAGTGCATTGAAGATCACGGCGCTCAGGATGGCGGAATCGGCGCTGTGCAGCTGCATCACGTTGAGCGAGGCCAGTTGCGGATAAGTGCCCACAAAGGCGGCCGGAATGATGGCGAAGTACTTGGCCACATCGTTGGCAATGCTGAAGGTGGTCAACGCGCCGCGCGTCATCAGCATCTGCTTGCCGGTTTCCACCACCTCGATCAGCTTGGTGGGGTTGCTGTCCAGATCCACCATGTTGCCGGCCTCTTTGGCAGCCTGGGTGCCGCTGTTCATGGCCACGGCCACATCGGCCTGGGCCAGGGCCGGCGCATCGTTGGTGCCGTCCCCCGTCATGGCCACCAGACGGCCCGCCGCCTGGTGCGAGCGGATCAGCTGCAGCTTGTCCTCGGGCCTGGCTTCGGCCAGGTAATCATCGACGCCGGCCTCGGCGGCAATGGCGGCTGCCGTCAGCGGGTTGTCGCCCGTCACCATCACCGTCTTTATGCCCATGCGGCGCAGTTCGGCAAAGCGCTCGCGCATGCCGGGCTTGACGATGTCCTTGAGCTCGATCACGCCCAGCACCTTGGCACCATCGGCCACCACCAAAGGCGTGCTGCCCTTGCGCGAGACGTTATCCACGGACAGTTGCACCTGAGCCGGGAAGCTGCCTCCCGCCGCCTCGACATGCCGGCGCACGGCATCGGCGGCACCCTTGCGCAAGCTGCGCAGGCCTTGCGGGCTTTGCAGATCCACCCCACTCATACGCGTCTGCGCGGTAAAGGGGACGAACTCGCCCGGAAAATCCGCACTGCTGCGTTCGGGCAAGCCATGGCGCTCCCGGGCCAGAGCCACCACGCTGCGGCCTTCAGGTGTTTCATCTGCCAGAGACGACAGCTGTGCGGCTTCGGCCAGCTGCGCGGCGCTTATTCCGGGGGCCGGCAAAAACTCGCAGGCCTGGCGGTTGCCCAGGGTGATGGTGCCGGTCTTGTCCAGCAGCAGCACGTCCACATCACCGGCAGCCTCCACGGCACGGCCCGAAGTGGCGATGACATTGGCCTGCATCATGCGGCTCATGCCGGCCACACCAATGGCCGACAGCAGGCCGCCAATCGTGGTCGGGATCAGGCAGACCAGCAGCGCAATCAGCACGGCAATACCGACGACGGAGCCCGTTCCGGCCTGCGTCACCGCAAAGGCCGAGAAAGGCCACAGCGTGACGATGACCAGCAGGAAGACCAGCGTCAGCCCCACGAGCAAAATCGTCAGCGCCAACTCGTTCGGTGTCTTCTGGCGCTTGGCCGACTCGACCATGGAGATCATGCGATCCAGAAACGACTCGCCAGGGTTGACCGTGACTTCCACCACCAGCCAGTCCGACAGCACGCGTGTGCCTCCGGTCACCGACGAGAAGTCGCCTCCGGCCTCGCGGATCACGGGCGCGGATTCGCCGGTGATCGCGCTTTCGTCCACCGAAGCAACGCCTTCTATCACCGTGCCGTCAAGCGCAATCGTGTCGCCGGCTTCCACGAAGATGACCACGCCCTTGCGCAGTTCGCTGGCGCGCATGGGAATCCATGAGCTGCCGAAATGCGGTTGCTGCAGCAGCTTGGCCACGGTATCGCGCTTCATGCCGCGCAGGCTGGCGGCCTGCGCGCGGCTGCGGCCCTCGGCCAATGCTTCGGCAAAGTTGGCAAACAGCACGGTGAACCACAACCACAGCGCAATCGCCAGAACAAAGCCGCTGTTCTCGCTGCCCGGCTCCATCAGGCTCTGCCACCACAACAGACTGCTAAGGATCGCACCCAGATACACCACAAACATCACTGGATTGGCCCACTGCGTACGCGGCGAGAGTTTGCGCACCGCATCCCACAGAGCCGACTTCACCAGCTTGGCATCGAGCAGGCTGCGGCCTGCCGTCATTTTCTTTGTGCTCATGGCTTACTCCTTCACTGCGCTGGCGGCGGGCTGCAAGGCGTCCAGCGCCAGATTGAGCTGCAGCACATTCACGCGCGGCTCGCCCAGCAAGCCCAGCGTGCGCTGCTCTGTTTTCTGCGCCAGCAATGGCTGCACCTGCTCTGGCGAGAGCCCTCGCGCCTTCGCCACATGCGGCAGCTGCAGCAGCGCATTGGCCATCGAGATATGCGGGTCCAGGCCCGATGCCGACGCCGTGACCGCATCTACCGGCACCGCCTGGTCTGCGGCCAGACCGTTGTCGGCGCGGTACTGCGCGACACGCTGCGCCACGGCTTCGGACAAGTCCTTGTGCGTTGCCCCCTGGTTGCTGGCACCAGACAGGCCGGCGTTGTAGGGAGCCGCAATGCTTGCCCCTTCCTGGCCCGGATCGGGAGCGACCGTGGCGCTGGGACGGCCATGGAAGTACTGCGCCCCGGTGAATTGCTGGCCGATCAGTGCAGAGCCCACGATCCGGCCCTGGTGCTCGATCAGGCTGCCATTGGCTGCCTGGGGAAACAGTGCCTGCGCCACGCCCGTGGTCAGCAAGGGATAGGCAATGCCCGAGACCACCATTACCAGCAGGGCGGCGCGCACGCTGGAGCCCAGCAGACGTGACCAGGAGGCGGATTGCGCCTCGGGCTGCGCTTGTGCGTGGCTAGGCAGCACTGAAGCGCAAAGTGTTTGAGTCGAAGTTTTCATGGTTTGCTCCCTGATCTGCAGCCGTGCATGGGCTGCAGACCATTGGCATCAATTGGATTGAACGTTAGGCGTACAGCTGAGCCACCAGCATTTGCAGGTGTTCGATCACGGGCCCGAGGGCCAGCGCCGGCAGAAAGGTCAGACCGCCCACCACCAGCACGACAAACACCAGCAGACCCATGAACAGCGGCGTGGCCGTGGGGAAGGTTCCCGGGCCTGCGGGCACGGTGGCCTTGGCCGCCAGGCTGCCGGCCACGGCCAGCATGGGTAGAAGCGTCAGAAAGCGCCCCGCCAGCATGGCCAGGCCCGTGGTGGTGTTGAAGAAGGGCGTGTTGGCATTCAGCCCTGCAAAGGCCGAGCCGTTGTTGGCCGTGGCAGAGGCATAGGCGTAGAGAATCTCCGAGAAGCCATGCGGGCCGCGATTGTTGAGACTGGCTGCGGCATCGGGCCAGAGCGCGGCCAGCGCCGTGAACCCCAGAATGCAGGCTGGCGGCACCAGCACCGCAAGCATGACCAGCTTGATCTCGCGCACCTCGATCTTCTTGCCCAGGAATTCAGGGGTGCGACCAATCATCATGCCGGCCAGAAACACCGTGAGGATGGCGTACTGGATCAGATTGATCAGTCCGACGCCGTCACCGCCGAAGACGCAGTTGAGCATCATCTGCGCCAGCGGCGTGATGGAGCCCAGCGGGGTCAGAGAATCATGCATGGCGTTGACCGAGCCCGTGGTGGCCGCCGTCGTGGTGGCCACAAACATGGCCGTATCGGCAATGCCGAAGCGCAGCTCCTTGCCCTCCATATTGCCGCCGCTCTGGGTCAGGCTGTATTGCTGATCGGCTCCGGCGCGCGCCAGCAACTGGCTGCCGTTTTGCTCGGCCACGAACACCAGGCTCAGAAAGCCGACGAACATCACCATGCAGGCCGCGAACAGCACCCAGCCCTGCTTGCGGCGCAGCAGCATGGAGCCAAAGGCGTAGGTCATGCCGGCCGGGATCAGCAGCATCGAGAGGATGTGCAGCAGATTGGTCAGCGGTGTCGGGTTCTCGAACGGATGGGCTGCATTCATGCTGAAGAAGCCACCGCCATTCGTGCCCAGATGCTTGATGCTCTCCAGGCTGGCCACGGGTCCCATCAGCAGCTGCTGCCGGCCCCCTTCGAGCGTCGTCGCCACGGCTTCGGCGTGCAGGGTCTGCGGGATGCCCTGCCAGACATAGACCAGAGCCATGATGAAGGACAGCGGCAGCAGAACGCGCCAGAACACGCGCACGAAGTCGACCCAGAAGTTGCCGATATCCTGTGCGCTTGACCGCGCCAGACCGCGCACAAAACCAGCGCCTGCGGCGACACCGGTGGTGGCACCGGCAAACATCAGGAAGGTGATGACCACCATCTGCGTCGCATTGCTCAGGCTGCTCTCACCCGCGTAGGCCTGCCAGTTGGTATTGGTGATGAAGGAGGCCGCGGTGTTGAAGGCCAGGTCGGGCGCCTGCGCCGCAATCTCCAGCGGGTTCAGCGGCAGTGCGCCCTGCAGGCGCAGCAGCAGATAACCGAGCAGCATCATCAGCGCATTGCTCAGCACCAGAGCGGCGCCATAGCGCTTCCAGCCCATGCGCTCCTGCGGATTCACGCCCATGGCCCGGTAGCTCAGGCGCTCCAGCCAGCCATGGCGCTCGCTGGTAAAGCAGCGCGCCAGCCACTGGCCCATGGGTATGGTCAGCAAGGTTGCCGCAGTCAGCACGGCGGCAAATTCCATCCAGGGTAACCACATGATGTACCCCTTTCACAGACGCGCCAGGGCGCGCACAAAGCCCAGCAGTCCGACAAAGCAGACCACCGTCAGGCTCACAAAAATCAGGTCTTGCAGCACTTGCATGGCAGCCCCTTCAGAATTTCTCGGGGCGCAGCAGCGCATAGCCCAAATAGGCAAACAGCCCCAGCGCCGTCAGGGCGGCCAGGGCTTCAATCCAGGTGATGGTCATTTCATTCCTCCCGCAAGCCGTTCACGCGGCTTGATTGCGATGGAGGAACTGTAGAAATTCGCCCGTCAAGAACGGGTAGAGATTGGGCTTGCCGATATCAAGATGGCATCAAGAAGCGGCCCGATTCGCGGCCGCAACCCCGGCCAGCCACTGCACGCGCAGGGCCAGCATGCTGACCAGCGCCAGCACAGCCAAGGCCACGGAGCCGACGCCCGTCCAGCCCCAGCGCGACCAGAACCAGCCCGCCCCGGCCCCCAGCACGCTGGAGCCCATGTAATAGCCCCAGAGGTATAGCGATGACGCATGCCCCTTGGACTGCGTGGCCAGACGCCCCACCCAGCCGCTGGCCACCGAATGCGCGACAAAGAAGCCGGCTGTCAGCAGCACCATGCCGGCCACGATGGCGGCCAGGGGCTGAAACAGGGTCAGCACCACGCCTGCGGCCATCAGCAAAGTGCCTGCGAGCAGCACCGGCCCGCGGCCCAGCCTGTCGGCCAGCCCCCCGGCAATCGGCGAAGCCGCCGTGCCCAGCAGATAGGCGTAGAAGATATGGCTGATCTGCAGCTGGCTCAGACCATAGGGCGAAGCACTGAGCAGAAAGCCGGCATAGTTGTAGATGCTGACAAACACGCCCATCAGCCCGAAGGCGATCAGGAACAGCAGCGGCAGGCCCGGGTGGCGCAGATGCCGGCCCCAGGCCTGCAGGTGATACCGGGCACCCAGCCCGGTCTTCTTGACGAAGTTGCGCGAGTTGGGCAGCAGCCAGACAAAGCCCAGGGCGGCCAGCAGATCGAGCACCGAAAGCGCAGCCATGGCGTGGCGCCAGCCCCAGAACTCGGTCATCGCGCTCATGCCGACCCGGCCCAGCATGCCGCCCAGTGCCGTGCCGCCCACATACAGGCCCATGGCAAAGCCCAGGCCCGGCGGGTCGATCTCTTCGGACAGATAGGCCATGGCCACGGCGGGCACGCCGCCCAGCAGCAAGCCTTCCAGCGCGCGTGCGGCCAGCAGCGCATGCCACTGCGGCATCAACGAAGCCAGCAGATTGCACAGCGCCGCCAGCGCCATGGAGATGAACATCAGCTTGCGCCGCCCCAGCCCCTCGGACAAGGCCCCTGCCAGCACGATGGAGCCGGCCAGGCAGGCCGTGGATACCGACAGCGCCAGCGCGCTCTGGGCCGGGCTGATGGCAAAGCGGTGTGCCAGCTCGGGCAGCAGCGGCTGCACGCAGTACAGCAGGGAGAAGGTGGCAAACCCCGCCAGGAACAGCGCCACGCTGACCCGCCAGTAATCGGGCGTGCCGCGCTGGATCCATACCGGGGCGGCAAAGGCTGGAGACTGGGTGGCTAAGGAGGTGTTCACCTCCTGCGGGGCGCTGTTCATGGGAAAAATGAGGGCCAGAGACTAGGCCGCTATTGTGCTGCGCATCTGCCGCAAGCCTTAGTCTTAGCGATTAGCCAATGGCGTCGTCATTGGCGTCGCCCGGCCCGCATTGGCCGCAGCCTCTCCAAGAATTGGCCCTGCCGTTAAAATAAGCGCCCTCAAGACTTATTCACAGGTCTGCCCTGCATGGGTGCGGGCCTGGTGCGGCAAACGGACCGCCGTACCTTTTGTTGTCACAGCCGGCGTTCTCCGGCTGTATTTACAGCTCTCAATACTGTGTCATACGCCCCAGAAACCCGGCGCCGTCGTACGTTCGCCATCATCTCCCACCCGGACGCGGGTAAGACCACGCTGACCGAAAAGCTGCTGCTGTTCTCGGGCGCGATCCAGATTGCCGGCGCCGTCAAGGGCCGCAAGGCCTCGCGCCACGCCACCTCCGACTGGATGGAAATCGAGAAGCAGCGCGGCATCTCGGTGGCCTCGTCGGTAATGCAGATGAGCTACCGCGACCATGTGATCAACCTGCTCGACACTCCCGGCCACAAGGACTTCTCGGAAGATACCTACCGCGTGCTGACGGCCGTGGACTCGGCGCTGATGGTGATCGACGCGGCCAACGGCGTGGAATCGCAGACCCGCCGCCTGATCGAGGTCTGCCGCCAGCGCAACACGCCCATCATCTCCTTCGTCAACAAGTTCGACCGGGAAGTGCGCGACCCGCTGGACATCATGGACGAAGTCGAGCGCGAGCTGGGCATGCCCTGCTGCCCCATCACCTGGCCCGTGGGTCAGGGCAAGAGCTTCGGTGGCATCATCAATCTGCGCACGCAGAGCATGACGGTGTTCACGCCCGGCAGCGACCGCGGCCCCAAGGACTTTGAAGTCATTCCGCTGAACGAAGGCGACAAGCTGCGTGCGCGCTTTGGCAAGGCTTTCGACGATGCCCTGGAATCCATGGAACTGGCTGTTGGCGCCTCGGCCGAATGGGACCATGAGGCCTTCCTGGCAGGCAAGCTGACCCCCGTGTTCTTCGGCTCCGGTGTGAACAACTTCGGTGTGATGGAAGTGCTGGACGCCGTGGTCGACATGTCGCCCCCACCCGGCCCGCGCGTTGCCTTCACCGAAGTGAACCGCCAGCGCGAAGAAGTCACCATCAACCCCGAAGACAAGACCTTCGCAGGCGTGGTGTTCAAGGTGCAGGCCAATATGGACAGCAACCACCGCGACCGCATCGCCTTCGTGCGCGTGGCCAGCGGCAAGTACACCCCCGGCATGAAGATGAAGGTGCAGCGCACCGGCAAGGAGCTGCGTCCCACGTCCGTGGTGACCTTCATGTCGCAGCGCCGCGAAGCCGTCGACGAAGCCTATGCGGGCGACATCATCGGCTTCACGATTCACGGCGGCGTGCAACTGGGCGACTCCATCACCGACGGCCCCAATCTGCAGTTCACCGGCCTGCCCTTCTTCGCGCCCGAAATGTTCATGACCGTGGTGCTCAAGAACCCGCTGCGTACCAAGCAGCTGCAGCAAGGCCTGATGCAGCTGGGTGAGGAAGGTGCGATCCAGGTGTTCAAGCCCGATGTCGGCGGCAATATGCTGCTGGGCGCCGTGGGTCAGCTGCAGTTCGAAGTGGTGCAGCACCGCCTCAAGACCGAGTACGACTGCGACGTCCGCCTGGAAGGCTGCCAGTACACAGGTGCACGCTGGATCACGGCCGATTCGCCCGCCGAGCTGCGCGAGTTCGAGAACGCCTACCCCATGCGCCTGGCGCATGATGCGGCCGACACCCTGGCCTATCTGTGCACCAGCCCCTATGACGTGCGCCTGGCACAGGAGCGTTTCCCCAAGATCCACTTCCACCCGCTGCGCGAGCATGCGGGATTGGCACTGGGCTCGGCGAACTGAGACGTGATCACCCCCTGAGCGGCTCCGCCTAGGTGGCCCCGCCGCTTCCCCCTCTCTGGCGCTACGCGCCGGAGGGGGACGACATCCTCGCTGCGAGGCGGCTCTTGCTCGATGTCTCTGAGTTGGACCGCGCTAGCTTCAGGCGAGGATCAACATCGAGAGAGTTTGTTGTGAGCCAAGAATTTCTGCGCCCCTTGTCTGAACTGAAGGTTCCCCAGAACCTGCTGGGCGTGCTGACCGATATCGACGACACGCTGACCACCGACGGCGTGGTGCCCGAGCATGTGGTGGCCGCGATTGCGCGCCTCAAGGATGCGGGTCTGAAAGTGGTGCCCATCACCGGCCGACCCGTCGGCTGGAGCGTGCCGTTTGCATCGGCCTGGGCCGTGGACGCCATCGTGGCCGAGAACGGTGCCGTGGCCCTGCGCCGCAATGCCCAGGGCAGCCTGGACAAGCTCTACCAGCAGTCTGCCGATGAGCGCGCCCGCAACTTTGCCCGTATGCAGCAGGTGCTCGAGCAGATCGAGGCCACCGTGCCCGGCGCCCAACGCGCCACGGACTCGGGCGGCCGCGAATGCGATATCGCCGTCGACCACAGCGAATTCACGAACCTGCCCCAGGCACAGATCGATGCATGCGTGGCCATCATGAAGGCGGCCGGCATGAATGCCACCGTCAGCTCCATTCACATCAACGGCTGGTTCGGCGAGCACAACAAGCTCGAAGGCGCGCGCTGGATCGCTCGCGAGCTGTTCGACATCGATCTGGACGCCACGCTGGCGCGCTGGGTGTATATCGGCGACTCGACCAACGACCAGCAGATGTTCGAGCACATGCCCCACAGCGTGGGCGTGGCCAATATCGCGCGCTTCGTGCCCCAGCTCAGGCATCTGCCGCGCCATGTGACCACGGCCGAGCGCGGCGACGGCTTTGTGCAGCTTGTCGATCAGTTGCTGGATCAGCAAAAATAGTAGCTTCAACCGCGCTTTGCATAACGATTTCAATATAAAAACAACCTGAAATCGTTTGATAGAAAGCGCAAGAAGCTCTCATTTTTAAAGGCCTCTATGCTTGCCGGCACAGAGGCCTTTTTGACGTCCACCCATCGCCGGACACGATGTACCCACCCGTACAAGACGACCCCCGGATGCGTAAAAACCCACGGTTGGCACTCACTACAATTTTTGATTCATTTCAAAACATTTCTGAGAGACCAACACCATGCGCATGATTCGCCGCACCTTCGTCGCCACGGCCGTGGCAGCAACAGCCGCCCTGACCGTCGGCACTGCATTTGCCCAGGGCAAGGAAGTCAAGATCGGCTATGCGCTGGCCGTCAACTCCCACTACGGCGCGGCCGCCAACGCCTGGGCCGAAGGCGTGGAAAAAGGCACCAGCGGTGCCTACAAGTTCAAGCAGTTCCCGGCCTCCGCCCTGGGTGGCGAGCGCGAGCTGATCGAAGGCCTGCAACTGGGCACCGTGGAAGCCGCCATCGTCTCCACCGGCGCCCTGAGCAACTTCGTGCCCGATGTGGGCGTGGTCGACATCCCCTTCCTGTTCCGCGACACCCAGCACGCACGAGCCGTGATGGACGGCGCTTTCGGTCAGGAGCTGCTGGCCAAGTTCCAAAAGCGCGGCCTGATCGCGCTGGCCTGGGGCGAGCAGGGCTTTCGCCATCTGAGCAACAACAAGCATGCCGTCAATGGCGTGCCCGACCTCAAGGGCCTGAAGATCCGTGTGACCGAGAACCCCGTGCACATCACGGCCTTCCGCACCCTGGGTGCCTCGCCCACCCCCATGTCCTGGCCCGAAGTCATCGGTGCGCTGCAGCAGGGCACGATTGACGGCCAGGAGAACCCCATCTCCGTGCTGGTGTCCGCCAAGCTGTGGCAGGTGCAAAAGCACCTGACCCTGACCTCCCACGTCTACGCCCCCATGGCCCTGATCGTGTCGCCCTCGTTCTGGGGATCGCTGAACGCCGCCCAGAAGACCGCCTTCACGGAAGCCGCCAAGAAGGGGGCCCTGGCCTCGCGCGCCTTTGTGGACAACGTGGAGAAGAAGGGCGTGGAAGAAGCCAAGGCCAACGGCATGAAGGTCGTGGAAAAGGTCGACCAGACCGCTTTCCGCACCGCGCTGGAGCCTGCGTACAAGGAATACGCCAAGAAGTTCGGCCAGAAGACGCTGGACTCCATCACCGCCGTCAAGTAAGCACTGCCGGCATGGACCGGTCTCCGTGCAGGCGGGCCCGTGCATTTTTCTCCCACCTGGGCAAGGCAGGACCTTGCCCGGCTGCGGTCAGCACGAATGGACTTGCGCCAATTCCCGCCGATGATGACGCAGCCTTCAACTTTGTGACGCAGCCGGCTCTTGCGCCTGGTTTCACCGCTGCCTCAGCTCACCCCCACTCCTATGCTTGATCGTATCGAACGCCTTCTCGTGGCCGGCAATCGCTGGCTGCTGATCTTGCTGCTGCTGGCCATGGCCTGCATCGTTTTTGCCAACGTGGTGCTGCGCTACACCACGGGCGACTCCATCGTCTGGGCCGAAGAAGTGGCCCGCCACATGATGATCTGGGTCACTTTCCTGGGCGCAGGCCTGGTGCTGCGCTTTGGCGGCCATGTGGCCATCGACAATCTGCACCGCAGCGTGAGCACCCGCAAGGCACAGGCCATGCGCGGCTTTGTCGTGCTCATTTTGGCAATCTTCTTTGCCGTGATGACCGTGACCTCGTCGCAGTACGTGTACGCCACGCGCTTTCAGACCACGGCGGCCACGGACATCCCGATCTCCTATATCTACGGTGCCATGCCCGTGGGCTTTGTGCTGATGCTGATCCATTTGCTGTTCATCGCACGCGGCTACATCGCCGCCGGCAGCTTCGCCGAGTCCGATGAAATGGATGCGGACGCTGCAGCGTCTATATGAAACACCCCCTGAGTCGCTATGCGCCTTCCCCCTGGAAGGGGGACGACAGCCTCGCTTCAGGGCGGCCCTTGCTCGCTGTCCCTGGCTTGGGTCAGGCCAGTTTTATGCGTTGCGCCGCGAATCTGAATCACTGCGCGCCTTCCCCCTCTCTCGCTTCGCGGGAGGGGGACGACAGCCTCGCTGGGGTAGCCCCCGCTGCGGGGCGGCGCGGCCGGCCTAGGCCCTTGCTCGCTGTCCCTGGCTTGGTGCGCGCACGAATTGATGCGCCACACCATGAATCACTGATTGACTGAAACACCATGGGTATCACTTTATTTGTTGCCATCGTCGCCCTGCTCACGCTGGGCTTTCCGGTGGCGTTTGCGCTGGCCATTGCGGCAGCCCTGGCGGTCTTCGTGGGCGGACGTTATCCACAGCTGATCGTCTTCAAGGAAATGTTCACGGGCATCGACAGCTTTCCGCTGATGGCCGTGCCCTTCTTCATCCTGGCCGCAGAGCTGATGTCGGGCGGCGCGCTCACGGCCGTGCTGCTGCGCTTTGCCGCCCAGTTCGTCGGCCATCTGCGCGGCGGCCTGGGCTATGCCAATGTGCTGTCGCTGACCATGTTCTCGGGCATCTCCGGCTCGGCCCTGGCCGATGCGGCCGGACCCGGCTCCATGATGGTCAAGATGATGGACAAGGCCGGCTACAGCCGCCCCTATGCGGCCGCGCTGACGGCCAGCACCGCCATCGTCGGCCCCATCATTCCGCCATCGGTCAGCATGATCATCTATGCGCTGCAGGATGAGCACGTGTCCGTGGGCGGCCTGTTCATGGCCGGCTTCATTCCCGGCATTCTGATCGCGCTGGCCATGGCGGCCGTCAACTGGTGGGTCTGCAAGAAGCGCGACTACCGCAGCACCGAACCGCGTCCCTCGGCGCGCGAGATGTGGAGCACCAGCTTCAAGGCCATCCCCGCGCTGATGCTCATCGTGCTCATCGTGGTCGGCATCCGCTTCGGCATCTTCACGCCCACGGAAGCCTCCGTCGTGGCCGTGTTCTATGCGCTGGTCTGCGGCAAATGGGTCTACCGCACGCTCAAGTGGTCGGCCCTGCCCGGCATTCTGGCGCGCTCGGCCATGCTCACGGCCTCGGTGCTGCTGGTGATGGCGACCTCGGCCGCCTTTGCCTGGGTGCTCACGGTGGAAGGCATTCCGCAGTATCTGTCCGAGCTGATCGTGAGCTGGGAACTCTCGCCCGTGATGTTCCTGATTGCCGTGAACATTCTGCTGCTGGTCTTCGGCATCTTCATGGAGCCGCTGCCCGGCGTGATGATTCTGGTGCCCATTCTCGCGCCCATCGCCTTCAGCCTGGGCATCGATCCCACGCACTTCGCCATGGTGGTGATCGTCAACCTCACGCTGGGCATGATCACGCCACCGGTCGGCGGCCTGCTGTTCGTGACCGCCGTGTCCACGCGCGTGTCCATCACCGAGCTGACGCGCGAGATGCCGCTGTTCCTGCTGGCCCACTTCGTCGTGCTGTGCCTGCTGACCTTCATCCCGGCACTGTCCACCTGGCTGCCGCATACGCTGGGCTTCCAGTAAGCACCGCGCTCACCTGACAAGGCTGCCTCCGGCAGCCTTTTTTTGGGCGATCGGAATCCTGATCTGCCGCCTGTTCAGCGCAGGCCGCCGCTGCCGGCAGCTCCGTACCAGGCCACGGCGCCCGCATACCCGGCTGCAGTCTCCAGCGGTGCGCAGTCCATGCCCGTCAGCCGCGCCTGCAACGAGCCGCTCCATTCCGCCAGACCCAGGCCAGCGCATTTGAGTCTGGCTTCGTGCTGCGTCCAGGCGCTCGCAAACGCTTCAAAAAATAGAGTATCCGGCGCAATATCCAGAAGCTTCCGAGCGGTTTCCGGCCTCAGAAACAGGCGCACTACATCCTCCAGCTCGCGGCGCGGCACGGTCGCGTCCACGGCCTGGATATCCACACCTACCGCACCCCGGCCATGCCACGCCAGCAGTGCCAGTCCAGGCGCATGGCTGATGGAGCAGTGCGGCGCCGCAAGCGGCTTGCCGCACAGCAACAGCCGCGGTGCCTGGTTGCGCAGGTTGCTGACCTCCAGCTCGGCCTCGGTACAGCCCAGCTCCGGTGCCAGACAGGTACGCAGCGCCGCCCGGGCCTGGCCGCGCGCGCTGTCACGGTCTGTGGCGTCCAGGCCCTGCACCAGCCTCAACTGTGGCGCTGCGGCTCGCTGCTCGCCGGCAAAGAGGCAGGGCCCGATCTGCATCAGGCCACCCCGGTGCGGCGTCGGGCCGGTGCGGCCGGCGCGCCCTCCCAGCGCGTGCGCGCGGGCAGGGTCTCGCCCTTCATCACCAGGGTCAGCGGCCCGAGCTGCACATCATCGCCTACGCTGGCACTGTAGAGCACCGTGCAGCGCGCGCCCATGGTCACGCGGCTGCCTATGGACACATGGTCTATCTTCATCACCCGGTCCTCGAACAGATGAGTCTGCGGGCAGCACAGCGCGTTGAGCTCGCTGTGAGCGCCGATCGTCACGCAGTCATGCTCGGTGATGTCGGTGGTATCCAGATAGACGCTGGGCGCAATCTTGCAGCCCATCAGGTTCATGGCCAGTGGCAGCCAGGGCGTGCCACGCAGGTAGCGCAGGAAATTGGGCACGGCCATGCCCTCATACATATTGGTCGCGGCCTCGGAGAGCCAGACAAAAGGCGTCCACATGGGCACGGCCGTCTTGCCGTAGCGCCTGATCGCCAGCCATTTGAACAGCGCCACCACAAAGAACGCCACGACCCCAAAGAGCACCCCCGAAATGGCCAGCTCCAGCACCACGGCCCCCCAGCGCTCTTCGGAAGCCAGAGGCATCGCATCCAGCACAATGGCGTAGCCCACGGCAATCACCAGCGCATGGGGAACGGCAATGCGAACGGCCTCCACCAATCCGCGCGCGACTCGCCGCCATGCAGAGGGCGCAAACGTCAGGTGCTCGGGATAGCCCTGTGCGACCTCGCGCGCCGGCAAATTGATCGCGGGAGCCCCCAGCCAGGTGTCGCCGCTTTGCATGTCCGCATTGCGCGGCACGGCCGTCATCACGCCGATGAGCACATTCTCGGGAATGGTCGAGCCATCGGGCACATAGGCACCGTTGCCGATGAAGCTGCGGCGCGACACCACCGTGGGCTTGACCGTCATCCAGCCGCCGTCGATGAGCTCGTCGCCCAGCATCACTGCATCGGCCACAAAGCACTCGTCACCCAGCGTCAGCATATCGGGCACCACGCCCAGCGCCGTGGACAGCTCGGTCTGCCTGCCGACCTTGGCGCCCAGCAGCCGGTACCAGGTGGAGGAGTAGACCGTGGCGTAGATGCCGTGCAGCGTGGACAGGCTCGCCTCCTGGATCTGGTTGACCAGCCATTTGCCCAGGTAACGCCCGCTGTGCACCGACCAGGTACCGGCCCGCGTACGCGGCAGGAACAGATAGCGCACCAGCGCTGCCGCCAGCACCGTGCAGGCCACCAGCACCAGGCTGGAGGGCAGCGCCAGAACGAAGAACTTGAGAAGGCGCAGCACGAAGGCCCCACCCGCATCGACCACGCCCTGCTCCAGCAACGGCCGCACCGAGATCGCCTCGACGTCGAGCACGTCGATCAGCATGAAGGTCGGGAACACCGGCATGAAGAACAGCGTGGCCACCAGCAGCCCTCCCGCCAGGAAGACCAGCATCTCCAGGGCCTGGCGCAGCCGCCCGGCGCTCTGGCGTGGCGGCAGGCTGGCAGGGTCGAACTCGCCCACGGCCCGCGCCGGCGAGCCGGCCCAGATGCTGCGCGCGGGCTGGACCATGCCGTCGGCCAGCGCCGACTGCCCCTCGAGGTGGGCCCAGTCTTCGAGACGGGTATTGCCTTCCACAACCACATACGAGCCTATGCAGACCTCGTTGCCGATGGCGATACGGCCCAGCACCAACTCACCGCCTTCGACGCGCGCGTTCTCCATGCTCACGGCATTGCCCACACTCACGCCGTCGCCTATGACCAGCAGGTCGGGGACCCGCACCGTCATCGAGCCGATATTGGTCTCAAGCCCCACTTTCGCGCCCAGCGCACGCAGCCACAGCGGGTGCAGCGAGGAGCCGGTGATCATCGCGATGGGCACGGCCTCCACCAGCCGGTCGGCAAACCACCAGCGGAAATAGGTCCATCCCCACAGCGGGTAGCGCCCGGGCTTGAGGCGCCCGGCGACCAGCCATTTGCCGGCCCAGGCGATCGCGAATTCGGCCAGGGTGGCGATCGCGAAAGCCAGCACCGACATGGCCACGGCAAACCCGACCGAGTCGTTCTCGTCGCCGGTGAAGAAGTGATAGGTGAAGAACGGCACCAGCCACTGTGCCATCTTGATCAGCACCAGCAGCGGAATCGCCACGGCCTGGGCCGCGCCGCAGCGCCAGCGCCGCCACGCGGAATGGATGCGGAACGGCCTCTGCGCAACGCCGGCTGCCGCCTCATCGTCGGCCAGCTGGACGGCCTGCAGCGCATCGGCGATCAGGCCTATGTGGCGCTGCTGGTAGATGGTGCTCACCGTGGCCCGGGCAAAGCGCGCATCGGCACGCAGCAGCGAGGTCAGCCGCGCCGCGAACAGGGAATGCCCGCCCAGGTCGCTGAAGAAATCCAGCCCGCGGCGTATGGACTGTCCCGGAAAAAGCTGGGCCAGGGCCGCGAACAGCACCTCCTCGGCCGGCGTCTCGGGCAGGTCGGAGCCGGAAGCATCCATCGCCGAGGACAGCTGCTGGACCTTGAGTGCCTTGCGGTCTATCTTGCCCGAGGTCAGGCGCGGCATCTCGGCCAGCGCCTCGAAGCGCGCGGGCACCATATAGGGCGGCAGGCGCTCGGCCAGGGAGGCCCGCAGCGCGGAATGCACGGGCGGCGGGGCAATCTCGGTGGGCACGTAGAAGGCGACCAGCTGGTCTATGCCCTCGTCCTGGCGCAGCAGCACCGCCGTGGTGCCCACGCCCGGCTGCTGAGCGAGCACGGCTTCGATCTCGCCGAGCTCCACGCGAAAACCGCGGATCTTGACCTGATCGTCGGCCCGGCCCAGGCAGTGGATCTGGCCATGCTCGTCGATACGCGCCAGATCCCCGGTGCGGTACAGCCGCGTGTCGTGCGGACCCTGAGCCCAGGGGTTGGGGAGGAATTTCTCGGCCGTCAGATCGGGGCGACCCAGATAGCCGGCCGCCACGCCGGGGCCGGTGATGCACAGCTCGCCGACCTCGCCCTGCGGCAAGCCCACCAAAGCGGGCGCGGTGCCAGCTGCAAAGCTGTCGGCCTCGATCACCCGCACCACCACCAGGCCGTAATTGGGCAGCGGCGTGCCGATGGTCACGGGCTCGCCGGCCCGCAGCTCGGCCAGGCTCGCGGACACCGTGGCCTCGGTCGGCCCATAGGTGTTGAACATCTGACGCGGATCACCGCCCCCCCGGTCGGCCCAGCGCGCCACCAGCGATTCGGGGCACATCTCGCCGCCAAGATTGATCAGGCGCAGATTCGGCACGTCCTGCGCGAACAGCGCCAGCAGCGTGGGCACGGCATGCAGCACCGTCACCTGCTGCTCTATCAGCGCGCGCGGCAGCGCCTCCGGATCACCGGCGATCTCTCGCGGCGCCAGCCACAGCGTCGCCCCCACGAGATAGCTGATCCAGATCTCCTCAAACGACATGTCGAAGGCCACCGAGAAGCCCTGGTAGACCTTGTCGCCCCGGTGCACGCCAAGCCGCGCATTCTCGCTGCGCAGAAAGTGGCAGATGCTGCCCTGGGTGATGGCGATACCCTTGGGCTTGCCCGTGGAGCCGCTGGTATAGATCACATAGGCCGGGTGGCCGGGCTGCGCGCCATCTCGCCGGCGCAGCGCCGTGCCCGCCGGCAGCGGCGCCAGCAGTGCGGCGTCGCTGAAGACCTGCGCTGAAATACCTGCCTGGGCGTTCACCAGATGCGTCTGCCGCTGCGCTATCAATAGCGCCTTGGCATTCGCATCGTCGAGGCAGGTGGCGATGCGTTCGGTGGGCGTTTCGGCATCGAAGGGCAGCCAGGCCGCGCCGGTCTTGGCGATCGCCAGCTGCAGCGTCAGCAGCTCCACGCCGCGCGGCAGCCACAGGCCCACCATGTCGCCGGGGCGGATGCCGGCCTCGATCAGCCGGTGCGCGGCGCGGCTGGCATCGGCGTCCAGCTCCGCATAGCTGCGCTGACGCAGCGTCTCGCCCTGTCCCTCGATCAGCGCGATCTGTTCGGGGTGGGCGGCGGCAGTCGCTTCGAAGATATCGGCCAGCACCTCATGGCGCAGCAAGTCTGGCCGCTCGGGCCCACGCAAAACAACAGTGTCAGACATAGATAAGCGGCTTACCCGGAGCAACCATGCATCCGAACCTGGTGGTACCGCTCTTTTCTGTCCGCCATTATTGAGCGGAGTGATCGTTTTAAGTGTTGCACAGCCGGCTTCCCGCTCCGGCGTTGCACATATTTGCATCCATGAAGAGCAGTCGCTGCAGCGGACCTGCCAGGCCTCCGTACATCACGGGGGGCTTTTCTTCGATCAAAAATCGGTGCCGCTGCCCCATGAACACCATGAACCTGCCTTTGCAGAAATGGCGCGTGTGATGCGTGATGCGTGATGCGTGATGATGGTGAGGTGTGTTGTGCAAGGACGCGCTGCATGCGCCGTATCGGCCGCCCTTGCGTGCGCGCTACAAGCTCCGTTCACGCACTTCCACGCGAGCGCCCAGACCCTCGAAATGCTGCACCAGGCGGTCCTTTTGCAAGGCGCTGACGCTATCGTCCAGCAGCGTCAGCGGCAGCCGGGTCTTGAGTTTCAGCAGCTCCTGCGCAGACAGCATCGTGAAGATTTTCCTGAGCGCCAGCATGACCCTGGCCGGATCGGGCCCCAGCTCCAGCAGGCGCACGGTGTAGAAGATGATGGAAGAGTGCGTTTCACGCGGCACCAGAGGCGCTTTGGCTGCCTTGGGCTGCAGGTGCGCCATCAACTCCTCGAGCGAGGCGAACAATGGCCTGGCCGCGCGGTGCGGCTCGTCATGCCACTTCCACAGCACAGGCACTTCGGGCCGGCTCATGTCACCGATCAGCGGGTCGCCATCCAGGCCATGGGTCAGCACCAGCCAGTGCGGGCTCCAGCCATCCGCCACCGCACCGTCGATCCAGCGCAGATCACCGGGCGTGCTGGCCTTGAGGTCCAGACCAAAGCGATACTCACCAGTCTGGGACCACAGCCCGGCCGTATCGGTGGCACGCTGCATCGCGAGCCAGTTGCCCGCGCCTTCACGCCATGCAGGAAGCTGCAACCACGGCAGCGCATCCTGCCAGCCACGCGCCCACGTCATCCAGGCCTGCACCGCCGGCGGCAGCGGTGGGCGCTCGATCTGCGCCATCCACGCGACACGCGAGGCTGCCAGCTCAGCCGGTGCAGGAAAGCTGCTGCGCGAGAAGGACATGGTGCGCGCCGCCTCTTACCGCGCCAGCACCGGCGCCAGCGCCTTGCCGGTATGGGTGCCGATTCTGACCAGCTCCTCGGGAGTTCCCGTGGCCACGATGCGCCCGCCTTCCTTGCCGCCTTCGGGGCCCAGATCGATGATCCAGTCCGCCTCGGCAATCACGTCGAGGTCATGCTCGATGACCACCACGCTGTGGCCGCCGTCGACAAGGCGGTGCAGCACATGGATGAGCTTGTCCACATCGGCCATGTGCAGGCCCACGGTGGGTTCGTCCAGCACATACAGCGTGTGCGGGGCCTTCTGTCCGCGGCGGCCGATATCATCGCGCACCTTGGTCAGCTCGGTCACCAGCTTGATGCGCTGGGCCTCGCCGCCCGACAGCGTGGGCGACGGCTGACCCAGGGTGAGATAGCCCAGACCCACGTCCTTGAGCAACTGCAGCGGATGGGCAATCGAGGGCATGGAGGCGAAGAACTCCACGGCCTCGTCGACCTCCATCTTCAGCACATCGCCAATGCTCTTGCCGCGCCAGCTCACGGCCAGGGTTTCGGGGTTGAAGCGCGCACCGTGGCAGACCTCGCAAGGCACTTTCACATCGGGCAGAAAGCTCATCTCGATGGTGCGCACGCCCTGGCCTTCGCAGGCCGGGCAGCGGCCTTCGCCGGTGTTGAACGAGAAGCGACCGGCCGCATAGCCCCGGGCCTTGGCCTCCAGGGTCTCGGCAAACAGCTTGCGAATCGTGTCCCAGAAGCCGATATAGGTCGCGGGGCAGGAGCGCGGGGTCTTTCCGATCGGCGTCTGGTCGACTTCGAGCACGCGATCGATGGTCTCGAAGCCCTTGATCCCTTTGCAGCCCACGAGCGCCGGCGACTTGCCGGCATCCATGGCATCGCGCCCGGCCTTGGTCGAGCGCTGCTGCACCCAGGCCGCCACATTGCTCAGCAGCACATCGCGCGCCAGCGTGGACTTGCCCGAGCCGGAAACGCCGGTTACGGCCACCAGCCGCTTGAGCGGAACCCGGGCCTCCACATTCTGCAGATTGTGCAGGTTCGCGCCCAGCACCGTCAGCCAGTGCAATGCGTCGCTCTCTTGCTGTAGTGCAATTTCAGTAGCAGCTACCGCTTTCTTTTTCTTGGTTTTTGATGGCTTCTTATCTGAAACCTCTATATCACGGGCGCTATCAGCTTCTGTATTGATAGCATTCGGTTGCACCGGTGGCTCGCCCTCTCCCACCCACAGACGCGGCTTGAAAGGGTGGCGCATGGCGTGCAGCAGATAGCGCCCGGTGACCGAATCCTCGGCCGCCATGATGTCGGCCACCGTGCCCTCGGCCACCAGACGGCCGCCGCGAATGCCGGCGCTGGGGCCGATATCGATCACATGATCGGCGCGGCGAATCGTGTCTTCGTCGTGCTCCACCACCACCAGCGTGTTGCCCTTGTCACCGAGCTTGTGCAGGGCATTGAGCAGGATCTGGTTGTCGCGCGCATGCAGGCCGATGGTGGGCTCGTCCAGCACATAGCAGACGCCCTGCAGATTGCTGCCCAGCTGCGCGGCCAGGCGGATGCGCTGGGCCTCGCCCCCGCTCAGGGTGGGGGCGCCGCGGTCCAGCGTCAGATAGTTCAGACCGACTTCTTCCAGGAATTCGAGACGGCTCTGGATCTCGGGAATCAGATCGCGCGCAATATCGGCTTCGCGGCCCGTAAGCTCCAGACTCTGTATCCAGTGGCGCACATCACTGACTGACAACTGGGCAATATCGGTGATCGCCTCGTCGTGAAACTTCACGGCTCGCGCCACAGGGTTCAGACGTGTGCCGTGGCACTTGGGGCATTCCACCTCGGCCAGGTCCTCCACTTCCTGTCCCTCGAACTTCACCTCACGGCCCCGGTTGTCCTCGGCCAGCAAGGTGTCGTCATAGACCTTGCGCTGGTCCTTGCTCAGCTTCACGCCCGTGCCCACGCAATCGGGGCACCAGCCGTGCTTGCTGTTGTAGGAGAACAGACGCGGATCGAGCTCGGCATAGCTGGTGGCGCAGACCGGGCAGGCACGCTGGGTGGAGAACACCTGCAGCGCGCCGATGCCGGCCGTGCTCTGGCCGCCCTGCATGGCATCGGCCAGGTTCTCGATGCCGGACAGCACATGCAGCACGCCCTTGCCGATTTCCAGCGCCTGGCGCAGATGGCCGCGCAGCTCCTTCTCGTTGGCCGCGGTCACCGTCACGCTGGCCACGGGCAGCTCGATGGTGTGTTCCTTGAAGCGGTCTATGCGCGGGAAGCCCGTGGTCGGCAGAAACTCGCCGTCCACGCGCAGATGCGTGTAGCCCTTGGGTCTGGCCCAGTCGGCCAGCTCGGTATAGACGCCCTTGCGGTTGACGACCAGCGGGCTCAGCAGGCCTATGGTCTGGCCACGGAAGTTCGTCATCAGCTGCGCGGCAATGCTTTCCTCGGTCTGCGGCTGCACGATGGCATCGTCGTGGATGCAGTGCTGCACGCCCAGCTTCACATAGAGCAGGCGCAGAAAGTGCCAGACCTCGGTGGTCGTGCCCACCGTGGACTTGCGACCGCCGCGCGACAGGCGCTGCTCGATGGCCACCGTGGGCGGTATGCCATAGACCGCATCGACCTCGGGACGGCCCGCAGGCTGCACGATGGAGCGCGCATAGGCATTGAGCGATTCGAGATAGCGGCGCTGGCCTTCGTTGAACAGAATGTCGAAAGCCAGCGTGGACTTGCCCGAACCCGACACCCCGGTCACCACATTGAACTTGCCGCGCGGAACCTGAACGCTCAGGGACTTGAGGTTGTGCTCCTTGGCATTGACGATCTCGATCGCATTCTTGGTCTGCGGTGCCTTTTCGGCCTGGGCCTTGCGCTGGGGCTTGTAGAGCATGGGGGCGACTTCGCGCACCGCCTCGCCGCCCACGCCCATGGCCAGGTCGTATTCGCGCAGGGCCTGGGCCGTGTGCGATTCCTTCACATGGCGCACCTCCTCGGGCGTTCCCTCGGCCACGATCAGACCGCCGCCGTCACCACCTTCGGGGCCCAGATCGATCAGCCAGTCGCTGGCGCGAATCACGTCCAGATTGTGCTCGATGACGATCAGCGAGTGGCCGGCTTCCAGCAGCTTGCGCAATGCGCGCATGAGCTTGGCAATGTCCTCGAAATGCAGGCCGGTCGTGGGCTCGTCGAACAGGAACAACGTGCCTTTCTTGGCCAGCGACTGCTTGGACTTGCTTTGCGCGCGAGCCGCTTCCGCCAGGAAGCCTGCCAGTTTCAAGCGCTGCGCTTCGCCACCCGACAAGGTGGGAACGGGCTGGCCCAGCTTCACATATTCCAGGCCCACATCGACGATGGGCTGCAGCGCGCGGATCACGTCACGGTCCTGCGCAAACAGCAGCGCGGCCTCGGCCACCGTGAGCTCCAGCACATCGGCCACATTCAACGACTGGCCGTTGCGCTCGATTTTCACTTCCAGGATCTCGGGGCGATAGCGCGTGCCGTTGCAGTCGGGGCAGCGCAGATAGACGTCCGAGAGGAACTGCATCTCCACATGCTCGAAGCCCGAGCCGCCGCAGGTCGGGCAGCGGCCGTCGCCGCTGTTGAAGCTGAACTTGGCAGCCGTGTAGCCGCGCTGGCGTGACAGTGCAGCCACGGCGAACAGCTCGCGCAGCGCATCCCAGGCACCCACATAGCTGACCGGGTTGGAACGCGCCGTCTTGCCGATCGGCGACTGGTCCACAAACATCACATCGGCGAGATGATCCGCGCCCAGCAGGCGCTCGAACGCGCCCGCAGCATCGGTGGGCTTGCCGAAGTGACGCATCAGCGCAGGCACCAGCACATCCTGGATCAGCGTGGATTTTCCCGAGCCCGAAACGCCGGTGATGGTGACCAGGCGCTGCAGCGGAAAGTCCACGCTGATATCACGCAGATTGTGCTCGCGCGCGCCTTCGAGAATCAGGCGCGGCGTGCTCTCGGTCACCATGCGCTTGAGCCCGAAGCCCACCTGCTTGCGCCCGCCCAGATAGGCGCCGGTCAGGGTATCGGCCTTGCGCAGATCCTCGGGCGTGCCGTCGAACACGATCTGGCCGCCGCGCGCACCGGGGCCCGGCCCCATGTCGATCATGCGGTCGGCGGCAAACATCACGGCGGGGTCATGCTCCACCACCACCAGCGTATTGCCCGCATCGCGCAGGCGCTGCATGGCTTCGGTGATGCGCTCCATATCGCGCGGGTGCAGGCCGATCGAAGGCTCGTCGAGCACAAACAAGGTGTTGACCAGCGAGGTTCCCAGCGCCGTGGTCAGATTGATGCGCTGCACCTCGCCGCCGCTCAGCGTGCGGCTCTGGCGGTCCAGCGTGAGGTAGCCTATGCCCACATCGCACAGGTACTGCAGCCGCGTCATGACTTCTGCATGCAGCATCTTCAAGGCCTGGGCTTCGCCATCATTTCTAACGGCATCCTTGTCTGGCACCAGCTGCGCAAAGAAGTCGCGCAGGCGCGTGATCGGCAGACGCATCAAGTCATGCAGGCACAGGCCCGGCAGGCTGTCGAGCTGCTCGCGGCTCCAGCCCACCGCCTGCGGCATGAAGCGCTGGTATCGCCCGCCTTCGTCGCCGGGCGGCAGCACCGCATCCGCTGCCTGCTTGCCGCCAATGCGCCAGAGCAGGCTTTCGGTCTTGAGGCGGGCGCCACCGCAGCTCGGGCATTCGGTATAGCTGCGGTACTTGGACAGCAGCACCCGGATATGC
Organism: Comamonas testosteroni; assembly: GCF_030505195.1. Taxonomy (NCBI): domain Bacteria; kingdom Pseudomonadati; phylum Pseudomonadota; class Betaproteobacteria; order Burkholderiales; family Comamonadaceae; genus Comamonas; species Comamonas testosteroni. The sequence continues at coordinate 2,078,991 of NZ_CP129672.1, forward strand.
ATCTTGTAGGCCTTGCTTTCGAGGTACTCGAAAAAGCGGCGAATGCCATACCAGGTCTGGCTCCACTTGCCGTTCCAGTTGGGCGAGCCTTCGATCACCCAGTCCTTCTGCTCGCGGGTCAGCTTGGACCAGGCCGTATCGCGCGGAATGCCCTCGGCCTCGGAATGGCGCATCAGGTCGTCCTGAATCTCCTTCCAGGCAGGCGTCTGGATCGGCTTGATGACACCGGTGCGCAAGGTGAGTTTTTCGTTCGGAATCACCAGTCCCCAGTCGACCCCGATGACGCGACCGAAACCACGGCAGGCATCGCAGGCGCCCACCGCAGAGTTGAAGGAGAACAGCGAGGGAATCGGCTCCTGATACGTCAGATTGCTTTCGGGGCAGTGCAGACCCAGCGAGAACTTCCACAGCTCGGGCTCGGCCGCCTCTGCAGCGCTTTCAGGCAACACATAGACCGTGAGCCTGCCGCTGCCGCGCTTGAGGCCCACCTCGATCGCCTCCATGGCGCGGGAACGCTCGGCCTTGCCGAGGCGAAAGCGGTCGGCAATCACATCCAGCACCTTGATCTTCTCGGGGGCTGGCTTGGCTTTTTTCTTGCCCTTGGCGACCTCATCGGCGGCGGCGTGAGCGCGCTCCACTTCGCGCTCGGCCTGCACCTTGGTGAAGCCGCTGGCAGACAGCCATTGCTCCACCTCTTCGGCCGAGGTATTGGCCGGCAGCTCCACCGGGAAGGTGATGGCAATGCGCGGGTCGCCTGCAGCCTCGCAGCGCTGGGCCAGTTCGGCATAGATGCTGTCCGCCGTGTCGTGGCGCACCGGCAGGGCCGTCCTGCTGTCGAACAGCTGGGCCGCGCGCGCAAACAGCAGCTTGAGGTGATCGTTGATCTCCGTCATCGTGCCCACGGTGGAGCGCGAGTTGCGCACCGGGTTGGTCTGGTCGATGGCAATCGCGGGCGGCACACCCTCGACCTTGTCCACAGCCGGCTTGTCCATGCGATCGAGGAACTGGCGCGCATAGGCGGAGAAGGTCTCGACATAGCGGCGCTGACCTTCGGCGTACAGCGTGTCGAACACCAGACTGGACTTTCCCGAGCCGCTGGGGCCGGTGACTACGGTCAGCTCACCGGTACGGATATCGATGTCCAGATTGCGAAGATTGTGCTGGCGAGCACCACGGATACGGATCAGGCCCTGCGTCATGTTCTGCGGTCTTTTCTATGGAGGCCAAACATTCTAGGCAGTCCTGGCAAGAGCCTGGGTTGCACATGTGCATTCCGGCTGTGCAGCAGCATTGAAAAGTGCAATAAAAAAAGGTTCATCGCGCATTACCGGGGAATGCTGCCCGAATCTTCAGAAAGAAGTAGTCCTGATCGCGGTAGCCATAGGCCCGGCGCTTGATGACCTTGATGGTGTTGTTGATGCCCTCCACAACACTTGTGTTCAACGGATGCCTGCATCGGGCGATGATCCCGTGCAGGTAGCTTTGCAAGCGCTGAGCGAAGGTGCTCAGTGCGGCAATGCCGCTTTGATGGGCTTGATCACACCAGTGCCGCCAGGCGCGATGCGCCCAAGTCGCACGACGGTAGAACCACAACTGTTTGAGCTCGTCGCGCAAGACGTATACCGTCATCAATGGTTGATTGGCCGCCAGCAGTTCCTTGAGTTGCACTGCTTGTTGAGGCTGCAGCTTGTTGCGATTGCGCAGCAGCAACCAGCGGCTGGATTTGAGCACCTTACGTGCTGAGGGCTGTTGGCGCAGCAAGTTGGCCTGATCGACACGCACTCGGTCGATGACCTCCCGGCCGTACTTGGCCACGACATGGAACAGGTCATAGACGATCTCGGCGTTAGGGCAGTGGGCCTTAATCTCCAGCTCGTAAGCCGTAGTCATGTCGATAGCAACTGCGCGAATGCGCTGGGCAACGCCAGCGGGCAACTGCTCGAAGAACTGGCGGGCCGTCTCGCGTGAGCGCCCTTGCCCCACCCACAGCACCTGCCGGCTGATGGGGTCGACGACGACTGTGGCGTAGCGATGGCCCTTGTGCAGCGCAAACTCGTCCATCGCCAGGTACTCGATCTGATCCCATTGCGGCTGCGCAGTGTTGGCCAGCAGCAAGGCTTTGTCGATGGACTTGACGGTGTGCCAGCCCAGATCGAAGAAGGCCGCTACCGCCTTGATGCTGCTGCTGCGAAGCAACTGGCTGCACGCCTGCGCCAGACGGTCTGTGACGCGCTGGTAGCGACCGAGCCAGCTGAGTTTCTCCAGGTGCGGGCCACCACAGCTATCGCACCACAGACGCCGACGCGGCACATGTAGCACCACTCTGTACTCGAACAATGCCAGATCGCGCACGCGCCGTGTCGTGGTCTCATGGACTTGGCTGCACTGCGCACCGCAGCGCTCGCAATGCATGACGCTGGCCTGCGGCTTCAGATAAATCGACACGGTGCGGCTATCGCCCTGGGGCCACTGCACACGTTCAACCACGTAGCCCTCCCAGCCGCCAAGAGCCTGCAATAACTTCGAGTCCAGCATTTGATTTGTTCTCCGATGTCAGTGTCGTTGCCATCAGATTACAAAACGAACGGGCTTATCTCCACGAAATTCCTCGATGAACCTAAAAAAAGCCCCGACCGATGGGGCTTTGATCCTTTGATCGCTTGCGGCAGTCTTTATTTGGACTCCGCCGGTGCATGAATCGCTTCGGCACCATGCTTTTCTCCACTCATATCCACCTTGTCACCGGCCTTCATGATGACAAACAGCGCCACGGCGGCAAACACCACAAAACCAATCGCCAGCTTCCACATATCAGTCTCCAGAGTGTTATGAACAAGCAGCCGGTGCAGCCGCTCGTGCCACGCCAGTCAGCACGACCATTGAGCCTGAGCGAGTTTGCGCGTGGCTTACTGCCAGACAGGCTGCACATAAGAAAAAACCCCATGCCTTGCGACATGGGGTGTGAACTTGGAGTAATGGTCTGCATTATCAGCTGCAGCTGCTGGAGACACCGCTTGCGCGGTGCACAAATTAGAAGTTGTGACGGATACCCACAGCAAAGGAGCTGAAGTCCTTGCCTGCGCCACCACTTGCACGCAGAGAGGAGATAGTGCTACCGCCATTGAGATAGCTGATGCCGTTACTGTTGTTGATACGTGTGTAGTAGGTATAGACCTTGGTGCGCTTGCTCAGGTTGTAGTTGTAGCCAAGCGTCCATTGTGTTGCCGCAGAATCAGCAATATTGCTCCACTTGTTGGCATGACCCACGTTGGCATGGAATTCCGAAGCGCCCATGGTGTACATGGCCGACAGACGGAAGTTGTTGCGCGAACCAGCGCCGGTGCCGCTGATCTGGTTGTCGTCCTTGTTACGCTGGTAGTAGGCACCCAGAGTCACTTGACCGAATGTGTACAGGCCGCGCAGGGCAGCTTGCCAGTTGTCGCCCACCTTGCTGAAGCCGGCGCCCAGGTGCAGGGGTCCGGTGGCGTAGTTGGCGGCCAGATCGTAGCCATTCTTGCGAGGACCGACCGAGGGATCCTTCTCGTGCATCGACACGGAGGCATCCACTGTCAGGCCGCCCATGTTGGGGGTGCGATAGCCGACCTTGTTCTTGGTGCTCAGACCGCCGAACCAGACGGGATCGTAGTACAGCGCATCCGAAGATGGGCCGGTGTCGTGGTTGTGCATGCTGATGTAGTCAGCAGTTGCGTAGTAGGACTCGGGAACGAAGTTGCCCAGACGGACCATACCGAAGCCGCCAGAAAGGTTCACCTCGCTTTGACGACCAAAAGTCAGGCCGGAACCAGTTCCGTGAGTCCAGGGAGTGCCTGCGCCGTCATCCGAATTGAAGCCGGACTCCAACGTGAAGCCAGCCTTCAGGCCGCCACCCAGATCTTCCGTTCCACGGATACCGAAGCGCGAAGCATTGTTGACCATGCCCGTAGCGGAGGTGTCGCCCAGCTTCTGGTGCTCAATCGAAGTGTTCACGCGGCCGTACAGCGTCACGCTGCTCTGTGCCATTGCGGTGGTTGCGCCCATCACAGCCAGTGCGGCCAGTGCGATGCGAGTCATCTTGGTCATTCAATGCTCCTATGTCCTGGGATAGTGTTTTTTGCACCGCATTGGCTTGTAGGTTGTTGGCCCTCTCGCGGCTAGGTGTGATTCTAGGTTGGCCCCTCTCGAAAGCATGATTTCCATCGCAAAAAAGTAACGCAATGATGCTTTGTTGCCACACTGCTGTAACCCACTAGTGCTGCGGCAAACAAAAAAGATCTGCAAAGCACAAACCTTGCAGATCTTCGATGCGATGCTGCATAAATTGCAGCATCAGCGCTTGGCATCAGTCTTCGGCGTAGATGTCGCGATCCTTGGTTTCGGGCACGAACAGCGTGCCGATCACGGCCGTCACACCGGCGATGATGATGGGGTACCAGAGGCCGTTGTACATATTGCCGGTCTGCGCCACGATGGCGAAGGACATGGTGGGCAGCAGACCGCCAAACCAGCCGTTGCCGATGTGATAGGGCAGGCTCATCGAGGTGTAGCGGATACGTGTCGGGAACAGCTCCACCAGCATGGCCGCGATGGGGCCGTAGACCATGGTCACCAGCAGCACCAGATAGGTCAGGATCACGACCATCATGACCTTGTTCATCTTGGCGGGGTCGGCCTTGGTGGGATAGCCATCCTTGGCCAGTTCGGCGGCCACCGTCTTCTTGAACGCACCGTCCTTGGCCTTGGCGTCTTCAGGGCTCAGACCCTTGAGCGAGAACGAGGGAATCTCGGTCGCGCCGATACGGATCATGGCCTGCGTGCCTGCAGCAGCATCTTCGGTTTCATAGCTCACGGAACCCGCAGCCAGCACCTGCTTGGCCACGTCGCAGGAACTGGTGAACTTGGTCGTACCTGTGGGGTTGAACTGGAAGGAGCACTCCGCAGGATCGGCCACGACGACCACCTTGTTCTTGGCTTGAGCCGCAGCCAGGTCGGGGTTGGCGGCTTCGGTCAGCGCCTTGAAGACCGGGAAGTAGGTCAACACGGCCAGAATGCAGCCCAGCATGATGATGGGCTTGCGGCCGATCCTGTCGGACAGCGTGCCGAAGATCACAAAGAAAGGCGTGCCGATCAGCAGTGCGGCGGCAATCATCAGATTGGCCGTCACGGCATCGACCTTGAGCTGCTGCGTCAGAAAGAACAGCGCATAGAACTGGCCGGTATACCAGACCACCGCCTGGCCTGCCGTCAGGCCGACCAGCGCCAGAATCACGATCTTGAGGTTCTTCCACTGACCGAACGATTCAGTCAGAGGCGCCTTGGACACTTTGCCTTCGGCCTTCATCTTCTGGAAGGCAGGAGACTCGGACAGCGTCATGCGGATCCAGACCGAGATGGCCAGCAGCAAAATGGAGACTAGGAATGGAATGCGCCAGCCCCAGTCGGCGAACTTCTCTTCGCCCATCGTGGTACGCACGCCCAGAATCACCAGCAGCGACAGGAACAGACCCAGCGTCGCCGTGGTCTGGATCCACGAGGTGTAAGCACCGCGCTTGCCATGCGGCGCATGCTCTGCCACATAGGTGGCAGCGCCGCCGTACTCACCGCCCAGGGCCAGACCTTGCAGCATGCGCAGCGCGATCAGGATGACGGGGGCGGCCACGCCAATGCTGGCGTAGTTGGGCAGGATGCCGACGATGAAGGTGGACAGGCCCATGATCAGAATCGTCACCAGGAAGGTGTACTTGCGCCCGATCATGTCGCCCAGACGGCCGAACACCAGCGCGCCGAAAGGGCGCACGATGAAGCCTGCCGCAAAGGCCAGCAACGCGAAGATGAAGGCCGATCCTGCATCCAGACCGCTGAAGAACTGCTTGGCGATGATGGCCGCCAGAGATCCGTACAGATAGAAGTCATACCACTCGAAAACGGTTCCGAGTGAAGACGCAAAGATGACTTTGCGCTCTTCCGGGCTCATCGGCCTTGGGGCCGATTTACCTCCCATATGTGCTGTCGCATTGATGGCCATGTTTGTCTCCTAGGTTTTGGAATTTCAGGCGCTGCCAACTCACCTGTTTGTCCAATATCAAAGCGACAACTGACCGCTAACTTACAAAAAAAAGCTTCTCAAAAATTCAAGACTGGGCATTACCCGACCCTCTCCGCACTTACCCGGATTCGTTTTTTTTTGATGTGAAAAACCAGGGGCAAACACCGATATCGTAAGTAAGGAGGCGGTCAGACGGGCTTCTCAGAATGCATTGCAGGCAAGCCACCGTGCACCGGATGGCAGGCTGGAAAACTTCAAAGGAGACAACGCTGTGCGAGACCCGGTGATAGAGACAATCCAAAACAACCCCGCCTACCAGCAACTGCGCCGCAAGCGCAACCGCCTGGGCCTGGCGCTGACCGTTCTGATGCTGGTCGTGTACTACGGCTATGTCGCGCTGATCGCGTTCGACAAGGAGTTCCTGGCCCGGCCCATCGGTGCCGGAGTGACCACGCTGGGCATTCCCATCGGCATGGGCGTCATCATTTTTTCCGTGATCATTACCGGCCTGTATGTGCGCCGCGCCAACAACGAGTTTGATCAGCTCACCCGCGACATTCTCAAAGGCATCAAGCAATGAAGCAGCGCATCTTTTCCCAATGGCTGGCGGGCGCTGCGGCGCTGGCCGTGACAGCTCCTGTGCTGGCCGCCGGCGGTGACGTCGGCAACGCCGCCAAGCAGGCCACCAACTGGACGGCCATCATCATGTTCACCGCCTTTGTGCTGGCCACCCTGTGGATCACCAAATGGGCGGCGGGCCGCACCAAGTCGGCCTCCGACTTCTATACCGCAGGCGGCGGCATCACCGGCTTTCAGAACGGTCTGGCGATTGCGGGCGACTATATGTCCGCCGCCTCCTTCCTCGGCATCTCGGCCTCCGTCATGGCCAGCGGCTATGACGGCCTGATCTACTCCATCGGCTTTCTGGTCGGCTGGCCCCTGCTCACCTTTTTGCTAGCAGAGCGCCTGCGCAATCTGGGCCGCTTCACCTTTGCCGATGTGGCCGGCTACCGCTTTGCGCAGACGCCGTTCCGCATCTTTGCCTCCTGCGGCACGCTGGTCGTGGTGGCCTTCTATCTGATTGCCCAGATGGTCGGTGCCGGTCAGCTCATCAAGCTGCTGTTCGGGCTGGACTACTGGATCGCCGTGGTGATGGTTGGCGGCCTGATGATGATCTACGTGCTGTTCGGCGGCATGACGGCCACCACCTGGGTGCAGATCATCAAGGCCTGCCTGCTGCTGGCCGGCGTGACCTTCATGGGCTTCATGGTGCTGGCCAAGTATGGCTTCAGCCCCGAGGCACTGTTTGCCGAAGGCGTGAAGGTGCGTACCCAGATCGCGGCCAATGGCGGTGCCGAGGCCTCTGTGGCCGAGAAGCTCGGCCTGGCCATCATGGGACCGGGCGGCTTCATCAAGGACCCGATCTCCGCCATCAGCTTCGGCATGGCGCTGATGTTCGGCACGCTGGGCCTGCCCCACATCCTGATGCGCTTCTTCACCGTGCCTGACGCCAAGGAAGCACGCAAGAGCGTGTTCTGGGCCACGACCTGGATCGGCTACTTCTATGTGCTGATCTTCATCATCGGTTTCGGCGCCATCACCCTGGTGCTCACCAACCCCGAAATGGCAGACACGGCCAAGGGCGTGATCCACGGCGGCGCAGGCACGGCCAATATGGCGGCCGTGCTGGTGGCCAAGACCGTGGGCGGCGATGTGTTCTACGGCTTTATCTCGGCCGTGGCCTTTGCCACGATTCTCGCCGTGGTCGCAGGCCTGACCCTGTCCGGCGCCTCGGCCGTCTCGCACGACCTCTACGCCACCGTCATCAAGAAGGGCAAGGCCGACAGCGCCTCCGAACTCAAGGTCTCGCGCATCACCACGCTGTGCCTGGGCTTTGTGGCCGTGCTGCTGGGCATTGTGTTCGAGAAGCAGAACATCGCCTTCATGGTCTCGCTGGCCTTTGCGGTGGCGGCTTCCGCCAACTTCCCGCCGCTGCTGCTGTCGGTGCTGTGGAAGAACTGCACCACCAAGGGCGCCGTGATCGGCGGCTTCATGGGCCTGTTCTCCTCCGTGGGCCTGACCATCGTCTCGCCCTCGGTGTGGGAAGCGACTCTGGGCCATCCCGCCGGCTCGGCCTGGTTCCCCTACGCCTCGCCTGCGCTGTTCTCCATGGCCATCGGCTTCTTCGGCGTGTGGCTGTTCTCCGTGCTCGACAAGAGCGCGCAGGCTGCCAAGGAGCGCGCCGTGTTCCCTGCGCAGCAAGTGCGTTCGGAAACCGGTCTGGGTGCCGCAGGCGCATCCGGCCACTGATGATGTGAATGGCCCGGCGCCATGCCGGGCCCGGGCAGAAATCTGCCCTCACCTCGGCCCGCAGAGACCGCTACGGTTTTTGCGGGCCGCGCTCATTCCACGTCCAGCCCGCCGCCCTGCGCCAGCTCGAACAGCAGCTCGCGCGCCCATTGGTGTCCGGCAGAGCGATGGGTACGTGCATGCCAGGCAGCCGTCTTGGTGAAACCCGGAATCTCCAGCGGCGGCTCCAGCACCAAAAGCCCCGAGTCGGGCTGGACCAGACGCCGCGGCACGACGGCAATCAGATCGCTGCTGCGCAGGATTTCGGGCAGCACCAGAAAGCTGGTCACGGACAGCGCCACACGCCGCTTGCGCCCCAGGCGCTCCAGCGCCTCGTCCGTCACACCATGGAAACTGCCTCCGTCATAGGACACCAGCGCATGGTCCAGAGCGCAGAAGCGCTCCAGCGACAGGCCACGCCGGCGCACATCGGGATGGCCCTGGCGCATCACGCAGACATAGCGTTCGTCGAACAGCCGGCGCGCATGCAGATCGGGGGCCGTGCGCTCCGGCGTGACCAGCGCCAGATCGATATCGCCGCGCTCCAGCCGCTCGTGCAGCGGCAGATGCTGGGCCGGCACCACGGCCACACACAGACCGGGCGCGCGCTGACGCAACACGGCCAGAAACGGCAGCACCACCGCCTGCAGCGCGTAATCCGTGGCGGCAATGCGCAGCGTCATATGTGCCGTAGCCGGATCAAAGGCCTGGGGGCGCAGCAGCGCTTCGGCATTGCACAGCAATTCCTTGAGCGGCCCTGCCAGTGCCAGCGCGCGCAGCGTGGGGGCGATGCCGCGCTGCGTGCGCACGAACAGCGGGTCGTCGAAGCTCTCGCGCAGTCGCGTCAGCATGCCGCTGACCGCCGGCTGGGTCAGCGCCAGACGCTCTGCAGCGCGCGTCACGCTGCGCTCGTCCAGCAGTGCATCCAGGGCCTTGAGCAGATTCAGATCCAGACTCTTGATATCAGTCGGCATGATTTCACAAATCAGAAATATCGATTGGATTTATTTCACCACAGACCCCATCATTTCCCCATTCCCTTCGACAGAAGCCCTGCATGCACCGCATTCACTGGCCCGCCGACTACATGCCGGGCACCGCCGAACACTTCGTCTCCAGCGAGCTCATTTCCCAGGGCTTGTATTCACCGCTTTCCGAGCCTCGCTGTCCTTGATTTTTTGATAGCTGCCAGCACCTTCATTCATTGATTTTCAGATGCCTTTAATGCTGAAAACCAGCAATGAAGAGCGCTAGGCGCTATCAAACCTTTGGCTTCCTGCTCTGCCGCAGGACTGCCGACTCATTCCATTCGCACCACCGATACTCCGCATGTCTGCACTCTTTACCCCATTCACCCTCAAAAGCCTGACCCTGCGCAACCGCATCGCCATTCCGCCGATGTGCCAGTACAGCGCCGTGGACGGACTCACCAATGACTGGCACCAGGTTCACTACGCCTCCATGGCGCGCGGCGGCGCGGGGCTGGTGATTGTCGAAGCCACGGGCGTGTCGCCCGAGGGCCGCATCTCGCCCGATTGCACCGGCCTGTGGAACGACGCCCAGATCGAAGGCATGTCGCGCATTGCCGCCGGCATCAAGGCCGCAGGCGCCGTGCCCGGCATCCAGATCGGCCACGCCGGGCGCAAGGCCAGCGCCAACAACCCCTGGGGGGGCGACGACCATATTGCCGAAGGCGATGCCCGCGGCTGGCAGCCGATTGCGCCATCGGCCATCGCCTTTGGCGGCGGTCTGCCGCGCGTGCCCCGCGCCATGACACTGGAGGACATCGCCCGCGTGCAGGGCGACTTTGTCGCGGCAGCCCGCCGCGCCCTTGCAGCCGGCTTCGAATGGCTGGAGCTGCACTTTGCCCACGGCTATCTGGCGCAGAGCTTTTTCTCGGCCCACAGCAACCAGCGCGACGACGCCTATGGCGGCAGCTTCAGCAACCGCGCCCGCTTTCTGCTGGAGACCGTGGCCAAGGTGCGCGAGGTCTGGCCCGAGCATCTGCCGCTGACGGCGCGTTTCGGCGTCATCGAGTACGACGGCCGCGATGAGGAAACGCTGGAGGAGTCCATCGCCGTCACGCGCCAGATGCGCGAGCGCGGCCTGGATCTGCTCAATGTCAGCGTCAACTTCGTGATTCCCGATGTGAAGATCCCCTGGGGCACGCCCGCCTTCCTGGCTCCCATTGCCCAGCGCGTGAGCCGCAGTGCCGGCCTGCCCGTGGCATCGAGCTGGGGCATGGATGATCCGCAGATTGCCGAGCGCATCGTGGCCGAGCGCCAGGTCGATCTGGTCATGATCGGCCGCGCCCATCTGGCCAATCCGCACTACACCTACCAACTGGCACAAAGCCTGGGCGTGGCCCGCCCCGACTGGACCCTGCCCGCACCCTATGCCCACTGGCTGGAACGCTATCGCGGCGCCGCCAAGCAGGCCGCAGCCTGAGTGGGCCGTCGCCCCTCAACGCGCCAATGATCTCGATCGCAACGTGCCCCGGCCGCCTGCGCGACCGCGCCAGGTAGCGCAGCCAGGGTTTTCACCGGCAGGCCCGGCCTCACGAGCAGCACTGTGGAGCCGGACTCCTCCGTGCCCTGAGGCCAGGGAACCGGCCCCCGAAAGGATTCATTTCTGTCGGAAGGATGGTTCAAAAACAATAGCTGCCACCGCTTACTTAAATTGAAACTCAAATACTTTTGTATCTGAGTTTCTTATCCATCAAGCGCTAACAGCTATCGTTTTATGCGTTAAATGCGCTCGGGCGAGCTCAGCGCGCCCAGGCGCAGCCGCCGTCCACGACCAGGGTGGAGCCCACCACATAGTCGCCGGCGCGCGAGGCCAGGAAGATGGCCGCGCCGGCCATATCCTCGGGTTCGCCGATGCGGCCCAGGGGCACGCGCCCTGCGGCCTCCTCAGCATGGTCGCGCGCGTTCTTGTTCATCTCCGAGGCGAAGGGGCCCGGCGCGATGGCGCTGACCACGATGCGCTCGGGCGCCAGGCGCAGGGCCATGCGCTTGGTCAGGTGGATCAGGCCGGCCTTGCTGGCCGCGTAGGAGTAGGTCTCCCAGGCGTTGACCGAGACGCCGTCGATGGAGGCGATGTTGATGACCTTGGCCAGCTGCTCGCCTGCGGCCGACTTGCGCAGCATGGGCGTGAGCGCCTGGGTCAGGAAGAAGGGGGACTTCATGTTCAGGTCCACGACCTTGTCCCAGCCGCTTTCGGGAAATTCGTCATAGGGCGCGCCCCAGGCCGCGCCCGCGTTGTTGACGAGGATGTCCAGCTGGCCTTCGTGCGCCGCATAGGCATCGACCAGCGACTTCACGCCGTCCATGGTGGACACGTCGGCGGGCAGCGAAACGCAGTGGCCCAGCTGCGACAGCTCGCGCGCCGTCTGCTCGCAGGCCTCGGCCTTGCGCGCCGAGATGTACACGCGCGCGCCCTGGCGCACAAAGCCTTCGGCGATCATGCGGCCGATACCGCGCGAACCACTGGTGACAAGAGCCGTGCGGCCCTTGAGCGAAAACATCTGCTGGGTATCCATGGTGCGGTCTCCTTGATGGTGTTCAAACCGCACCAGCTTATGCAAGGCCCGCCACGCCCGGCGTCGCCTAGGCGCCATGGCCGATGCCAGGCAGAAAGCACCGTCCTGCGCCTCGATCCCGGCTCAGGCCCCATACCTGCCGCCCCATACCTGCCGCCCTACTCCAGCCCCCAGGCTACGCCGGCTGCGGCCTCCCACTGCTGCGCAAACCACTCGTCGCCGCGCAGATAGGCCTGCAGCATGGGCAGGCCGTCCAGGCCCCAGAATACATGGCCGTCCACGACCCAGGCCGGCACGCCGAATACGCCGGCCTGCTGCGCCTGCTCCGTATTGCTGCGCAGCCATTGCTTGACCTCGGCACCGTCCTCCTCATGGCGCAGCTGCTCCTTCAGCTGCTCGCGCAGCACCTGCAGGCGCTGAGCGTCATTGGCCTCATGGCCGCCCTGCCAGACATGCTGCATCACCGCCTGCGCCACAAAGCGGTTGATGCTGCCTTCACGTCCATGGGCCAGCGCCAGCCGCAGCAGCGGCAACGGCTTGAACGGGTGCCGGGCCGGCATCTGCAGCGGTATGCCCAGCGACCGGCCAAGCCATGTGACATGGCGGTAGGTCCAGGCGCGCTTGGCAGGAATACCGGCCGGCCCGGGGTTGGCATTGCCTTGCAGCAAGGCCCCCAGCAGCACCGGGCGGTAATCCACGTGATAGCTGAGCCCTTGCAGCGCCTTGGGCATCTGCTCCAGCGCCAGCCATGCATAAGGCGACACAAAGTCCAGATAACAGGTGATGTGCTTCATGTCGGCTCTCCTCAAAGGGTGATCAGATCTCGGCCTGGCGCGGGTCCTTGAGGCCTGCGCGCTGCAGCAGCTGGCTCCAGATCTGCAGACGCAGCTCGGCATCGCCCTTGGACCAGGCGCGAATCTCGTCAATGGTTCTGAAGCAGCCCTGGCAATGGCTGCGGTCCTGCGTCATGCGGCAGACGTTGATGCAGGGCGAAGCCACGGGCTGGTCGGCCTCGGCCCAGACCAGGGCCACCTCGGCCTTGGCGGCCAGTTGCGTCAGCTGCTGGGCCTGCTGGGCTTGCAGGGCCTGCTGTTCCTGAAGAAGTTCGGTACTCATGCCTGCTCCACCACGTCCGACCAGGGGGCGGCCGTCAGCGCCTGCAGCTGCGCGGGCGATGCGGGAAACACACCGTGCGGATGGCCTGCTGCGGCCCACACGGTCTCGAAGCGCTGCAGCTCGGCATCCATCAAGGTCACGACCTTGGTGGCATGCGCCACGGGGCTGACGCCGCCAATCGAAAAGCCGGTGCTGGACTTGACGAATTCGGCATCGGCGCGGCCGACCTTGCCCACCAGCTGCGTCACTTTCGTTTCATCGACCCGCTTGTCGCCCGAGGTCACGACCAGAACGGCCGCGCCATCGCTCCTGCGCTTGAAGATGATGCTCTTGGCCACCTGCCCGACCAGAATACTGAGCTGATCGGCGGCCTCCTGTGCAGTGCGGGCCGCGCCATCCAGCATCTGCGGCGCATGCGGATGACCGGCATCCTGCAAAAAGCGGCTGACGCGCTGCACGCCTTCCGGCAGCGCATGAAGTTCTGATCCACACATACAAACTCTCGAAGAAAGAGCGCCCACCGCGCCCCGTGCATCAAGTGTACTGAGTGATGAAGGCGCTGCACGCGCAAGGCGTACAGGCAAAGCCGTAAAGCATGCCGCCGCTGCCCCAGTAATGAGCGTCTGCACCATCAGCCTGCGGAATCTGAGAATCCAGCTGCAGCACAAAGCGCATGCTCTGGCCGCAGCAGGTGCACAGCGGCTGCCAGGGCGATTGAATCCACGCAGGCTCGCCCCCCACGCGGTACAGATTCTCGCGGCCGTTGGACTGGCCCCAATCCTGGCGCTGCCAGCGTGCGGGCGTTTCTGCCAGTGCCACCTCGGTAGCGCGCAAAGGCCCGTACTCCCAGTCCGGCTCCTGCAGCTGACCATCTGCGGCCGCGTTCAGGCAATGCGCCTGGCCTGCTTCGTCGTGGCGGTAATGCAGCTCGCCCACGCCGCTTTCCATGCAGGACAGGCATAGCTGCAGATGCACGGTTGGGTCAGCAGGCTGATCGCTGCCAAACACCTTGCTGGCCGGCAAGCTGATCAGGTGCTGCAGCAGCTCGCCGCAATGCTGGCAGTTGCCTGCGCCCACGCCGCCAAAGCGATAGCGCTCAGGGCCGTGCAGCAGATTCCAGCTGGGGTGCCAGTGCCGGGGAATCCAGGCAATTGCGTGATCCAGATAGCGCGCAGGGAATATCAAATGCATAGCTGCTTGCGCACTCTGCACCTGCGCTTCAGTCTCAAATGGCTCGACATCGCAGTCCAGTTCTGCAAGGGGCGCTATCAAAGGCTTGATGAGTTCGGGCTGTTGATAGCTGGCGGCTTCCAGCACCGTGCGCTCTGCCTCGCTCACGCTGCCGCGCGCCTGGGCCGATTGCAGGGCTGCGGCCACCAGCGCCGGCCAGTCGTCGTCGGCCAGCCAGGACAACGTGTCGTGCAGCGTCACATGCCAGCGCGTATTGCCCGCCAGCAGCGCCTGCGCCAGTTGCTTGACCTCGGCCGCTGGCGCCTGCTGCAGCCAGGGCATGAGCGCGCGCGAGATCGACTCCAGCTGCACGGCCTTGACGGATTCGTCCACATCCAGTGCCGCAATGAAATCTGCTGCTGTCTGCATCTGCGGCTGCGCTTACTTGGGCGGCATCTGCGCGAGCTTGAAGCGCAGTTGCAGCAACTCGAGATTCAGATCACGCAAGTCTTTCTCCACATAAGCAATATGACTGGAGCTGTTCTTGGCGCTGCGTGCTTCGCGCAGCTCTTTTTTCTTCATGTCGATGCGTTGCTGCAGCTGGGCCATTTCTTCCTGCATTTCCAGCCGCTCGCGCACCGGGCCATAGCCCTGCAAAAAGGCAGACTCCACCTGCGCCGGGCAGTAGCCATACTGGTATTTGCGGCCCGTCTCGGCAAAAGCCTTGCCGCTTTCAGCCGTGCAAAAACCCCGCAGTCCCTGCTGCCAGCCCTGCTGATAGGCCCGCACATCCATCTGCACGCCGTTGTCCTTGCAGGTACGGAAATGGCGCTTGGCCCGGGTGGTGATGTCCTGCTTGCCGTCCATGGCGTCCAGCTGCCCCAGATAGGCCCAGTCCGTGTCCTTGCACTCCTGGGCATCCATGCCGGCGCAGCCGCCCAGCAGGGCAACTGCCGCCAGACACAGGGCCCGCGAAAAATGTGATCTTGCTTGCATGGCGGCGATGGTAACAACGCCCATGCCTGCCCGGGCCGCTCGGGCCGGTTGGGCCGGGCTTGGCCGGGCCGGGCCTCAACCCGCGCGCTTGGTCAGCAAGGCCTTGGCCACGCGCGACTGCGTGGGGCGGCCCAGATGCTCGCTGATGAACTGGCCCGCATCGATCAGCTTGTCGAGGTCGATGCCGGTCTCTATGCCCATGCCCTGCAGCAGATAGACCACGTCTTCGGTGGCCACATTGCCCGTGGCGCCCTTGGCATAGGGACAGCCGCCAAGGCCAGCGACCGAGGACTGGAAGTTCCAGACCCCCAGATCCAGCGCCGCCAGCGTGTTGCTCAGGGCCTGGCCGTAGGTATCGTGGAAATGGCCGGACACCTGGTCGAGATCGAAGTGTGCCAGCGTGGCCTCCAGCGCCTTTTGCACCTTGACGGGCGTGCCCATGCCGATGGTGTCGGCCACGTCCACGCGCTGCACGCCGATGCCCTTCATCAGCCCGGCCAGATAGCCCACCTTCTCGGGCGCGATCTCGCCCTCGTAGGGGCAGCCCACGGTGCAGCTCATGGCGCCGCGCACGGCAATGCCGGCCTCAAGAGCCGCCTGTACCACGGGCGCAAAGCGCTCGATGCTC
The DNA here is from genome assembly GCF_030505195.1 of Comamonas testosteroni. NCBI lineage: Bacteria > Pseudomonadati > Pseudomonadota > Betaproteobacteria > Burkholderiales > Comamonadaceae > Comamonas > Comamonas testosteroni. The sequence continues at coordinate 2,094,834 of NZ_CP129672.1, forward strand.
TCGGCAATCGAGCAGTTGATATTGCGCTGGCTGAAGGCCTCGCTGGCCGCACCGAACACCACGATCTCGTCGGGCTTTCCGGCCAGCGCGGCTTCGAAGCCCTTGAGATTCGGTGTGAGCACCGAATACCGCACCCCGGCTCTGCGCACGATGCCAGCCATGACTTGTGCGTTGTCCGCCATCTGCGGCACCCATTTGGGCGACACATAGCTGGTGACCTCGATCTCCTGGAGGCCTGCGTCCTGCAGGCGCTGCACCAGCTCGATCTTGACGGCGGCAGGCACAGGCTGCTTTTCGTTCTGCAGGCCGTCGCGCGGGCCCACATCGATGATCTTGACGCGTGCGGGGTATTTCATTCTTGTCTCCTTGCTATCAATAGCCCTTGCCAAGGTCGACTCGACCTGTGACGGGCTCGCCCCGGCTCATGGCGGCGACCTTGCCCACAATCTGGGCAATGCTGTCCGCCGCCAGCGTGCGGGCCGAGGTATGGGGGGTGAGGATGATTCTGGACTGCTCCCAGAACGGATGATTCTCGGGCAGCGGCTCCTCGCGGAACACGTCCAGCATGGCGCCGCTGACATGGCCGGACTCGATCTGCGCAATCAGGTCGGCATCGACCACATGGCCGCCGCGCCCCACGTTGATCACATAGGAGCCGGGCTGCAGCAGCGCCAGCGTGCGGGCGTTGATGATGTCGCGGGTCTCGTCGTGCAGGGGCAGCAGGTTGACCAGAATGCGCGTCTCGGACAGAAAGCGGTCCAGGCTGTCCATGCCGCTGAAGCATTCAACGCCCTGCAGCTCGCGCGGCGAGCGGCTCCAGCCATTGACCTTGAAATCGAACACCGTCAGCGCCCTGGCCACGCGCTCGCCCATCTTGCCCAGGCCCATCACGCCCACGGGATAGTCCACACGCCTGGGGTTGCGCTGGTGCTGCCACAGGCCCTGCGCCATATCGGCCTCGTACCGATCGAGGCCGCGAAAGAATCGGATCACGGCCTGGGCCACATACTCGGCCATCTGCACGGCCATGCCCGCATCTTCGAGACGGTAGACGGGCAACTCCGCAGGGATAGTCAGCGGCAGCAGCGCATCCACGCCCGCGCCGATGTTGAACATGGCCTTGAGGCCAGCCGCCTGCTCGTCGAGGAACTGCTGGGGCGGCGCCCAGACCAGCGCATAGTCGGCCTGGGGCGCGCCCGGCTCCCAGATGGCAATCTCCGCACCCGGCAGCGCGTCATGCAAACCTTTGAGCCAGGGTTCCGGCCGCGTATCGTCACAGCAAAATAAGACTTTCATGGGTGCCAAGCCTAACGCCTTGCCGTGCCTGCTGCAGACGCGGATGACCAACGGACCGCTATCAAAAAAGAAGCTTCTTGCGCTGTACCTGTCTTGATTTCATCATTGAAAGTGACTGAATTCATGGATGGTCCGGCGCAAGCCGCTCTTTTTGTTAAACAGTTCAACCCTGGCCAGATCAGGCGGCCACCTCGATGCGCAGCAGCTCCGCGCCTTCGCTGACCTGGTCGCCGGGCACATACAGCAGCTCCAGCACCACGCCATCGCCGGGGGCGGCAATCGTGTGCTCCATCTTCATGGCTTCCATCACCGCCAGCGGCTGGCCCTTGCTGACCTTGTCGCCGGCCTTGACGGTGAAGGACACCACCTTGCCCGGCATGGGCGCCGTCAGGCGGCCGCCTTCATGGCCGGTGTCGCCCGCATGGGCCAGCTGGTCGACCACGGTGATCTGGGTGCTGCCCGCCTCGGTGAAGATGGACAGCTGGTCGCCCTGGGCATGGACCACCACCACCGTGCGCTTGCCGTCCAGGCCCAGCTCCAGCCGCCCGTCGGCCAGTGCGCGCCACTGCAGCAGGGCATCGCTGCGGCTCTCGCCCTCGCCAATGCCGAGCTGATAGGTCTGCGCCGCCTGCGTGCCGCGGCCGTATGCCAGGCCGGCCGTGAAGTCCTCGCCGCGGTAGGCAAAGCCGAACGCACGCACATAGCGGCCAGACATGCGCCAGCCGTCGCGGCGGCTGAAGGGGTCTGCGCCCTGCGCTGCCTGCTCAACCTGCAGCTGCCAGGCCATGGCGGCGGCGACGGCCAGGTCGCGGCCCACGAAATCCTTGCCGAACAAGGCCTCGCGCTCGCGCTCGATCAGCGCGGTATCGAGCTGGGCGTTGGAGAAAGCCTGGCTCTTCACCACCTGGCGCAGAAACTGCACATTGGTCGTCAGGCCCACGATATGGGTCCGGGCCAGCGCCGCATCCAGACGCGCCAGCGCCTGGGCACGGTCGTCGCCATGGACGATCAGCTTGGCGATCATGGAGTCGTAGAAGGGGCTGATCGCATCGCCCTCGCGCACGCCGTCGTCCACGCGCACATCGCTGATCTCGAAGCTGCTGCATTCGGGCTTGCGATAGACGGCCAGATGGCCGGTAGCGGGCAGGAAGTTGTTCTCGGGGTTCTCGGCGCAGATGCGTGCCTCGATGGCATGCCCCTGGATACGGAGTTCCGACTGCGCCTTGGGCAAAGGCTGTCCCGAAGCCACCAGCAGCTGCCAGCGCACCAGATCCTCGCCCGTGATGGCTTCGGTCACGGGGTGCTCCACCTGCAGCCGGGTGTTCATTTCCATGAAGTAGAACTTCATGGCTTCGGGCTGGTCGTAGCCGCCGGGCTGCTCGACGATGAACTCCACCGTGCCCGCGCCGACATAGTTCACGGCCTTGGCGGCGGCCACGGCGGCCTCGCCCATCTTCTGGCGCAGCGCGGCAGTCATGCCAGGCGCCGGCGCTTCCTCGAGCACCTTCTGGTGGCGGCGCTGCACCGAGCAGTCGCGCTCGAACAGATAGACGCAGTTGCCCTGCGTGTCGCCAAACACCTGGATCTCGATATGGCGCGGGCGCAGCACGTATTTCTCGATCAAGACGGCATCGTTGCCGAAGCTGTTGATGGCCTCGCGCTTGCAGGACTCCAGCGAGGCCGCAAAGTCCTCGCTCTTTTCCACCAGACGCATGCCCTTGCCGCCGCCGCCCGCGCTGGCCTTGATGAGCACGGGATAGCCGATGCGATCGGCCTCCCGTTGCAGCAGCTCGGGGTTCTGGTCGTGACCGTGATAGCCGGGCACCAGCGGCACGCCGGCCTTTTCCATCAGCTGCTTGGACTCGGCCTTGAGACCCATGGCGCGAATCGCGCTGGCGGGCGGGCCGATGAAGACCAGGCCGGCCGCTGCGCAGGCATTGGCAAAGTCCTCGTTCTCGGAGAGAAAGCCATAGCCGGGGTGGATGGCTTCGGCACCCGTGGCCTTGGCAGCTTCCAGAATGCGCTCCCAGCGCAGGTAGCTGTCCTTGGGCGCGCTGCCGCCGATATGCACGGCCTCGTCGCAGGCCGCGACATGCTTGGCCCGGGCATCGGCATCCGAATACACCGCCACGGTCTTCACACCCATGCGACGGGCGGTGGCGGCTACGCGGCAGGCGATTTCACCTCTATTCGCAATCAGAATTTTCTTGAACATATCGTCTCCGGTTATCGGTCAAATCACCACTCAGCGCATATCCGTCAAACGCAAGCAGCTATGTTTTTTGCAATGGATCCTGCGCCTCACCACTGCCGCGCAGGCGTCGAATAATCGCCTTGAGAAAGCGCCAAAGCGCCCAGATCACCAGCCACATCGCTATCACCACAACCAGCAGCACGGCGGCAAACACCAGCGGATGGGTCAGCGCCAGCCAGAGGGCACCCAGCGATACCGTGTCTTCCGCCAGACTGGCTCCTACGTTGGAGAACGGTTCGGGCGAGGTGTTGATGAGGGCTCGCGTCGTGGTCTTGGCCGCCTGGCTGGTCGCGGCCAGCGTGCCGCCCATCAGCGCGGCAGCCATGGCCATGGTGGTGCTGTCGGCAGCAAAGACCGAGGCCGCCAGCGCCGCGCCGGCAGGAATGCGCAACACGCTCTGGAACAGGTCCCAGACCGAATCGACCACGGGAATCTTGTCGGCAAAGAACTCCACGAACAGCAGACCGCCGCTGATGACCAGCACCATCGGGTGCTGCAGCACATGCAGACCGCCGGGCAGCGGCATCAGACCACTGGCTCCCAGCAGGCCCACGGCGAACACCACGGCATAGAGGCGAAAGCCGCTGGCCCAGCCCAGGGCTGCCGCCAGCGCCAGCATGGACGCCATGTCCATCTGTCCCACGGCCTGCCCGGCCCTGGCAGCCACGTCTCCGACCTGGCCGGCAGCATCGCCCACGGCCCTGGCCGTATCGGGGTCGATATGCAGGCCGGTTCGGTGCAGCCAGTCGATGATGGTTTGCCAGATATCCATGGTGTTCATTCCCTATGCGAGCCCGCAGGCTGAAGCGCCCCGGCCGCCAGGTCGGTCATCTCATCCGGGCAGCCAGTTGGGTTTGCGCTTGTTGAGAAAAGCCTGCACGCCTTCCTTGCCTTCGCTGCTGGCGCGGATGGTGGCAATCGACTCCACCGTCGCCGCAATCAGCTGCTCGCTGATTTCGCGCTCGGCCATGTCCAGCACCAGTTGCTTGCAGGCCCGCACGGCGGCGGGGCCGGCGCTGAGCAAATGCTTGAGCCAGCCGTCGACAACGGCATCCAGTCCGTCGGCATCGACCACCTCATGCACATAGCCGATGCGATGCGCCTCCTGCGCCGAAAAGCGCTCGCCCGTGAGAAAGTAGCGGTGCGCGGCCCTGGCACCCATGGCGCGGATCACATAGGGGCTGATGGTGGCGGGGATCAGGCCGATCTTGACCTCGCTGAGGCAAAAGCCCGCCGTGTCGGCCGCCACCGCCATATCGCAGCAGGCCACCAGGCCCATGCCACCCGCATAGACATCGCCCTGCACACGCGCAATCGTGGGTTTGGGGCATTCGTAGATGACGCGCAGCATCTCGGCCAGCAAACCCGCATCGACACGGTTTTCGTCGCGCGAGTAATCGGCCATGCGGCGCATCCAGTTCAGGTCCGCGCCCGCGCAGAATGCGGGTCCTTCGGCGGCCAGCACCACGGCGCGCACATCGGCACGCTCGCCGACCTGAAGGAAGGCGGCGGTGATCTCGGCAATCGCCGCATCGCTGAAGGCGTTGCGAATGGCGGGCTGAGCCAGCGTGACGCGGGCGATGCCGCCATCCACGGTCAAAGTCAAAGCAGTCATGGCTTGTCTCCCAGTGAGTTAGGGTTTTGCAGTTGCGCAGCCGCCGTGCCCGGCAGCTGCTGCATCAGGAATTCACGGACCTGCGGCAGCCATTGCCCGATATTGGCTGCCCGGTCAAAGAACTGGTGTCCCTCCGCGCCACTGGATGGCGCAAACACCAGCTTCAGATTCTGGCCTGTGGCCAGATAGCTTTGCGCCATCTTGCGCACCAGCGGCGGGCGAAAGTAGCTATCGTTCTCGGCATAGATCCACAACTGGGGCACACGGCTGGTGGCGGCAAAGCCAGCCACGGTCTTGAGCAGTTGCGCCTCGCCGCAAACCGCTGCTTTCTCACGCATCTGCGGCTGTGAACCCCGGCCGCCGGCAAAGTTGACGACGCCGCGCAAGCCCGCAGGCTGCTGCGCCGCCAGAGCCAGCGATGCAAAGCCGCCGGCGGACTTTCCCAGCAGCAGCACATGCGAGCCATCGACATAGGGCAGCTTTTGCCCGTAAGTCATGATGGCCGCCACATCGCGCGCGGCCTCCTGGGCCGCATGGGCGTAGTCGGGGGCATCGCAGCTGCCGTAGCGGTCGGCCAGAGGACCGTCCGATGCGCCATAGCCGCGGCGCAAACCCGTCACCACCACATAGCCCAGCTCGGCCAGAGCGCTCGCCTGCGGGCCGTAGCGATCGGTCATGGCTTCGCGCGCCTCTTTGCCGCTGGGCGTGCCGTGGCTGAGCACGATCAGCCCCCAAGGGCCCTGCCCCTGAGGACGATAGACATGGCCTGCCAACTCGGCGCGGTGCGCGGGCGAATCGCCGCTCGCTGGCACCCAGACCGGAATGCGCGCATCCATGCGCTGCACCGCTGGCTCGGCAGCGCCAGCCATGGGCATGGCCAGCGCAGCCGACAGCAGGACTGGCGGCAAGCAGGTGAGGAAATGGCGACGCGACATGATTGACAGCCTCTGCCCGCTTACATGCGGAATACGCCGAAGCGCGTGTCCTCAATCGGCGCATTGCGCGCGGCAGCCAGGCCCAGCGCCAGCACGCGGCGCGTGTCGGCGGGATCGATCACACCGTCGTCCCAGAGACGCGCCGTCGCGTAATAGGGATGGCCCTGATCTTCATACTGCTGGCGGATAGGCGCCTTGAAGCGCTCCTCCTCTTCGGCACTCCAGCTGCCGCCCTTGGCCTCGATGCCGTCGCGCTTGACGGTGGCCAGCACGCTGGCCGCCTGCTCGCCGCCCATGACGCTGATGCGCGCGTTGGGCCACATCCAGAGGAAACGGGGCGAATAGGCGCGGCCGCACATGCCGTAGTTGCCCGCGCCAAAGCTGCCGCCGATGATGATGGTGAACTTGGGCACCGCGGCCGTGGCCACGGCCGTGACCAGCTTGGCGCCGTGGCGGGCAATGCCTTCGTTCTCGTATTTGCGCCCGACCATAAAGCCCGTAATGTTCTGCAGGAACACCAACGGAGTCTTGCGCTGGCAGCACAGCTCGATGAAGTGCGCGCCCTTGACGGCCGACTCGGAAAACAAGATGCCGTTGTTGGCGATGATGCCGACCTGCATGCCTTCGATGCGTGCAAAGCCGCAGACCAGGGTGTTGCCGAAGCGGGCCTTGAACTCGTCGAACTGGCTGCCGTCCACGATGCGGGCAATGATCTCGCGCACATCGAAGGGCTTGCGCGTATCGACGGGAATCACGCCATACAGCTCTTCGCTCTCAAAGAGGGGCGCCGCTGGCGCATGATCGGCCTGTGACGCGGGCTTGGCCTTGTTCAGGTTCGCCACCGCCTGGCGTGCCAGCGCCAACGCATGCAGATCGTTCTCGGCCAGATGATCGGCCACGCCCGACAGACGCGTGTGCACATCGCCGCCGCCCAGGTCCTCGGCACTGACCACCTCGCCGGTGGCCGCCTTGACCAGGGGAGGGCCGCCCAGAAAGATGGTGCCCTGGTTCTTGACGATGATGGACTCGTCGCTCATGGCCGGCACATAGGCGCCGCCTGCCGTGCATGAGCCCATGACCACGGCGATCTGGGCGATGCCCTGAGCGCTCATATTGGCCTGGTTGTAGAAGATGCGGCCGAAATGCTCGCGATCGGGGAAGACCTCGTCCTGATTGGGCAGATTGGCACCGCCCGAATCGACCAGATAGATGCAGGGCAGACGGTTCTGCGCCGCCACTTCCTGGGCGCGCAGATGCTTTTTCACCGTCATCGGGTAGTAGGTGCCGCCCTTCACGGTGGCGTCGTTGCAGACGATCATGCAGTCCACGCCGCTGACGCGGCCCACGCCCACGATCACGCCGGCGCCCGGCGCATCGTTGTTGTACATATTGAGCGCGGCCAGCGGCGACAGCTCCAGAAACGGCGTGCCGGGGTCCAGCAGCCGCTGCACGCGCTCTCGCGGCAGCAGCTTGCCGCGCGCCACATGCTTGGCGCGTGCCGCCTCATTGCCACCCAGTGCGTTCTGATCGCAGCGTGCGTGCAGCTCATTGACCAGTGCCTGCATGGCGGCAGCGTTGGCCAGGAAATCTGCCGAACGCGGATTCAGTTGTGTACCCAGAATGCTCATCGCTTGCCCTTAAAAAATGATTGCCCCTGAGCGGCTGCGCCGCTTCCCCCTAGGGGGGACGACGGCCTCGCGGCGGGGCGGCCCTTGCCGGCCGTCCCGTGCTTGGCACACGCCAGTTTCATGGGGTACGGCTCGTACTTTGCCGCTTGATAACTGATGTGAGAGCTTGGTTTTTTTCTTGCTCGGACACAGCACTGCCACGGCAGTTGAAGAAAATGCCTCATGCACGCTGTTGAAACTGTTCTGCTTGTCTTGCTGCTGGGAGCGCTGACAGGCATTGTGGCCCGCTATATACGGGCCATCCCCCTGCCTCTGATTCAAATCGCACTGGGTGCGCTGATTGCCTGGCCGCAAGCCGGTCTGCACATCGCGTTCGACCCCGAGCTGTTCCTGCTGCTGTTCATTCCGCCGCTGCTGTTTGCCGACGGCTGGCGCATCCCCAAGCGTGAATTCTTTGCGCTGGCCAAACCCATTTTGCTGCTGGCCCTGGGCCTGGTGCTGTTCACCGTGCTGGGCCTGGGCTATCTCATCCACTGGATGATTCCCGAGATTCCGCTGACCGTGGCCTTTGCCCTGGCCGCCGTGATCTCGCCCACCGATGCCGTGGCCGTTTCGGCCATCACGCGCAATCTGGGCATGCCCGAGAAGACCATGCATGTGCTGGAGGGCGAGTCGCTGCTCAATGACGCATCGGGCCTGGTGGCGCTGAAATTTGCGATTGCCGCCACGCTGACCGGCATGTTCTCCTGGGGCGAAGTCGCCAAGGAATTCACCTGGATGGCCGTCGGCGGCCTGGGGGTGGGTGCGCTGATAGGCTGGGGCTTCAGCCATGCGCGCGGCACCATCACACGCCGCCTGGGTGACGTCGCCGCCACGCAGATGGTGTTGCTGCTGGTGCTGCTGCCTTTTGCCGCCTATATCGTGGGCGAAAAAATCGGTGTCTCCGGCATTCTGGCTGCCGTGGCCGCAGGCATCGCCACCAATTTCGCCGACCTGGAGCGCAGCAGCTATATCAGCGAACGCCTGCAGACCGAAGGCACCTGGAGCATGGTGGAAGCGGCCTTCAACGGCGCCATCTTCCTGCTGCTGGGCCTGCAGTTGCCATCCATCATCGGCGTGCCGCTGCATCAGGCCGGCCATGACTGGTGGATTCTGGTCGGCTATGTGGCCGCGATTTCGTTTGCGCTGCTGCTGATGCGCTGGATCTGGCTGGTGCTGGGTGTGCATGGCTCGCTGCTGCGCGCCCACCGGCAGGGCAAGATGTCCGAGCGTCCCTCGCCACTGCTGAATCTGGCCACCACGCTGGCCGGCATTCGCGGCGCGGTCACGCTGGCCGGTGCGCTGTCCGTGCCCATGCTGCTGAACAACGGCCAGCCCTTCCCGGGCCGCGACATGCTGGTCTTTCTCGCCACCGGCACCATTTTGTTCACGCTGGTGATCGGTGCCGTGGGCCTGCCCACGGCCAGCGCGCCGTCCAATCACTAAGCCAGAGACACCGAGGAAGGGCCGCCCCCCACTGAGGGTGTCGCTCCCCTTGGGGGGCACCCGGCGCGGGGAAGGTGCGAAGCCGCTCAGGGGGTAGCGCATATTCAGGCCGTCTTGATGACGCGCAGATCCAGCAACTCGATCATCTCGTCGCGAATCTTGAACTTCTGGATCTTGCCCGTCACCGTCATCGGGAAGGCCTGGACAAAGCGGATATAGCGCGGCACCTTGTAGTGCGCGATCTGCCCCTTGCAGAAGTCGCGCACCTCATCCTCGCCGAGTTCCTGGCCGGGCTTGACAATGATCCACGCACACAGCTCCTCGCCATAGCGCACATCGGGCACGCCCACCACCTGCACATCCTGCACCTTGGGGTGGCGGTAGAGGAATTCCTCGATCTCACGCGGATAGATGTTCTCGCCACCACGGATCACCATGTCCTTGATGCGGCCCACGATATTCACATAGCCTTCAGCGTCCATGGTCGCCAGATCGCCGGTATGCATCCACTGCTCGGCGTCGATGGCCTCGCGGGTCCTGGCCTCGTCTTTCCAGTAGCCGTGCATGACGGAATAGCCGCGCGTGCACAGCTCGCCCGACTGGCCCGGCGGCATGACCTCGCCCGTGGACGGATCCACAATCTTCACCTCCAGATGCGGCTGCACCTTGCCCACGGTGGCAACACGTCTTTCCAGAGGCGTGTCGGCATCGCTCTGGCAGCTCACGGGGCTGGTTTCCGTCATGCCGTAGGCGATGGTGATCTCGCTCAGATGCATGTCGCGCACCACGCGTTTCATCACCTCGATGGGACAGGGCGAGCCGGCCATGATGCCGGTGCGCAGCGTGGACAGATCGAACTCGGCAAAGCGCGGATGATCGAGCTCGGCAATGAACATGGTGGGCACGCCGTGCAGACCCGTGCATTTCTCGGCCTGCACCGCTTCCAGCACCGTGAGGGGGTCAAAGCCGTCATTGGGATAGACGATGGTCGAGCCATGGGTGAAGCAGGCCAGATTGCCCAGCACCATGCCGAAGCAGTGATACAGCGGCACGGGAATGCAAAGCCTGTCCTCGGGCGTGAGGCGCATGCATTCGCCAATGAAAAAGCCGTTGTTGAGGATGTTGCGGTGCGTCAGCGTCGCGCCCTTGGGAAAGCCCGTGGTGCCGCTGGTGAACTGGATATTGATGGGATCGTGGTTGCTGAGCGTGGCCGCAATCGCATCGATGCGCTCATCCGCACTGGTGCCCTGCGCCATCAGCTGCGAAAAGCGCAGCATGCCGGGCTGTTCGGCGTCCAGATCCACTGCACCTGTGCCGCTCGCACAGCCGGCTGCACCTGAGCCGGCCGCACCTGAGCCGGCTGCGCCTGAGCCGGCCGCGTCAATCCACACCACGGTGCGCAAGGCCGGCAGGCGCTTGGATTGCAGCTGGCCTGGCGCGCAGCTCGCCAGCTCGGGCGCCAACTCGCGCAGCATGCCCAGATAGTCGCTGGTCTTGAACCGCGGCATGGATACCAGCGCCTTGCAGCCCACCTTGTTGAGCGCATATTCGACTTCGGCGGTGCGATAGGCCGGGTTGATATTGACCAGCACCAGACCCACCTGAGCCGTGGCCAGCTGCATCAGCACCCACTCGGCGTTGTTATGGCTCCAGATACCCACCCGGTCGCCTTTGACCAGCCCTTGCGACAACAGCGCGCTGGCCAGCTGGCGCGCGGCCACATGCAGCTGGGCATAGCTGTAGCGCAGACCCTGATGACGGCTGACCAGCGCATCACGCGAGCCCTGGCGCGCGGCCATTGCCGCAAAAAAATCGCCAATCGTCTGCTCGATCAGCGGCACATCCGTGCGTCCCTTGGCATAGCTGGCGGTCAGCACGTTCACTTGCGATGGCATGGTCTTGTGTCTCCTTGCGTGCCGGCAGCCACCTGCGAACTGGCTGCGCAGCGTCCATTCAGCACCGTTTTCTACGCCTCAGAATAAGGGCAAGCCCTGTCCAGAAGAGGTCACAAAGGTTGCAATAATTGCCAAATGCTCACCCCCTCTCTGGTCAAGACTCCACTGCCACACCATGCCAGTTCCGTGCTCAAATCGCACCCGGCAATTACCCCCATGGCGTTTGTTCAAGCCATTGTCCGTGCCTATGAAGCAAGGCAGATGTCAGCGCTAGGCGCTCTGCAAAAGGCACAAATCCCGCCAGATCTGATTGACGATGCCGACGAGCGCATCACGGCCCTGCAGATGGAGGCTCTTTCCGACGCAGCCATGCGCGAGCTGGACGATGAAGCCTTGGGCTGGTTCGAGCGCCGCCTGCCCTGGGGCAGCTACGGCATGCTGGCGCGTGCCAGCATCAGCGCTCCGCAACTGGGCCTGGCGCTGGCGCGCTGGTGTCGCCATCACGGACTGATTGCGCAGGACATACAGCTTCAGCTCAGCGAGCAAGCCGGCATTGCCACCCTCACCCTGCATGAAAGCCGCCCACTGGGGGGCATGCGCGAGTTCTGCATGGTATCGGTGCTGCGCAATATCCACGGCTTTGCAAGCTGGCTGATCAACGAACCGATCAGCCTGCTGCATGCCAGCTTTCCGTTTTCCGAGCCCGCACATGCCAGCGTCTACAAGGTGCTGTTCGCACCGGGCAGCATCGCTTTTGATGCCCCCGTCGCCAGCCTGCAGTTTGAAGCACGCTGGCTGCAGGCGCCTCTGGCGCGCGACGAGGCGGCCCTCAACCGCATGCTGCAACGCGCCTTGCCGATCCAGGTGCGCCCCTACCAACGCGAGAAGACTCTGGTGCAGCGAGTGCGCCATCTGCTGGCCGCCAGCGGGGAAGAGCAGCAGACGGCTGAAACGCTGTCCCGCCAGCTGCATCTGTCCCAGCGCAGCCTGCACCGCCAGCTCAAGGAAGAAGGTATTTCGCTGCAGTCCCTCAAGGACGATATCCGGCGTGAGCGTGCGATTGCGCTGCTGCTGCGCACCAGCCGCCCCATCAAGCGCGTGGCCCAGGCCTGCGGCTTTCTCAACGACAAAAGCTTTATCCGCGCCTTTCGCCTCTGGACCGGGCTGTCCCCTTCGGAATTTCGCAAAACCGCCGGCCAGCGTGCCGTCTGACGCAAGGAACTCTCCATGCAGGAATCCTCAGAAAACTGGTGCCCAATCGCCGACGGGATATGGACACTCAACTATCACTTCAGCAACGCAGGGCTGAAGGTCAGCACACGCATGACGGTGATCCGGCTGGCCGACGGCAGCCTGTTCTCGCACTCTGCAGTGCCGCTGACAGACGGGCAGAAAGCGGCGCTCGACGCCCTGGGACCGCTGCAGCACATCGTCGCCCCCAGCGCCATGCACCACTTGTTCGTGGGCAAACTGGCAAGGCTTTATCCACAGGCCCGGATCTATGGCACACAGGGCGTGCTGAGCAAGCGCCCGGACCTTCCGCTGCTGGAGCCCTTGCCGCCGGACTCCGAAGCCCCTTGGGCAGGCGAGCTGCAATGCCTGCCACTGGACGGCCTTCCCTTGCTCGACGAGACGCTGTGGTTCCATCCGGCCAGCGGCAGCCTCATCGCCACCGACGTGCTGCAGTGCTGGAAGGGGCCGCTGAGCCTGCCGGTACGCATGTATCTGGGTCTGACGGGCGGGCATGAGCGCCTGACCGTGCCGCGCACCGTGCGCCTGCTGGTCAGGGACAGGGCCGCCGTGCGCAGCTGGGTGAAGCGGCTCGAAAGCTGGCCCGTACAGCGTGTGATCCTGCTGCACAACAGCGTGATCGACGATCAGCCCATGAAGAAGCTGCGCGAGGCGCTGTCGATCTGGGACTGAGTTTTAGCGCAGGTCGTGCTCGTCGACATCGCCGGCCAAGGCGCTGGCGGCACTCCTGCGCACGGCATCGAACATGGCGGGCAGATCGCCCATGTCGCCGAACACGCAGGCGGCGCCTGCCTCGAGCAACTGCTCTGCCGTGGCATGGCCCTGATCGGCCGGAAAATAGCCCCAGACGGTGGCACCGGCGGCCACACCGGCCTGAACGCCGGTCATGGTGTCCTCGATCACCAGACATTTGGCAGGATCGGCGTTCAGCGCCTTTGCCGCTGCCAGATAGACATCCGGAAAGGGCTTGCTGCGCGGCATTTCATGGCCGCTGTAGACATGGCCTGCAAAATAAGGCTCCATGCCCACCTTGGCGAGCTGCATCTCCACCTTGGCACGGTCCGCACCGGAGGCGCAGGCAATGCGACCGTTGCACAGCGCATGAATCTGCCTGACCGCTTCCAGCGCGCCATCGATGGCCACCAGCTCGGCACGCAGGGCGGCATTGCGGCGCTCGTAGAACTCGGCCATCCAGGCATCGGTCAGCGGCTTGCCGGTATGTGCCTCGATCACGGCCGCCTGACTGCGCACCGTCTTGCCGATGAAGTCGCGCGTGCACTGCTCCTGGCTGATGGCCCAGCCGGATTCGTTGAGCATGGTGCACAGCACGCGATTGGTGATGGATTCGCTGTCCACCAGCACACCATCACAGTCGAAAAGCACAGCGTCAAAAGCAGTCATGGAAGCATTACCAGCGCATCAGGGGATGCAAAAAAGGCGCCCAACGGCGCCTCGGATCAAAAAACAGAGGGCGTGATTATGCGCCCATGCCCCTTTTCGAGTTCAGGGGAAGGACACTCCGGCCAGCGGATGAATCATCCATGCGCTGTTCTTGGCGTAGATGGTGCTGGTCTTGTTGTCGGCGGTCATGATGCCGCTGAAATAGAAGAAGCCGTTGGCCGCATTGGCATTCATATTGCTCAGCTGGGTCGTGAGCGCGTCATTGACTGACGAGGCCTCGACCAGATACTCGATGGCGCCATTCTGCGCCGAGCTTTTCTCGAAGACATCCACATAGCTCATGTTCATCGGGTCGCTGCCCAGACCCTGCGTGCCGCGGATGAACCAGCCGTCCGCACCCTTCTGGGCCAGGCGCGTTCTCATCGCTGCCGCATCGGCGGCCGAAGATGCGCTGGGGAGCTTGTCGACCTGATAGGTATAGGTGACGCTGTCGTTGCGCTTGGCATACAGGCTGAACAGCTCGTTGTTGATGATCTGGGGACCCAGATAGCGATAGCCTTCGGCGCCCTGGCCGTTCAGCTCCGTGGCAAAGGCTTCGGCAGTCGTGGCCACCGGCGTCACCGTTCTGTAGCTGAACTGGTCGCTGCGGCTGTGGTCCTTGACATAGACGCTGCGGATATCGCTGACATCGCTGAACACGGCGTCGGACTTGTACATATAGCCGCTGCTGCCCTGTTGGTTCAGCTGGGCCAGAAAGGCGGTGCGCGATGGCTGCGCTGCAGGATTGACATAGCTGAACTTGCGCCCTGCATGCGCGGTATCCGTGAGATAGAAGTCGCCGATCTCCGCACCGGTCGAAGTGATCGATCCTGCCAGAGAACTGAACAGCACATAGCCGTCCGCACCCATGCTGTTGGCGGCATCCAGCATCTGTGCATGGCTGGTAGCGGTCTGAGCGCCCATCTTGTAGGTCCCCGTGACGGCCTGATTGCCGGTGCCGCCGCCACCATTGCCTCCTCCGTTGTCCCCGCCGCCGGTATTGCCTCCGCCGCCTTCGGAGCCGCCTCCTGAGCCTGTGCCGCTGCCTCCGTCTCCGCCACCACCACAGGCGGCCAGGGTGGAAATCAGCAGCAGGGCTGCGGTTCTACGAGTGATTTGCTTGAGAGATGGCACGGGCTTGCTCCTCGGTCTTGATGTTGGTTGAAAATGTCCATATCCCGACACTGAGATAGCCATCAGCGTCGCCTTACATACATTGTCAGAAGGCTTTCGCGCAGATCGCTCCCTACCGAGGAGGGGTCTTTGTTACCAAGCCCAAAGGAAGGCTCATGCCCGATCTACCGCAAATCCTGAGCACCACTCAACTGGGCGCACAGCCCTATGCGCTGGTGGTGGATGATCACCCGCTGGTCGCGGAAGGTGCAGCGCATGTGCTGATGACCAGCGCCGGCGTGCAGCGGGTGCGCTGCGTGGCACACGGCAATGAGGCGCTGGCCATGATTGCTGCGCTGGGCGAGCCCGTCATCACCGTGATGGACTTCTGGCTGGAGGACGGTGCCTCTCTGGAATTTGTGCACAGTATTCTGGCCTTGGCTCCTGGCACACGCATTCTGGTGACCAGCGGCGACAAGCACCCGGCCATCGTCAGCAAGGCCGCAGCCGCAGGTGTGCATGGCTTTGTGCACAAAAGCAGTCCATCTCACGAGTTTCAGGCAGCAGTGCTCGCCCTGCTGAGCGGCCGCACCTGGTTTGAGGCCCAGCCTCCCATCCCCACCGCCCCTCCGGCGCCAGCTGCGGGCAGCATCCTGCATATGAGCGCCAGAGAGCTCGGCATCACTGCCCGCCAGGCACAGGTGCTGAGCCTGTTGCTGCAGGGCAAGTCCAACCGCGCCATTGCACAGGCACTGAACCTGTCCGAATACACGGTCAAGGAACATGTCACCGCCCTGCTTCAGCGCCTGGGCGCCAGCAACCGCGTGGCGCTGATCACGCGCATGCGAGGCATAGAGGTCGACTTGGACTAAGGCTGGCGGATCGCCATGCAGCGCGCCAGCACCGCATGCAGCTGTTCGGGCTGCAGCGGGGTCGCCAGGGCCAGATAACCCTGATCCTGCACCTGCTCCAGCATCTCCTCATCGCCGCTCATCAAAGCACCGCTGGCTTGCGGACGCTGATCCAGAAGCAGCATCAAACACTCAAGCCCGCTTGCGCCATCCTTCAATCGCTGGTCGCACAACACAAAGTCTGGCCACAATCCATCGGCCAGCAGTTGCTGCGCCTCAACCAAGCTGCGCGCTCTTTGCACCTGCACACCCCAGCTCTGCAAGATCTGCACCAGCACCGGGGCCAGCTGCGCATCGTTTTCCACGACCAGGCAGTGCCCCTGCAGGGGGGCGAACCACTGCGGCCCAGTCAATATCGGCGGTGCCGGCAGCACAGACGACGCCTGCCACTGCTCGGCATCCTGCGGCCAGCGCAGCCAGAAACATGACCCCGTTCCCGGCCTCGACTGAACCCCGCATTCCACACCCAGCCGCTGCGCCGCCAGTGCCACCACGGACAGGCCCAGGCCACGCCCGCGCAATGGTGCCGGCACGCCATCCCTGGCATCGCGCTGCTGGCGTGCAGGGCTGCGATAGTGACGCATGAAGACCTGTGCGCATTCCTGCTCGCTCATGCCACAACCGCTGTCCCACACCTGCAAAAGCCAACGTCCCTGCCTGTGCCGCAGCGCCAGCAGCACCCCGCCCTGGTCGGTGTAGCGCAGCGCGTTTTGCAGCAGATTGAAAACCATCTGCCGCAACAGCACCGCGTCCGTGCACAGTGCCGGCATATGGGCTGGTTGCCTCACGCGCAGACGCAGACCGCGCTGCGCTGCCTCGCGCGCGAACAGGCGCCGGGCTTCGTCGAGCACCGCACTCATGGATACCGCCTGCCATTGCGGTGCGAAGCTGTCGCCCTCCAGTCGCGACAGATCCATCAGGTCGTTGAACATGGCGCCCAGATCGCGCGTGCAGGCCTGCATCTCCTGCAGCAGCTGCGCCAGATCGTCATCCTGATTGCGCTGATGAGCGGCTTGCAGCATCAGGCCCATGGCATGCAGGGGTTGCCGCAGGTCATGACTGGCGGCGGAGATAAACCAGTTCTTTTCGGCCAGCGCATTCTCTGCCTGCTCCTTGGCTTCGCGGTAGCGCTCCGCCAGTACCTGACGCTCCAGCTCGTGCGCCATCTGCTGCTGCACAAAACGCCGCGCGCCCCAGGCATGGCGGGCAAGTATGGCGCCGTACAGCAGCAGCAGCGGCAACAGATAAGGGCCTTTGTGCGGAAAGTAATGCAGCGTGCACAGCAACATCGGCAAGTAGATGCCCGCCATGAAGGCCGCGAACACCTGCGGCACCGGCGCCAGAAAAGTGGCGGCCGATGCCATCACGCCCAGCAGCACCAGATAGATCAGCAGGCGCAGCTCACTATGGCTGCCACTCCAGGTAAAGGCCAGCACGCTGACCCAGAGCAAGCCGTTGATCAACGCGGCCAGCGCCAGTTGTCGTTGCCAGGCTGTCAATGCCGCCTGCAGTCGCAAGGGCTCCCAATCGCGCGCCGACCGCCACTGGCGATGCAGGCTGCGGCGAAACAGCAAAAAGCCCAGCGCCATGACGATCATCAGTCCCCACCACCAGGCCAGCCCAGCGCTGACGGCTGGGCTGTTGCGGGTACTGACCCACAGCAGCAGGGCCGGAATCAGCAATGCGGCGATTTCGGAGGAGCCACGCGAAGCCAGTGACTGCAGCAGGCGCAGACCGGCCTGCAGCCGGGTCGACTGCGCCGAGTCGATTTCAGAATTGGTCGCCATCGACGTAGAACCAGCGCCCACCCTCGAGCACAAAGCGGCTGCGCTCATGCAGGCGCACGGCACGACCCGCCAGACGATAGCGGGCGACGAATTCGACCTCTGCAGAAGCATCGCCGGTCGGCTGAAACTGCTTCACATCCAGCCCCAGCCATTGGGTGGCAGCATCAAAGTCGAGCTGCAACGGGCGCTGGCTGGCATGCCAGGTGGCTTGCAAATATTCCTGATTCTCAGACACGAAGGCCGTATAGCGCGAGCGCATCAGAGCCTCGGCATCGGGAGCGGGCCGGGCATCCCAGTGGTCGATATAGCGGCCGCAGCAATCGGCATAGGCCAGCAGCCGCCCTTTGGCATTCTTGCGTCCACAGGGACAGTCCCGCTTTTTCTCGGCTTCTTTCACAACTTTGGCAGTCTTGATTGGCAATGCTGCATTGTCGGCCAAGTCGAACAACGAGCAAGCCGGCTTGCGCAGTCCGTCGCCTCATAGCACAGTAGCTGCAGTTCAAAGCTCGCTGCCCAAAGGTTTTCCTATGTTCTCCATGGCAGCTCCCTGGTGGGAGTTCGTGATTCGCGGTACTACTGTCTACCTGTTTCTGCTGGTGTTTCTGCGCCTGACCGGCAGGCGTCAGACCGGCCAGTACGCACCTTTCGATCTGGTGCTGCTGCTGATTCTTTCCAACGCAGTACAGAACTCCATGAATGCGGGCGACAACTCGCTGATCGGCGGCCTGATCAGCGCCAGCACGCTGCTGGCCTGCCATGCGCTGCTCTCCCGGCTGAGTTACCGCTTTGCAAGGCTTCGCAGGCTGGTGAATGGCAAACCCAAGGTCCTGATTCACCAGGGCATTGTCCAACCCAGTCTGATGACGCAGGAGCAGATCACCGCCGAAGACCTGGCGGCAGCCCTGCGCTCCAATGGCTGCCTCAACGCGCATGAGGTGGAGCGCGCCACGATCGAGACCAACGGCCAGATCACCGTGGTGCTGCGCAAGCGCAGCATGGCTGAGCTGGGGGAGGCCTGAGAGCCTCAGAATGTGCCTACGCTCTCAGTGCAGGCCGTCCAGAAACTGCCTGATGGCCGCATTCACGGGTTCCGGATGCGTGAGGTTGGCCGCATGGCCCGCGCCGGCCACATCCACCCACTGGGCCTGGGGCAAGCCCTTGAACATGGCCCGCGCACGCTCCACGCCGATGGCCGCATCCTTGTCGCCATGAATCACCAGCGCAGGCACCTTGATTTCGGCCAGGCGCGGGCTGATGTCATCGCGCAGCGCCAGCGTCGCAAAGCTCTGTCCCAGGTTGATCGGCGAGGCCTGCTTCCATTTGGCACGCCACTGCTCAGCACCCGGCCAACCCTGGCCCAGAATCGTGTGCTCCACGATGGTGGCCATGTCATCCGACAGCCCATGCTCGATCCAGGCCTTGAGCAGCGCCTCATGGTGCGGCATCTGTTCGGGATCCTCCAGCATCGCCTGGGTATCTATCAGCACCAGCGCGCCCACGACATCCGGATGAATCAGCGCGCAGCGCAGCGACAGATAGCCGCCTTGCGACATGCCCACCAGCACCGCTTTTTCCACACCCAGATATTTGAGCAAGGCCGCCAGATCGTCGGCCGAGTCATAGTAGCTGAACGCTTCGCAATGCTCGGGGTCCGCCGTCTGCCCGTGACCACGCTCGTCCCAGCTGATGCAGCGATACAGCCCCTGCAAGGCCTGCACCTGTGGCTCGAACATGGTGTGATCCATGAGCAGGCCGTGCGAGAACACAATGGCCGGGCCACGCCCCCCCGTGTCCTCGTAGTAGATATTCTGACCATTGACCTGGGCAAAAGGCATGCGGTGGACTCCTGCTGCAAATGGTTGAAACCCCTGGGGAAACTCCCCCCCAACTGAGCACATCCTAAGCAGGCCGAATGACATCGGCAACCGGCCCGTCCCCTGATGCGCCACAGCCTCGTGCACAGCAGTTGACAACGGCGGGCTTTTGCCGCCAGGCGCAGATCAGGCCAGCGCCCGCTGGATCAATATCTTCTGCACATCGCTGGTGCCTTCGTAGATCTGGCACACGCGCACATCGCGATAGATGCGCTCCACGGGGAAGTCACTCACCACGCCATAGCCGCCCAGGGTCTGGATGGCGGCGCTGCATACGCGCTCGGCCATCTCGCTGGCAAAGAGCTTGGCCATGGCGGCTTCCTTCAGACAGGGAAGACCCGCATCACGCAGGCTGGCAGCATGCCAGATCAGTTGCCGGGCCGCTTCAATTTGCGTGGCGCATTCGGCAAGCCTGAAGCCCACGGCCTGATGGTTGAAGATGGGCTGGCCAAAGCTCTCGCGCTCCTTGCTGTATTGCAGCGCGCATTCAAAGGCCGCACGCGCCATCCCCACACTTTGCGCAGCAATGCCGATACGCCCGCCCTCCAGTGCGGACAGCGCAATCCTGTAGCCCTCGCCCTCGGCCCCGATCAGGTTCGATGCGGGAATGCGGCAGTTCTCGAAATTGATCTGCGCCGTATCGCTGCTGTGCTGGCCCAGCTTGTCCTCCAGACGTGCCACCTGGTAGCCTGGATTGCCGGTGGGCACGATGAAGGCACTCATGCCTTTTTTACCCGCCGCCTTGTCGGTGACTGCGATGACGATGGCTACATCGCCATTCTTGCCGCTGGTGATGAACTGCTTGACGCCGTTGATGACGTAGTCGCCACCATCGCGCACGGCCGTGGTCCTCAGCGCCGAGGCATCGCTGCCCACATGGGGCTCGGTCAGGCAGAAGGCACCCAGCATCTGGCCCTGCGCCAGCGGACGCAGCCATTGCTCCTGCTGGCCGGCATTGCCGTACTTCATGAGGATGGCATTGACCGGGCAATTGGTCACGCTGATGACGGTACTGGTGCCGCCATCGCCAGCGGCAATTTCCTCAAGCACCAGCGCCAGGCTCACATAGTCCAGGCCCGCACCGCCGAGTTCCTCAGGCACGCAGATGCCATAGGCACCGAGCGCGGCCAGCCCCTGGTGCACGTCCTTGGGGAACTCGTGCTCCTTGTCCCAGCGCGCGGCATGGGGTGTGATCTGCTCGCGCACAAAATCGCGCAAAGCGTCGCGGATCATTTCCTGGTCCTGATTCAGCAGCATGTTGTCTCCGATATTTATAGCTATATGCCCGTTGTCCAGCCTGGGCTAGGCGTCTAGAAGCTTGATGTATCTGCCGTCGTGGCGCAGCAGCTGACCACGGTCTTCGGGCTTGACCTGCGCCAGGGCCTGCATCAGCCCCTGCACGCTTTGAGCCACCGACAGCGGGGCCGCAGCACCGCCCATCTCGGTCTGCACCCAGCCCGGGTCCAGCGCCAGCAGCGTCAGGCCCGGCCATTGGCGGCAGGCCGAGACCACGGCCATATTGAGCGCAGCCTTGCTGACGCGGTACAGCCAGGCGCTCTCGTCCGCATCGGCCAGCAGGGACATGCCGCTGGAGAAGGCGCCGATCACGCCGCCAGCCTCCTGCACCATGGGAGCAATCTGCGGCAGGGCCTGCATAAAGCCCAGCACATTGCTGTGCATCACCAGATCGAACTGCTGCTGGGTGGGCGGCACGCCTGCGGCATGACCGTCCCAGACGCCGGCCACGTAAAGCGCAACATCGATGCTGGCCCCGTCGAGCTGCCATGCCAGGCCGCTGACGCTGGCAGGATCTGCCAGATCGACCTGCAGCACCCGAGCGCCCTGTGCCTGCAGCTCGACCATGTCTTCAGCCTTGCGCACGGTGGCTATCACCTGGTGGCCCTGTGCCAGATAGGCCTCTGCCAGGGCTCGCCCCAGGCCGCGTGATGCGCCTAAAATCAGTATCAAAGCCATAGCTGTTTGCGCCTATGAGTGTTGGGTTTCAAAACGTTTTGCATCCAGAATCCTTTCATGACAAGCGCTGTCAGCTATCAATTTTTCTTGATCTGCTCGGCGGCAATCATGGCGCCATAGCGGGCCACCATGCTTTCCTGCGATTCAGGCTGCGCGGTCAGCCCCATTTGGGCATGAATGATCTGATTGAGCGTGGGCATGACGTTGCGTGCCACCTTGGCTTCCTCGCTCCACAGGCGCGAGCGCATCATCGCCTTGGCACAGTGCAGATAGGCTTCCTGCACACGGACTTCGATCACCAGCTTGGGGCGGAAATGATCGCTGGCGAACAAGGCCGTGTAATGCGCCTCGTCACGCAGCTGGGCCGTGCCGTTGACACGCAGGGTTTCGTCGAAGCCCGGCACAAGGAACAGCAGGCCCAGGCGCGGGTCGTCGAGCAGATTGCTCAGGCTGTCCAGCCGGTTGTTGCCGCCCGCATCGGGAATGAGCAAGGTATTGGCGTCCGGTGCCTTGACGAAGCCAGGCTTGCCGCCTCGTGGCGAGGCATCGAGCAAGGCGCCGCCCGCACCGCCCGTGGCCATGACCAGAAACGGCGACAGCGCGATAAAGCGCAGGCAATGCCGATCCAGCTCCCACTGCTGCTTGAGCAGCGCCCGCTCGGCAGGAGGGGCGTACAACTGCAGCAGTTGTTCGCGCGAAGTGATCATGAAGCCAGGACCTCCTCGGGACGATCGTTGCGGTGAATGGCTGCGTACAGCGACAGGAACTCGTTCCAGGAAGGGTCGAAGCTCACACTGAGCTCTCCCTCCAGCTCGGGCACATGCTGGCGGCCCAGCTGTGCGGCCAGTTGCACCGCATAGGCAGGGTCTTCCACATAGTAGGTGGCCACGCGGGCACTCATGTTTTCCACGCGCGAGAAGGCAAGAATGCCGCGCTGCTCGCGGCTGAGTTGTTCATCCAGCGCATCCTGGGCATCGCGCACGCCGTCCAGCTCCTGCTGGCTCGAGAAGCTGAAGCGCCACTCCATGAAGTGCGACAGATCGGCGCGCGTGGCCACGGCGTTGGCACCGTCGTGGAACGTCAGGATGTCGGGCGGAGCCTCCTCGTCGGCATCCTGCGCGCGCACCTCCAGAGAAAGCCAGCGGTCGCTGTCCTCCTTGGGGAATTCATAGCTGCGGCCCAGCTGCTGGCGGATAAAGCCATCGAACAGCGGCGGGAACTCCGACAGCAGTGCGGAGCCGTAGACATCGGCCGCAGCCTCGGAGGCAAACTCGACCGGGCCCACGCGTACGGAAAAATCCCACTCGCCCAGCACATGGTCCAGCATGATGAAAGCCATGTGCTGCGCATGCTCGGCCAGGTCCCTGGCAATGGGCTTCTCGAACGAGAGCTTGAGGCCGATGATGCCGCCCGCATCGTAATAGCCCACGCGGATATCCGAGCAGGCCAGCTCGAAGCCGTCCATGCGCATGCCGAAGTTGCTGCCCAGCGCGCGGCTGCGAAACGCCTGCACGCTGTAATGCTCGAAACGCGGCGCCTGGCGTACCAGTGCCTGGGCATTCTCGAACTGCGCCGTGTTGCCATGGGCCGAGATCACCAGACGGGAGCCTGCCTCCCCGAGCCTGCCTTCCAGCTCCAGACTCAGGCCCGGCGCATATTGGTGCAGCAACTCGTTGGAGCTTTCCACAAACTCCTGGCGATCGAGCCCCTCCAGCTGACTGAGCTGGTTGGAAAAATCGCCCCAGAAAGCATCAATCTGCTGCGGCTCCAGCGGCTTGATGGTCTCGCTCTCGTCGTGGTGAATGTCTGCGCTCATGAATGATTTCCGCAATGTGAGCTGCACACATTCAGCGCGAATGCGTGCAATCCGTTGAACATGCGTTCACTGTAGAGCAAACTGGTGACGATTCTGAGCAAATAGCGTCAGATCAGCTCAACGGCCATGGCCGTGGCCTCGCCGCCGCCGATGCACAGCGTGGCCAGGCCCTTCTTCTTGCCGCGTGTCCTCAGTGCGTGCAGCAGGGTGACCAGAATGCGCGCGCCGCTGGCGCCAATCGGGTGTCCGAGAGCGCAGGCGCCGCCGTTGACGTTGACCTTGTCATGCGAGACCTTGAGATCGGCCATCAGCGCCATGGGCACCACGGCAAAGGCTTCGTTGATTTCCCACAGGTCCACATCCTCCACCGCCCAGCCGGCCTTCTTGAGCGCCTTTTCGGTGGCGCCCACGGGCGCGGTGGTGAACCACTCGGGGGCCTGCGCAAAGGTGGCGTGCGAGACGATGCGCGCCAGTGGCTTGCAGCCCAGCTGCTTGGCCGTGGACTCGCGCATCAGCACCATGGCTGCTGCGCCATCGTTGATGCTGGAGCTCGACGCCGCCGTGATGGTGCCGTCCTTCTTGAACGCAGGCTTGAGGCTGGAGATCTTGTCCAGCTTGGCCTTGGCCGGGCCTTCGTCCAGGCTGACGGTCACGTCGCCCTTGCGGGTCTTGACGGTGACGGGCGTGATTTCGGCATCGAAGGCACCGCTTTGCGCTGCGGCCTGGGCGCGCTGCACGCTGGCAATGGCAAAGGCGTCCTGCGCTTCACGCGTGAACTGGTATTTGGCGGCGCAGTCCTCACCGAAGGTGCCCATGGAGCGGCCGGCTTCATAGGCGTCCTCCAGACCGTCGAGCATCATGTGATCGAAGATCTTGTCGTGTCCCATGCGGTAGCCGCCACGCCCCTTCTTGAGCAGGTAGGGCGCATTGGTCATGCTCTCCATGCCGCCGGCAATCATCACATCGCGGCTGCCGGCGATGAGCTGGTCGTGCGCCAGGATGGTCGCTTCCATGCCTGCGCCGCACATCTTGGACAGGGTCACGGCGCCCGTGCTTTGCGGCAGGCCGCCCTTGAAGCCGGCCTGACGAGCCGGAGCCTGGCCCTGGCCGGCCATCAGGCAGTTGCCGAACAGCACTTCCTCCACCAGCTCGGGCCGGATGCCGGCACGCTCGACTGCGGCCTTGATGGCTGCGCCACCCAGGTCATGGGCGGCCAGATCGGAAAAATCGCCCTGGAACGCGCCCATGGGAGTGCGGGCGGCGCCGACGATGACTACGGGATCCTGATGCATGGTTTGTCTCCTTCAGAAATGGAGGGTTGTGATCTGCCTCTTCAAGCGAGGCTATTGGCGGGAATGGCGAAACGCTGCGTGTCCAGTCCGGCGTCGCCGGCATGCAGAAAGCGGCTGCGCTCGTAGGGGAACACGTCCAGGAAATGACCGTCACGGATACGGCTCTGGTGGGCGCGCCAGAACTCGGCCTCCAGCAGGTCGGCGTGATGGCGCATGAAGATGTCGCGCACGGCCGGATGGCCCAGCAAAAAAGGTCCGAAGGTCTCGGGAAAGACATCCCTGGGGCCGACCGAATACCAGATGTCGCCCGACATCTCCTCTTCCTCGGTTCGCGGCTGCGGCACCTGGCGGAAGTTGCAGTCGGTCAGGTATTCGATCTCGTCATAGTCGTAGAACACCACCTTGCCGCCACGCGTGACGCCAAAGTTCTTCCACAGCATGTCGCCGGGAAAGATATTGGTGGCCACCAGGTCCTTGATGGCATTGCCGTATTCGAGAATCGCGCGCTCCATGGCAGCGCGGCGCTCCGGCTTGGTATCTGCCTCGGCCAGGCACTCCATCAGGAACAGGTTCAGCGGCACCAGACGGCGCTCGATGTAGAGGTGGCTGATGATGACTTCCACCTGCCCGTCCCCATCACGGTCGCTGATCTCGATCTGCTCGGGAGCCTGGGCGTGCAGCTCGGCCAGCAGTTCATCGCTGAAACGGTCTCTGGGAAAAGCCACCAGGCTGTACTCCATGGTGTCCGCCATGCGACCGCCGCGGTCATGCTTTTTGACCAGCTGGTACTTGGCCTTGACCTGGGGACGCGACACATCCTTGCTGCTGGCGATACGGTCCTTGATGAGCTTGAACACATAGGGGAAGCTGGGCAGGTCGAACACCAGCATGACCAGGCCCTTGATGCCGGGCGCAATGCGCAGCTGATCGCTGGAATGGCGCAGGTGATGCAGAAAGTCGCGGTAGAACAGCGTCTTGCCCTGCTTGGCCAGACCCAGGGCGTTATAGATTTCCGCCTTGGGCTTGCGCGGCATGAGGCTGCGCAGAAAGCTCACATAGGCGCTGGGCACTTCCATATCCACCATGAAGTAGGCGCGCGCAAAGCTGAACAGCGCATGCAGGTCGTCCTCGCCGAACAGGGCCGCATGCAGTATGAGCTGCTCCTGCTCTCCATGCAGAATGGGAATCGCCAGCGGCAGCTCGGTATAGCCGGTGATGATCTTGCCCACCAGGTACGCCCCCTTGTTGCGATAGAACAGGCTGGACAGCACCTGAAGCTGGAAGTTGGCCCTGAGCGTCAGGCCCGCCAGCCTCTGGCGTATGCGCTCGGCCAGCAGGTGCACGTCGCGCTGCAGGTCTTCAAAGCGGCATTGCAGCTGCAGCTGCTCAAACAGGGTCTGCAGCGTCCCTTCGAGCTGGGCGAGGTTGCCCGGGTAGTAGGCTCGGTAGATAGGTACGGCACCCGGCGCGGTGTTTTCCAGATACTCGGTGCTGACGGCAGCACGCACGAAGATGAAGTCGTTCTGGAAATGGGTGCGATGCAAAATCTTGGTGGTGACCGAGTTGAAGAAGGTCTCGGCCAGCTCGGGCTGCAGATGGTCGACCATCAGCCCGATGTAATGCAGCTTGACCTGCTGCCAGACAGCCATGCTCTGCAGGCTGGCGGCAAACTCCTCTTCCAGCCTCTGGATGCAGGCACGCACCTGCCGGTCGTAGAACTCTATGCGTTCACGCTGAGCCTGCTGCTGGCCCGGCCAGTCCATGGTCTCAAAGCGCTGCTTGGCTCGGGCAGCTTCCGCACTGAACATGCGGTAATGCTGGTTGTAGCCATGCATCAGGGCCTGCGCAATGGCATAGGCCTCGGGGGCATCCAGTCGTTGCGGAAACATGGCGGGCCAATCGCTCCAGATAAGTGAGCAGCACTCTCAAGCGGAACAAGCGGCACAGGCCTTGGGTCCGCTTGAGGGCGCTGCAGCTGCGCAGCGGCAGCGATCAGTCGCGCTTGCGCGCAGCGACCTTCTCGACAGCCTTGTTGTAGACATCCTGCAGGCCGCCCACACCAGGCACGGTCATTTCGAGGTTGGTGATGTGGCCGTTGTTGAGGCTGTAGCACCAGCCATGCAGAGTCACCTGCTGGCCGCGGGCCCAGGCGTCCTGCATCACGGTGGACTGGGCCACGTTGACCACCTGCTCGATGGCATTGAGCTCGCACAGCACATCGTGGCGGAACTGAGTGGAGATGCCTTCCAGCAGCTTGATGTGCTTGTCGCGCACATCGCGCACATGGCGGGTCCAGTTGTCCACCAGGCCCAGGCGCAGATTGTTCAGCGCCGCATACACGCCGCCGCAGCCATAGTGGCCCACAACCATCAGGTGCTCGATCTTCAGATGATCGACCGAGTACTGGATGGTGGACAGGCAGTTCAGATCGCTGGGCACCACCACGTTGGCCACGTTGCGATGCACAAACACCTCGCCAGGCTCCAGACCCGTGATCTGGTTGGCCGGCACGCGGCTGTCCGAGCAGCCGATCCACATGTATTTGGGTTTTTGCTGCGCCATCAGTCCGGTAAAGAAACCAGGACGATCACGCTCCATCTGGTCTGCCCATTCGCGGTTGTGGACAAACAGTTCTTCGATGGAGGTCGTTGTCATGAAGCTATCCTTCTTTTTGTGGTTGAAAGAACGGCGCAGCTCCTGCTTTTTCAGCAGGTTTCAGCAAACAGCTCGCGACCTATGAGCATGCGGCGAATTTCACTGGTGCCAGCGCCAATCTCATAGAGTTTCGCATCTCGCCACAGGCGACCGAGCGGATACTCGTTGATATACCCATTGCCGCCATAGATTTGCACGCCCTCGCCGGCCATCCAGGTGGCCTTCTCGGCGCACCACAAGATCACGCTGGCGCAGTCCTTGCGAACCTGGCGCACATGATCGGTTCCCAGAAGATCCAGGTTTTTAGCGACCGTATAGGCAAAAGAGCGGCCTGCTTGCAGCACGGTGTACATGTCTGCCACCTTGCCCTGGATCAGCTGGAACTCGCCGATGCTCTGGCCAAACTGCTTGCGGTCGTGGATATAGGGGACGACATTATCCATGACGGACTGCATGATGCCCAGCGGGCCTCCAGTCAGGACGGCGCGCTCATAGTCCAGGCCGCTCATCAACACCTTGGCGCCCATGTTCAGGCCGCCCAGTATGTTTTCAGCCGGCACCTCCACGTTCTGGAACACCAGCTCGCCCGTATGGCTGCCGCGCATGCCCAGCTTGTCGAGCTTTTGCGCGATCGAGAAGCCCTTCATGCCCTTCTCGATCAGAAAGGCCGTCACGCCACGAGCGCCCATCTCCGGCTCGCTCTTGGCATAGACCACCAAGGTGTCGGCATCGGGCCCGTTGGTGATCCACATCTTGCTGCCATTGAGCAGGTAGTAGCCGCCCTTGTCCTCGGCCTTGAGCTTCATGCTGATGACATCAGAGCCGGCGCCGGGCTCGCTCATGGCCAGTGCTCCCACATGCTCGCCGCTGATGAGCTTGGGCAGGTACTTGGCCTTCTGCGCCTCGCTGCCGTTGCGATTGATCTGATTCACGCACAGATTGCTGTGAGCGCCATAGGACAGGCCCACCGAGGCACTGGCGCGCGAGATTTCCTCCATCGCCACCATATGGGCCAGATAGCCCATGTCGGCACCGCCATACTGCTCGGATACGGTGATGCCAAGCACGCCCAGTTCGCCGAACTTGCGCCACAGATCCATGGGGAACTGGTCGCTGCGGTCGATCTCGGCCGCGCGCGGAGCAATCTCGCTCTGGGCAAATTCACGCACCGCGTCGCGCAGCGCATCGATGTCTTCACCGAGCTGGAAGTTCAGTCCGGGCAGATTGGCAAGGCTCATGGTTGTCTCCTGTAGATATGGGTCTGACGAATCGTCTTGTCAGTGCGTATGCCTTCACGGTTCTGCACACACATCAGAGTGCAGCCCATTGTGGCAATCAGTTTCTCTTTTCCCTGGTCAATGGCAAAGGCCTTGCCTTCGGATACGGTGATGGTGCGCCCGGGCTTGATGACCCGGCCCTCCATGCGAAAGCGCTGGCCTTTGGCCGGGGCGAGCAGATTGATCTTGAATTCGATGGTCAGCACGGCGGCATCTGTTGGCATCAGCGTCAGCCCCGCATAGCCGCAGGCCGAATCGAGTGCAGTGGAGACCATGCCGGCGTGCAAAAAGCCATGCTGCTGAGTCAGGCCCGGAGCCCAGTCCAGACAGATATCGACAACGCCTGGCTCCACCAGGGTCAGCTGCGCGCCAATCGTAGCCATGGCGCCTTGCTTTGCGAAGCTCTGCTTCACCCGATGAACAAAATCCAGAGACTCGGTGGCACCTGCAACAGACATGGCAACTCTCCAGCAAAGCTTTGAAATTGACGTTTACGTAAACGTCAATTATGCGCCATTTTTGCTCTCGCTCCTTTTCAATAACATGCGAGCCTCTTTTTCCTGCTCTCGCACCTCATCCAGAGTCACCTGCAGATCGGCCATCTGCGCTTCGAGCTGCTTGCGGTGGATCGCCAGCACATCGAGGAACTTGCGCAACTGCACACCCGTATCGCGCGGGCTGTCATACATGTCGATGATTTCCTTGGCCTCCGACAGCGACAGTCCCAGGCGCTTGGCCCGCAGTGTCAGGCGTAGACGTGCGCGGTCTCTCGATGAATACACGCGATTGCGACCGCCTGCGCCGGAGCGCTCCGGCTGCAGCAAGCCCATATCCTCATAAAAACGGATGGCCCGGGTCGTGAGATCGAACTCTTTGGCAAGGTCACTGATGGTGTAGATGGTCGACATGATTCTGTGGAGTTGTAAGTCTTGCATCTCACAGGTGACTGCACGAGGCAGGCCGGTCTCTAAAATGCTTTGACAAAACTGACGTTTACGTTAACGTCAATGCTAAACGAAATACCGCCTCATGACCTCAAGCCAAGAATCCGCACTGCATTACCCCCTCGGCGATACCTTGCCCGGTCCGGCCCAGACTCTGGACGTGGCACCCGGCGTCAAGTGGATCCGCATGACCTTGCCGTTTGCCCTCGATCACATCAACCTCTGGCTGCTGCGTGATCGTCAGACCGATCTGCATGGCCAGATACGCGAGGGCTGGACCGTCATCGACTGCTGCGTCAATCGCAGCGAAGCCCGCGAGCAATGGGAACAGATTTTTGCCTCTGCGCTTGAAGGCCTGCCTATTTTGCGTGTCATCGTCACCCATATGCACCCCGACCATATCGGTTTGGCCGGCTGGCTCTGCCATCAATGGAATGCGCCCTTGTGGATCAGTGCCACCGATTACAACGTCGCCCGTGTCGCCATGAAAGACAGAGACGGCTTCGGCGGTGAATCCGGTGCAGACTTCTACAGCCTGCACGGACAAAGAGATGAGGAATTTCTGCTCCATGTGCGCGGCCGCGGCAGCTACTACTCTTCCCTGGTAGCCCCCGTCCCCGACATCTATCACCGCATCATGGATGGCGACGAGATAGACATCAATGGCCGCACATGGCAGTGCATTGCCGGCTATGGCCACGCGCCGGAGCACATGGCGCTTTACTGCGCCGAGCTCGAGACACTGATCAGCGGCGACATGGTGCTGCCCCGTATTTCCGCCAATGTCAGCGTGCATGCTTCCGAGCCTGAAGCCAACCCGCTGCAGCTGTTTCTCACATCGCTAAAGCGCTACTTCGCTCTCCCCCAGAACACCTTTGTTCTGCCCTCGCATGGCAAACCATTCACGGGATTGCATGCCCGTGTCCAGCAACTGCTGGACCATCATCAGGAGCGTCTGAACGACATCATGCAGGCCTCCCGGCAGCAAGGACTAAGCGCTGCCGACATCCTTCCCATCCTCTTCAAACGCCAACTGGACACTCACCAGATGACTTTCGCCATGGGCGAGGCCCTGGCCCATCTGCACTACCTCTGGTTCAGCCGACAACTGACGCGGCGGCTGGATGAAAACGGCATCCTGCGCTTCTACGCCCCCGATATGCAGAAATAAAAAGAGAGCGCCTAGCGCTCTCTTTTTATGGGTTTCCGGTATTTTTGTAGCTGTAATCCTTTGACAGCCTGCGGTAAACGCTCCCTATTTCGAAGCACCCAATAAAAAAACCCCGTAATCTTTCGACTACGGGGTTTTCACTGTAAGAGCCTGACGATGACCTACTTTCACACGGGAACCCGCACTATCATCGGCGCAAAGTCGTTTCACTGTCCTGTTCGGGATGGGAAGGAGTGGTACCAACTTGCTATGGTCATCAGGCATAAACTTTTTGTCAGATTGACGGCGCCTCGATTAACTTCTTAATCTCGCTCACCTTCAGTCTAACGAATTCATAGAGTCTTTAATCAGCTTTTCGATTGCGCCTTTTCGGCATAACTAGAACTTGCGTTCTGTCTTTATTTTTTCAGGCTTACCCAAAGTTATAGGGTCAAGCCGCACGGGCAATTAGTACTGGTTAGCTTAACGCATTACTGCGCTTCCACACCCAGCCTATCAACGTCGTGGTCTACAACGACCCTTCAGGGGGCTCAAGGCCCCGGCAGATCTCATCTTGAAACGAGTTTCCCGCTTAGATGCTTTCAGCGGTTATCTCTTCCACACTTAGCTACCCTGCGATGCCACTGGCGTGACAACAGGTACACCAGAGGTGTGTCCACTCCGGTCCTCTCGTACTAGGAGCAGGCTTCCTCAAATCTGCAGCGCCCACGGAAGATAGGGACCAAACTGTCTCACGACGTTTTAAACCCAGCTCACGTACCTCTTTAAATGGCGAACAGCCATACCCTTGGGACCGACTACAGCCCCAGGATGAGATGAGCCGACATCGAGGTGCCAAACACCGCCGTCGATATGAACTCTTGGGCGGTATCAGCCTGTTATCCCCAGAGTACCTTTTATCCGTTGAGCGATGGCCCTTCCATACAGAACCACCGGATCACTATGTCCTGCTTTCGCATCTGCTCGACTTGTCAGTCTCGCAGTTAAGCACGCTTATGCCATTGCACTATCGTCACGATGTCCGACCGTAACTAGCGTACCTTCGAACTCCTCCGTTACGCTTTGGGAGGAGACCGCCCCAGTCAAACTGCCTACCATGCACTGTCCCCGATCCAGATAATGGATCCAGGTTAGAACCTCAAACGCACCAGGGTGGTATTTCAACGTTGGCTCCATGCGATCTAGCGACCGCACTTCAAAGCCTCCCACCTATCCTACACAGATCCGTTCAAAGTCCAATACAAAGCTACAGTAAAGGTTCATGGGGTCTTTCCGTCTTTCCGCGGGGAGATTGCATCATCACAAACATTTCAACTTCGCTGAGTCTCAGGAGGAGACAGTGTGGCCATCGTTACGCCATTCGTGCAGGTCGGAACTTACCCGACAAGGAATTTCGCTACCTTAGGACCGTTATAGTTACGGCCGCCGTTTACTGGGACTTCAATCAAGAGCTTGCACCCCATCATTTAATCTTCCAGCACCGGGCAGGCGTCACACCCTATACGTCCACTTTCGTGTTTGCAGAGTGCTGTGTTTTTATTAAACAGTCGCAGCCACCAATTTTTTGCAACCCCTTTGAGCTCCGTTTGTTCAACTTCACTTACTTGGGGTACACCTTCTCCCGAAGTTACGGTGTCAATTTGCCGAGTTCCTTCTCCTGAGTTCTCTCAAGCGCCTTAGAATACTCATCTCGCGCACCAGTGTCGGTTTGCGGTACGGTCGTCAATAGCTGAAGCTTAGTGGCTTTTCCTGGAAGCAGGGTATCACTCACTTCGTCTGCAAGCAGACTCGTTATCACCCCTCATCTAAGCCTGGCGGATTTGCCTACCAGGCACGACTACAGGCTTGAACCAACATATCCAACAGTTGGCTGAGCTAACCTTCTCCGTCCCCACATCGCACTATTGATCGGTACAGGAATATTGACCTGTTTCCCATCAGCTACGCATCTCTGCCTCGCCTTAGGGGCCGACTCACCCTACGCCGATGAACGTTGCGTAGGAAACCTTGCGCTTACGGCGAGGGGGCTTTTCACCCCCTTTAACGCTACTCATGTCAGCATTCGCACTTCTGATACCTCCAGCATCCGTTACCAGACACCTTCACAGGCTTACAGAACGCTCTCCTACCACGCACAGTAAACTGTGCATCCGCAGCTTCGGTAACTGGCTTAGCCCCGTTACATCTTCCGCGCAGGACGACTCGATCAGTGAGCTATTACGCTTTCTTTAAATGATGGCTGCTTCTAAGCCAACATCCTGACTGTTTTAGCCTTCCCACTTCGTTTCCCACTTAGCCAATTTTAGGGACCTTAGCTGGCGGTCTGGGTTGTTTCCCTCTTGAGTCCGGACGTTAGCACCCGGTGCTCTGTCTCCCAAGCTGTACTCGTCGGTATTCGGAGTTTGCATAGGTTTGGTAAGTCGCCATGACCCCCTAGCCTAAACAGTGCTCTACCCCCGACGGTAATACTTGAGGCACTACCTAAATAGTTTTCGGAGAGAACCAGCTATTTCCAAGTTTGTTTAGCCTTTCACCCCTATCCACAGCTCATCCCCTAATTTTGCAACATTAGTGGGTTCGGACCTCCAGTACCTGTTACGGCACCTTCATCCTGGCCATGGATAGATCACTTGGTTTCGGGTCTACACCCAGCGACTAATCGCCCTATTCGGACTCGATTTCTCTTCGCCTCCCCTATTCGGTTAAGCTTGCCACTGAATGTAAGTCGCTGACCCATTATACAAAAGGTACGCCGTCACCCCTAAGGGCTCCGACTTTTTGTAAGCATACGGTTTCAGGATCTATTTCACTCCCCTCCCGGGGTTCTTTTCGCCTTTCCCTCACGGTACTGGTTCACTATCGGTCGATGATGAGTATTTAGCCTTGGAGGATGGTCCCCCCATATTCAGACAGGGTTTCTCGTGCCCCGCCCTACTTGTCTGCAGCCTAGTACCACCGATCGGTTTTCACATACGGGACTATCACCCACTATGGTCGGCCTTTCCATGCCGTTTTGTTAACTGATCGACTATCACTGCAAGGCTCTTCCGAATTCGCTCGCCACTACTATCGGAATCTCGGTTGATGTCTTTTCCTCTGGGTACTTAGATGTTTCAGTTCTCCAGGTTCGCTTCGAGCACCTATGTATTCAGTGCACGATACCTCTTGCGAGGTGGGTTCCCCCATTCAGAAATCTCCGGATCAAAGCTTATTTGCCAGCTCCCCGAAGCTTATCGCAGGCTATCACGTCTTTCGTCGCCTATCATCGCCAAGGCATCCACCATATGCTCTTAGTCACTTGACCCTATAACTTTGGACTCTCTTGTCGAGAATCAAAGCCTGGTTTCAAAGACTGGTGAGGTCTTGCACCTCACGCGTTATGCCGTAATGTGAATATCTTTGGCTGCATCTTTCGATGCAGCTTAGAGAATATTCGTCATTACTAGATAAATTTGCATTCGCAAAATATCTGTTTTGACGCAATCAAAATGTTGCTGGCGGCACGGTGCACAAACCTTGGTTTGTGCTTTCCACCAGCAACGCTGATTTCGACTCTATGAATTTTTAAAGAACAGCCTATTGATCAAAGATCAATATAAAAGCAGTCTGCTTCAGACTGCTTTTATATTGAATTTGGTTTTTTCGCTTTTACTCTGCTTCTGATCCGCTTGCGCTTCACATCTGCCGAGCCAACGATTATAGCACCTTTCGGCGCTATCATTTTTGGTGGAGGATGACGGGATCGAACCGACGACCCCCTGCTTGCAAAGCAGGTGCTCTCCCAGCTGAGCTAATCCCCCGGGATCCTCTGACCAGATATTGGAATCTTGGTGGGTCTAGTTGGGCTCGAACCAACGACCCCTGCGTTATCAACACAGTGCTCTAACCAGCTGAGCTACAGACCCATTCCATGCAGCCTACTGTTTAGCAGGCCACCTGGCTTGTTCCAACAACCGATAAGTGTGGACGTTCAATTTGAAGCAGCATTTTTCCAGAAAGGAGGTGATCCAGCCGCACCTTCCGATACGGCTACCTTGTTACGACTTCACCCCAGTCACGAACCCCGCCGTGGTAAGCGCCCTCCTTGCGGTTAGGCTACCTACTTCTGGCGAGACCCGCTCCCATGGTGTGACGGGCGGTGTGTACAAGACCCGGGAACGTATTCACCGTGACATTCTGATCCACGATTACTAGCGATTCCGACTTCACGCAGTCGAGTTGCAGACTGCGATCCGGACTACGACTGGCTTTATGGGATTAGCTCCCCCTCGCGGGTTGGCAACCCTTTGTACCAGCCATTGTATGACGTGTGTAGCCCCACCTATAAGGGCCATGAGGACTTGACGTCATCCCCACCTTCCTCCGGTTTGTCACCGGCAGTCCCATTAGAGTGCTCAACTGAATGTAGCAACTAATGGCAAGGGTTGCGCTCGTTGCGGGACTTAACCCAACATCTCACGACACGAGCTGACGACAGCCATGCAGCACCTGTGTGCAGGTTCTCTTTCGAGCACCAAACCATCTCTGGTAAGTTCCTGCCATGTCAAAGGTGGGTAAGGTTTTTCGCGTTGCATCGAATTAAACCACATCATCCACCGCTTGTGCGGGTCCCCGTCAATTCCTTTGAGTTTCAACCTTGCGGCCGTACTCCCCAGGCGGTCAACTTCACGCGTTAGCTTCGTTACTGAGTCAGTTAAGACCCAACAACCAGTTGACATCGTTTAGGGCGTGGACTACCAGGGTATCTAATCCTGTTTGCTCCCCACGCTTTCGTGCATGAGCGTCAGTGCAGGCCCAGGGGATTGCCTTCGCCATCGGTGTTCCTCCGCATATCTACGCATTTCACTGCTACACGCGGAATTCCATCCCCCTCTGCCGCACTCTAGCTTTGCAGTCACAATGGCAGTTCCCAGGTTGAGCCCGGGGATTTCACCACTGTCTTACAAAACCGCCTGCGCACGCTTTACGCCCAGTAATTCCGATTAACGCTTGCACCCTACGTATTACCGCGGCTGCTGGCACGTAGTTAGCCGGTGCTTATTCTTACGGTACCGTCATGACCCGGGGGTATTAGCCCCAGGCTTTTCGTTCCGTACAAAAGCAGTTTACAACCCGAGGGCCTTCATCCTGCACGCGGCATTGCTGGATCAGGCTTTCGCCCATTGTCCAAAATTCCCCACTGCTGCCTCCCGTAGGAGTCTGGGCCGTGTCTCAGTCCCAGTGTGGCTGGTCGTCCTCTCAGACCAGCTACAGATCGCAGGCTTGGTAAGCTTTTACCCCACCAACTACCTAATCTGCCATCAGCCGCTCTAGTAGCACAAGGCCCGAAGGTCCCCTGCTTTCATCCGTAGATCTCATGCGGTATTAGCTACTCTTTCGAGTAGTTATCCCCCACTACTAGGCACGTTCCGATGTATTACTCACCCGTTCGCCACTCGTCAGCATCCGAAGACCTGTTACCGTTCGACTTGCATGTGTAAAGCATGCCGCCAGCGTTCAATCTGAGCCAGGATCAAACTCTATAGTTCGATCTTGAATTTAAAGTCTTTCGACTGCTCACTCACTTGACGGAATCAAGAAGAATAAATTCTTCCTCATTACTGTTTTTGTGAGCGCTTGATAACTCCGAAGAGTTTGTTCCGAAGAACTGGCTGCTTGCCCTCAAACGCCCACGCTTATCGGCTGTATTTTTTTAAGGAACCGAGTGCAAAATCAAAAAATCTGATCCTGAATCTCGTTGCTTGCTGCGATCAGCGAAGCCTTCTATTGTAGCACTGTTTTCACAGTACTTTTAAAACGTTTTTGCGTTTTCTTCTCACCCCTCAGCACAAGGAGGGAGAAGAAAACGCCTGGCGTGAGCCAGGCGTTTTGGCGTAAGAGCCTGACGATGACCTACTTTCACACGGGAACCCGCACTATCATCGGCGCAAAGTCGTTTCACTGTCCTGTTCGGGATGGGAAGGAGTGGTACCAACTTGCTATGGTCATCAGGCATAAACTTTTTGTCAGATTGACGGCGCCTTGATTAACTTCTTAATCTTGCTCACCTTCAGTCCAACGAATTCATAGAGTCTTCAATCAGCTTTTCGATTGCGCCTTTTCGGCATAACTAGAACTTGCGTTCTGTCTTTATTTTTTCCAGGCTTACCCAAAGTTATAGGGTCAAGCCGCACGGGCAATTAGTACTGGTTAGCTTAACGCATTACTGCGCTTCCACACCCAGCCTATCAACGTCGTGGTCTACAACGACCCTTCAGGGGGCTCAAGGCCCCGGCAGATCTCATCTTGAAACGAGTTTCCCGCTTAGATGCTTTCAGCGGTTATCTCTTCCACACTTAGCTACCCTGCGATGCCACTGGCGTGACAACAGGTACACCAGAGGTGTGTCCACTCCGGTCCTCTCGTACTAGGAGCAGGCTTCCTCAAATCTGCAGCGCCCACGGAAGATAGGGACCAAACTGTCTCACGACGTTTTAAACCCAGCTCACGTACCTCTTTAAATGGCGAACAGCCATACCCTTGGGACCGACTACAGCCCCAGGATGAGATGAGCCGACATCGAGGTGCCAAACACCGCCGTCGATATGAACTCTTGGGCGGTATCAGCCTGTTATCCCCAGAGTACCTTTTATCCGTTGAGCGATGGCCCTTCCATACAGAACCACCGGATCACTATGTCCTGCTTTCGCATCTGCTCGACTTGTCAGTCTCGCAGTTAAGCACGCTTATGCCATTGCACTATCGTCACGATGTCCGACCGTAACTAGCGTACCTTCGAACTCCTCCGTTACGCTTTGGGAGGAGACCGCCCCAGTCAAACTGCCTACCATGCACTGTCCCCGATCCAGATAATGGATCCAGGTTAGAACCTCAAACGCACCAGGGTGGTATTTCAACGTTGGCTCCATGCGATCTAGCGACCGCACTTCAAAGCCTCCCACCTATCCTACACAGATCCGTTCAAAGTCCAATACAAAGCTACAGTAAAGGTTCATGGGGTCTTTCCGTCTTTCCGCGGGGAGATTGCATCATCACAAACATTTCAACTTCGCTGAGTCTCAGGAGGAGACAGTGTGGCCATCGTTACGCCATTCGTGCAGGTCGGAACTTACCCGACAAGGAATTTCGCTACCTTAGGACCGTTATAGTTACGGCCGCCGTTTACTGGGACTTCAATCAAGAGCTTGCACCCCATCATTTAATCTTCCAGCACCGGGCAGGCGTCACACCCTATACGTCCACTTTCGTGTTTGCAGAGTGCTGTGTTTTTATTAAACAGTCGCAGCCACCAATTTTTTGCAACCCCTTTGAGCTCCGTTTGTTCAACTTCACTTACTTGGGGTACACCTTCTCCCGAAGTTACGGTGTCAATTTGCCGAGTTCCTTCTCCTGAGTTCTCTCAAGCGCCTTAGAATACTCATCTCGCGCACCAGTGTCGGTTTGCGGTACGGTCGTCAATAGCTGAAGCTTAGTGGCTTTTCCTGGAAGCAGGGTATCACTCACTTCGTCTGCAAGCAGACTCGTTATCACCCCTCATCTAAGCCTGGCGGATTTGCCTACCAGGCACGACTACAGGCTTGAACCAACATATCCAACAGTTGGCTGAGCTAACCTTCTCCGTCCCCACATCGCACTATTGATCGGTACAGGAATATTGACCTGTTTCCCATCAGCTACGCATCTCTGCCTCGCCTTAGGGGCCGACTCACCCTACGCCGATGAACGTTGCGTAGGAAACCTTGCGCTTACGGCGAGGGGGCTTTTCACCCCCTTTAACGCTACTCATGTCAGCATTCGCACTTCTGATACCTCCAGCATCCGTTACCAGACACCTTCACAGGCTTACAGAACGCTCTCCTACCACGCACAGTAAACTGTGCATCCGCAGCTTCGGTAACTGGCTTAGCCCCGTTACATCTTCCGCGCAGGACGACTCGATCAGTGAGCTATTACGCTTTCTTTAAATGATGGCTGCTTCTAAGCCAACATCCTGACTGTTTTAGCCTTCCCACTTCGTTTCCCACTTAGCCAATTTTAGGGACCTTAGCTGGCGGTCTGGGTTGTTTCCCTCTTGAGTCCGGACGTTAGCACCCGGTGCTCTGTCTCCCAAGCTGTACTCGTCGGTATTCGGAGTTTGCATAGGTTTGGTAAGTCGCCATGACCCCCTAGCCTAAACAGTGCTCTACCCCCGACGGTAATACTTGAGGCACTACCTAAATAGTTTTCGGAGAGAACCAGCTATTTCCAAGTTTGTTTAGCCTTTCACCCCTATCCACAGCTCATCCCCTAATTTTGCAACATTAGTGGGTTCGGACCTCCAGTACCTGTTACGGCACCTTCATCCTGGCCATGGATAGATCACTTGGTTTCGGGTCTACACCCAGCGACTAATCGCCCTATTCGGACTCGATTTCTCTTCGCCTCCCCTATTCGGTTAAGCTTGCCACTGAATGTAAGTCGCTGACCCATTATACAAAAGGTACGCCGTCACCCCTAAGGGCTCCGACTTTTTGTAAGCATACGGTTTCAGGATCTATTTCACTCCCCTCCCGGGGTTCTTTTCGCCTTTCCCTCACGGTACTGGTTCACTATCGGTCGATGATGAGTATTTAGCCTTGGAGGATGGTCCCCCCATATTCAGACAGGGTTTCTCGTGCCCCGCCCTACTTGTCTGCAGCCTAGTACCACCGATCGGTTTTCACATACGGGACTATCACCCACTATGGTCGGCCTTTCCATGCCGTTTTGTTAACTGATCGACTATCACTGCAAGGCTCTTCCGAATTCGCTCGCCACTACTATCGGAATCTCGGTTGATGTCTTTTCCTCTGGGTACTTAGATGTTTCAGTTCTCCAGGTTCGCTTCGAGCACCTATGTATTCAGTGCACGATACCTCTTGCGAGGTGGGTTCCCCCATTCAGAAATCTCCGGATCAAAGCTTATTTGCCAGCTCCCCGAAGCTTATCGCAGGCTATCACGTCTTTCGTCGCCTATCATCGCCAAGGCATCCACCATATGCTCTTAGTCACTTGACCCTATAACTTTGGACTCTCTTGTCGAGAATCAAAGCCTGGTTTCAAAGACTGGTGAGGTCTTGCACCTCACGCGTTATGCCGTAATGTGAATATCTTTGGC
This sequence comes from Comamonas testosteroni, assembly GCF_030505195.1. Taxonomy (NCBI): domain Bacteria; kingdom Pseudomonadati; phylum Pseudomonadota; class Betaproteobacteria; order Burkholderiales; family Comamonadaceae; genus Comamonas; species Comamonas testosteroni. Next base: position 2,134,583 of record NZ_CP129672.1, read on the forward strand.
TGCATCTTTCGATGCAGCTTAGAGAATATTCGTCATTACTAGATAAATTTGCATTCGCAAAATATCTGTTTTGACGCAATCAAAATGTTGCTGGCGGCACGGTGCACAAACCTTGGTTTGTGCTTTCCACCAGCAACGCTGATTTCGACTCTATGAATTTTTAAAGAACAGCCTATTGATCAAAGATCAATATAAAAGCAGTCTGCTTCAGACTGCTTTTATATTGAATTTGGTTTTTTCGCTTTTACTCTGCTTCTGATCCGCTTGCGCTTCACATCTGCCGAGCCAACGATTATAGCACCTTTCGGCGCTATCATTTTTGGTGGAGGATGACGGGATCGAACCGACGACCCCCTGCTTGCAAAGCAGGTGCTCTCCCAGCTGAGCTAATCCCCCGGGATCCTCTGACCAGATATTGGAATCTTGGTGGGTCTAGTTGGGCTCGAACCAACGACCCCTGCGTTATCAACACAGTGCTCTAACCAGCTGAGCTACAGACCCATTCCATGCAGCCTACTGTTTAGCAGGCCACCTGGCTTGTTCCAACAACCGATAAGTGTGGACGTTCAATTTGAAGCAGCATTTTTCCAGAAAGGAGGTGATCCAGCCGCACCTTCCGATACGGCTACCTTGTTACGACTTCACCCCAGTCACGAACCCCGCCGTGGTAAGCGCCCTCCTTGCGGTTAGGCTACCTACTTCTGGCGAGACCCGCTCCCATGGTGTGACGGGCGGTGTGTACAAGACCCGGGAACGTATTCACCGTGACATTCTGATCCACGATTACTAGCGATTCCGACTTCACGCAGTCGAGTTGCAGACTGCGATCCGGACTACGACTGGCTTTATGGGATTAGCTCCCCCTCGCGGGTTGGCAACCCTTTGTACCAGCCATTGTATGACGTGTGTAGCCCCACCTATAAGGGCCATGAGGACTTGACGTCATCCCCACCTTCCTCCGGTTTGTCACCGGCAGTCCCATTAGAGTGCTCAACTGAATGTAGCAACTAATGGCAAGGGTTGCGCTCGTTGCGGGACTTAACCCAACATCTCACGACACGAGCTGACGACAGCCATGCAGCACCTGTGTGCAGGTTCTCTTTCGAGCACCAAACCATCTCTGGTAAGTTCCTGCCATGTCAAAGGTGGGTAAGGTTTTTCGCGTTGCATCGAATTAAACCACATCATCCACCGCTTGTGCGGGTCCCCGTCAATTCCTTTGAGTTTCAACCTTGCGGCCGTACTCCCCAGGCGGTCAACTTCACGCGTTAGCTTCGTTACTGAGTCAGTTAAGACCCAACAACCAGTTGACATCGTTTAGGGCGTGGACTACCAGGGTATCTAATCCTGTTTGCTCCCCACGCTTTCGTGCATGAGCGTCAGTGCAGGCCCAGGGGATTGCCTTCGCCATCGGTGTTCCTCCGCATATCTACGCATTTCACTGCTACACGCGGAATTCCATCCCCCTCTGCCGCACTCTAGCTTTGCAGTCACAATGGCAGTTCCCAGGTTGAGCCCGGGGATTTCACCACTGTCTTACAAAACCGCCTGCGCACGCTTTACGCCCAGTAATTCCGATTAACGCTTGCACCCTACGTATTACCGCGGCTGCTGGCACGTAGTTAGCCGGTGCTTATTCTTACGGTACCGTCATGACCCGGGGGTATTAGCCCCAGGCTTTTCGTTCCGTACAAAAGCAGTTTACAACCCGAGGGCCTTCATCCTGCACGCGGCATTGCTGGATCAGGCTTTCGCCCATTGTCCAAAATTCCCCACTGCTGCCTCCCGTAGGAGTCTGGGCCGTGTCTCAGTCCCAGTGTGGCTGGTCGTCCTCTCAGACCAGCTACAGATCGCAGGCTTGGTAAGCTTTTACCCCACCAACTACCTAATCTGCCATCAGCCGCTCTAGTAGCACAAGGCCCGAAGGTCCCCTGCTTTCATCCGTAGATCTCATGCGGTATTAGCTACTCTTTCGAGTAGTTATCCCCCACTACTAGGCACGTTCCGATGTATTACTCACCCGTTCGCCACTCGTCAGCATCCGAAGACCTGTTACCGTTCGACTTGCATGTGTAAAGCATGCCGCCAGCGTTCAATCTGAGCCAGGATCAAACTCTATAGTTCGATCTTGAATTTAAAGTCTTTCGACTGCTCACTCACTTGACGGAATCAAGAAGAATAAATTCTTCCTCATTACTGTTTTTGTGAGCGCTTGATAACTCCGAAGAGTTTGTTCCGAAGAACTGGCTGCTTGCCCTCAAACGCCCACGCTTATCGGCTGTATTTTTTTAAGGAACCGAGTGCAAAATCAAAAAATCTGATCCTGAATCTCGTTGCTTGCTGCGATCAGCGAAGCCTTCTATTGTAGCACTGTTTTCACAGTACTTTTAAAACGTTTTTGCGTTTTCTTCTCACCCCTCAGCACAAGGAGGGAGAAGAAAACGCCTGGCGTGAGCCAGGCGTTTTGGCGTAAGAGCCTGACGATGACCTACTTTCACACGGGAACCCGCACTATCATCGGCGCAAAGTCGTTTCACTGTCCTGTTCGGGATGGGAAGGAGTGGTACCAACTTGCTATGGTCATCAGGCATAAACTTTTTGTCAGATTGACGGCGCCTTGATTAACTTCTTAATCTTGCTCACCTTCAGTCCAACGAATTCATAGAGTCTTCAATCAGCTTTTCGATTGCGCCTTTTCGGCATAACTAGAACTTGCGTTCTGTCTTTATTTTTTCCAGGCTTACCCAAAGTTATAGGGTCAAGCCGCACGGGCAATTAGTACTGGTTAGCTTAACGCATTACTGCGCTTCCACACCCAGCCTATCAACGTCGTGGTCTACAACGACCCTTCAGGGGGCTCAAGGCCCCGGCAGATCTCATCTTGAAACGAGTTTCCCGCTTAGATGCTTTCAGCGGTTATCTCTTCCACACTTAGCTACCCTGCGATGCCACTGGCGTGACAACAGGTACACCAGAGGTGTGTCCACTCCGGTCCTCTCGTACTAGGAGCAGGCTTCCTCAAATCTGCAGCGCCCACGGAAGATAGGGACCAAACTGTCTCACGACGTTTTAAACCCAGCTCACGTACCTCTTTAAATGGCGAACAGCCATACCCTTGGGACCGACTACAGCCCCAGGATGAGATGAGCCGACATCGAGGTGCCAAACACCGCCGTCGATATGAACTCTTGGGCGGTATCAGCCTGTTATCCCCAGAGTACCTTTTATCCGTTGAGCGATGGCCCTTCCATACAGAACCACCGGATCACTATGTCCTGCTTTCGCATCTGCTCGACTTGTCAGTCTCGCAGTTAAGCACGCTTATGCCATTGCACTATCGTCACGATGTCCGACCGTAACTAGCGTACCTTCGAACTCCTCCGTTACGCTTTGGGAGGAGACCGCCCCAGTCAAACTGCCTACCATGCACTGTCCCCGATCCAGATAATGGATCCAGGTTAGAACCTCAAACGCACCAGGGTGGTATTTCAACGTTGGCTCCATGCGATCTAGCGACCGCACTTCAAAGCCTCCCACCTATCCTACACAGATCCGTTCAAAGTCCAATACAAAGCTACAGTAAAGGTTCATGGGGTCTTTCCGTCTTTCCGCGGGGAGATTGCATCATCACAAACATTTCAACTTCGCTGAGTCTCAGGAGGAGACAGTGTGGCCATCGTTACGCCATTCGTGCAGGTCGGAACTTACCCGACAAGGAATTTCGCTACCTTAGGACCGTTATAGTTACGGCCGCCGTTTACTGGGACTTCAATCAAGAGCTTGCACCCCATCATTTAATCTTCCAGCACCGGGCAGGCGTCACACCCTATACGTCCACTTTCGTGTTTGCAGAGTGCTGTGTTTTTATTAAACAGTCGCAGCCACCAATTTTTTGCAACCCCTTTGAGCTCCGTTTGTTCAACTTCACTTACTTGGGGTACACCTTCTCCCGAAGTTACGGTGTCAATTTGCCGAGTTCCTTCTCCTGAGTTCTCTCAAGCGCCTTAGAATACTCATCTCGCGCACCAGTGTCGGTTTGCGGTACGGTCGTCAATAGCTGAAGCTTAGTGGCTTTTCCTGGAAGCAGGGTATCACTCACTTCGTCTGCAAGCAGACTCGTTATCACCCCTCATCTAAGCCTGGCGGATTTGCCTACCAGGCACGACTACAGGCTTGAACCAACATATCCAACAGTTGGCTGAGCTAACCTTCTCCGTCCCCACATCGCACTATTGATCGGTACAGGAATATTGACCTGTTTCCCATCAGCTACGCATCTCTGCCTCGCCTTAGGGGCCGACTCACCCTACGCCGATGAACGTTGCGTAGGAAACCTTGCGCTTACGGCGAGGGGGCTTTTCACCCCCTTTAACGCTACTCATGTCAGCATTCGCACTTCTGATACCTCCAGCATCCGTTACCAGACACCTTCACAGGCTTACAGAACGCTCTCCTACCACGCACAGTAAACTGTGCATCCGCAGCTTCGGTAACTGGCTTAGCCCCGTTACATCTTCCGCGCAGGACGACTCGATCAGTGAGCTATTACGCTTTCTTTAAATGATGGCTGCTTCTAAGCCAACATCCTGACTGTTTTAGCCTTCCCACTTCGTTTCCCACTTAGCCAATTTTAGGGACCTTAGCTGGCGGTCTGGGTTGTTTCCCTCTTGAGTCCGGACGTTAGCACCCGGTGCTCTGTCTCCCAAGCTGTACTCGTCGGTATTCGGAGTTTGCATAGGTTTGGTAAGTCGCCATGACCCCCTAGCCTAAACAGTGCTCTACCCCCGACGGTAATACTTGAGGCACTACCTAAATAGTTTTCGGAGAGAACCAGCTATTTCCAAGTTTGTTTAGCCTTTCACCCCTATCCACAGCTCATCCCCTAATTTTGCAACATTAGTGGGTTCGGACCTCCAGTACCTGTTACGGCACCTTCATCCTGGCCATGGATAGATCACTTGGTTTCGGGTCTACACCCAGCGACTAATCGCCCTATTCGGACTCGATTTCTCTTCGCCTCCCCTATTCGGTTAAGCTTGCCACTGAATGTAAGTCGCTGACCCATTATACAAAAGGTACGCCGTCACCCCTAAGGGCTCCGACTTTTTGTAAGCATACGGTTTCAGGATCTATTTCACTCCCCTCCCGGGGTTCTTTTCGCCTTTCCCTCACGGTACTGGTTCACTATCGGTCGATGATGAGTATTTAGCCTTGGAGGATGGTCCCCCCATATTCAGACAGGGTTTCTCGTGCCCCGCCCTACTTGTCTGCAGCCTAGTACCACCGATCGGTTTTCACATACGGGACTATCACCCACTATGGTCGGCCTTTCCATGCCGTTTTGTTAACTGATCGACTATCACTGCAAGGCTCTTCCGAATTCGCTCGCCACTACTATCGGAATCTCGGTTGATGTCT